>CAMLQG010000030.1 GCA_946482075.1 uncultured Erythrobacteraceae bacterium
GGTTCGGGTGTGCTTGTGTTCGTTGGTGGGGGTTGGTTGGGGGCTGGGGGGGGGGGGGCCGCCCGGGGGGGGGGGGGGGGGGGGGGCCCCCCCCCCCCCGCGCCCCGATCGCCGACGTCGAATGCAGAGGCGCTTCCCCTCCCCCAACCCCTCCCCTGAAGGGAAGGGGAGATTGAGACGCTCAATCCAAGTTCGGCCGCAGCCAGCGTTCCGCCGTGGCGAGATCGATCCCGCGCCGGGTGGCGTAATCCTCCAGCTGGTCGCGCCCGATCCGCGCCACGCCGAAATAATCGCTTTCCGGATGCGCGAAGTAGAAGCCGCTCACCGCCGAGGTCGGCAGCATGGCATTGCTTTCGGTGAGCGTGATCCCGGCCTTCCGCCCCGCATCCAGCAGATCGAACAGGATCGGCTTGAGGCTGTGGTCGGGGCAGGCGGGATAGCCGGGTGCGGGGCGGATACCGCGATATTCCTCGCGGATCAGCGCTTCGTTGGTCAGTTGCTCGCCCGGCGCATAACCCCACAGCGTCATGCGGACATGCTGGTGCAACCGCTCGGCGAACGCTTCCGCGAAGCGGTCCGCCAGCGCTTTCAGCAGGATGTCGGAATAATCGTCGTGGCCTTCCTTGAAGCGGGCCAGATGCGGCTCGATCCCGTGGATGCCGACCGCGAAACCGCCCAGCCAGTCGCCCGCCGGATCGATGAAATCGGCGAGGCAGTAATTCGCCCGGTCCCGGCTCTTCTTCACCTGCTGGCGCAGGAAAGGCAAGCGCGTCCCGTCATCCAGCAGGATGTCGTCCTCGTCGCGCCTGCACGGCCAGAAGCCGGCCACGCCCTTGGCCGTCAGCCATTTCTCGGCAATGATCCGGTCGAGCATCGCCTGCGCATCGGCATAGAGGCCCTTCGCGCTTTCGCCGACGATCTCGTCCTCCAGGATCGCGGGGAATACGCCCGCCAGTTCCCAGGCGCGGAAGAAGGGTGTCCAGTCGAAGCATTCGCGCAGATCGGCAAGGTCCCAATCCTCGAACACATGGATGCCCGGCTGCGCGGGCGGGGCCGGCTTGTCCGCCAGGTCGGGCCTGTAGGCATTGGCGCGAGCTTCCTCGAGCGTGAGGAGTGCGCTCTGCCCCTTGCCTTCGCGCGCTTCGCGGATCTTCTCGTACTCGTCCGCCGTCCCGTCGACGAACGGATCGCGCTGCGTGTCGGACAGCAGCTGCGACGCCACGCCGACCGCGCGGCTCGCATCGAGCACATGGATCACCGGGCCGGTATAGGCGCGGTCGATGCGGAGCGCGGTGTGCACCTTGCTGGTGGTCGCCCCGCCGATCAGCAGCGGGATCGTCATGTCCGCGCGCTGCATTTCTTCGGCGACAGTCACCATCTCGTCGAGCGAGGGCGTGATGAGGCCGGAAAGGCCGATGATATCGGCGTCGTTCTCGTTCGCAGCATCGAGAATGGTCGACCACGGCACCATCACGCCGAGATCGATCACTTCATAGCCGTTGCACTGGAGCACGACGCCGACGATGTTCTTGCCGATATCGTGCACGTCGCCCTTCACCGTCGCCATGACGATCCGGCCCTTGGCCTTCTGCCCTTCCTCCTTCTCCGCCTCGATGAAGGGGATGAGATGGGCAACGGCCTTCTTCATCACGCGGGCGGACTTCACAACTTGCGGAAGGAACATCTTGCCGCTGCCGAACAAGTCGCCGACCGTGTTCATGCCGTCCATCAGCGGGCCTTCGATCACTTCGATCGGGCGGCCGCCGCGCGCGAAGATGTCCTGCCGGGCAAGTTCGGTATCCTCGACCACATAGGTGTCGATGCCCTTGACGAGCGCATGCTCGATCCGGCGCACGACTTCCCAGCCGCGCCATTCCTCGGCCTCTTTCTCGGCTCCCTTGTCCTGGCCCTTGAAGCTTTCGGCGAGCGCGATGAGCTTCTCGGTCGCCGTCTCCTCGCCTTCGGGCACTTCCTGCTTGCGGTTGAGGATCACGTCCTCGCAGGCTTCGCGCAGCACGGGATCGATCTGGTCGTAGATGTCGAGCTGGCCGGCATTGACGATCGCCATGTCCAGCCCGGCGGGGATCGCGTGATACAGGAACACCGAATGCATCGCGCGGCGCACGGTCTCGTTGCCGCGGAAGCTGAAGGACAGGTTGGACAGCCCGCCCGAGAAGTGGACATGCGGGCAGCGCACGCGGATTTCCTTCACCGCTTCGATGAAGTCCACGCCGTAATTATTATGTTCCTCTATCCCGGTCGCCACGGCGAACACGTTGGGATCGAAAATGATGTCCTCCGGCGGGAAACCGATACCGGTCAGCAGCTTGTAGGCGCGCTCGCAAATCTCGACCTTGCGCTCCTTCGTGTCGGCCTGGCCCGTCTCGTCGAAGGCCATCACCACCACGGCCGCGCCATAGGCCATGCATTTGCGCGCCTGTTCCAGGAACGGCGCTTCGCCTTCCTTCATGCTGATCGAATTGACGATCGGCTTGCCGGAGACGCATTTCAGCCCTTCCTCGATCACGTTCCACTTGGAGCTGTCGATCATCACCGGCACGCGGGCGATATCGGGTTCGGCGGCGATCAGCTTGAGGAAAGTCGTCATCGCCTCGACCGCGTCGAGCAGGCCTTCGTCCATGTTGACGTCGATGATCTGCGCGCCGTTCTCCACCTGCTGACGCGCGACGTCGACCGCCTTGGCATAATCGCCCGCGAGGATGAGCTTCTTGAACGCGGCGGAGCCGGTGACGTTGGTCCGCTCGCCGATATTGACGAAGCGGGTGGAGTCGAAAGTCTGGGTCACGTCTTAACTCCGCTCATCCTGAGGAGCCATTGAGCTTGTCGAAATGGCGTCTCGAAGGACCCTCGCGCGTGTCCTTCGAGACGGGCCTTCGCCTGCGCTCGGTCCCTCCTCAGGATGAGCGGGCTTGGGCCTTTGAAACTAGGCCACCATCGTAAAGGGTTCGAGGCCGGAAAGACGGGTCTTGACGTCCACCGGGCGGAGCTGGCGGGGCGGAAGGCCCGCGATCTCCTTCGCGATCGCGCCGATATGGGCCGGCGTGGTGCCGCAGCAGCCGCCGACCACATTGACGAGGCCATCGTCCACCCATTGATGGATCAGCTGGGCGGTGCGTTCCGGCAGCTCGTCATACTGGCCGAGTTCGTTGGGCAGGCCGGCATTGGGGTACGCCATGATCAGGGCGTCGCTATCCTTGGCGAGTTCCGCCAGATAGGGCCGCAGCTTGTCCGCCCCGAAGGCGCAGTTCGCGCCGATGGTGAGCGGCTTCAGGTGCCGCAACGTGTACCAGAAGGCGGTGATCGTATGGCCGGACAGGTTGCGCCCGCTCATGTCGGTGATGGTGAAGCTCAGCATCAGCGGCACTTGGCGGCCTGCCGCAGCTTCGGCTTCCTTTGCCGCCATGCCGGCGGCCTTGGCGTTCAGCGTGTCGAAGCAGGTTTCCACCAGCAGGAAATCCACTCCGCCTTCGATCAACGCGTCGCATTGCTCGCGATAATCGGCCTTCAGCGCGTCGAAGCCGATCTCGCGATAGCCGGGATCGTTCACGTCGGGCGACAATGACAGGGTCTTGTTCGTCGGCCCGATGGCACCGGCCACGAAGCGGCGCTGGCCATCCTTTGCTTCCGCCGCCTCGCAGGCGTCGCGCGCCAGCCTGGCGGCGGCAATATTGATCTCGCGCACCAGATGCTCGCAGCCGTAATCGGCCATCGCGATCCGGGTGGAACTGAAAGTGTTCGTCTCGATCATGTCCGCGCCATTATCGAGATAGGCGGTGTGGATCGCGCCGATCACGTCAGGCCGCGTCAGGCACAGCAGGTCATTGTTGCCCTTCTGGTCCTTCGCCAGATCGTAGGAACCGCGATAATCGGCCTCCTGCAATCCATAGCGCTGGATCGACGTGCCGTAACCCCCATCGAAGATCAGGATCTTGGCGGAAGCGAGAGCGCGGAAATCTTCGGCGGCGCTGCTCATGCGGGGACTCCTTCGGTCACGGTCGGACGAACGCCGAGCAGATGACAGATCGCATAGGACAGTTCCGCCCGGTTCAAAGTGTAGAAATGGAAATCGCGCACGCCGCCGGTGTAGAGCTTGCGGCACAGTTCCGCCGCCAGCGTCGCGGCGACGAGCTGGCGCGCCTGGGGCTTTTCATCCAGCCCGTCGAACTGATGGGCGAGCCAGTCGGGAATTGCCGTACCGCATAATGCGCTCATCTTCTGGACGGCGGCGAAGCTGGTGATCGGCATGATGCCGGGCACGATCTCGGCATCGATCCCGGCCGCCGCCGCATCGTCTCGGAAGCGGAAGAAGGTCTCGGGTTCGAAGAAGAACTGCGTGATCGCCCGCGTGGCGCCCGCGTCCAGCTTGCGCTTGAGATTGTCGAGATCGGCATCGGGATTGGCCGAATCCGGATGGCATTCCGGATAGGCCGCGACCGAGATTTCGAACGGCGCGATCCGCTTCAGCCCTTCGACCAGTTCCGCCGCATTGGCATAGCCATCCGCATGCGGCGCGAAGGCGGTTCCCGGCCCGGCGGGCATATCGCCGCGCAGCGCCACGATATGGCGCACGCCCGCATCCCAATATTCGCGCGCCACCTCGTCCACTTCGGCGCGCGAAGCTTCGACGCAGGTGAGATGCGCGGCGGCGGGAATCGCTGTCTCGCGCGCGATCCGTTCCACCGTCGCATGGGTGCGCTCCCGCGTGGAGCCGCCCGCGCCATAAGTGACCGAGACGAAACGGGGACCGAGCGGGGCCAGCGTGGCGATCGCCTCCCACAGCGTCTGCTCCATCTTCTCCGTCCTGGGCGGAAAGAATTCGAACGACACCGCGATATCGCCCGGCAGACCGGCGAACAGCGGGGAATCCTGCACGATCGGGAAAGGGTGCGGAATGGTCATCGGGCGGCTTTCGCTACTCTCTTGCCCGGCGCCGGATCGATCCGGGCAATGGCGTCGCCGCGGCGTGTGCCGGTCCAGATGGTTACAGTCAATTCGCTTCCTGGAAGGCTGCGTACGGCATCGGGCCGGAAGCCCGTATCGCGCAACCATTGGTGCATCTGCGCGTCGGAAAAACCCAGCCGCGCATGAGCGTGGACGCTGCGCAGCTCCTCCCGGTCATGCGGGGCGAAATCGGCGATCGCGATCCGCCCGCCGCCCCGCGTCACGCGCGCCGCTTCGGCCAGCGCGGCTTCGGGCGCGGGCGCATAGTGCAGCACCTGGTGGAACAGCACCGTGTCGAACGCGCCATCGGCAAAAGGCAGCGCAGTGAAATCGCCCTGCACCAGATCGAAGCTTCCGGCCGGCAGGTCCTGCAGGCGCGCGCGCGCCAGGCGCAGCATATCGGGGCTCTTGTCGAGGCCGGTGACGTGATCAGCCCGCCCGGCGAAAAGCTCGGCGATGCGGCCGGTGCCCGTGCCGATATCGAGCACGGAACCCAGCAGCCCACCGTCCAGCAGGCCGGACAGCGCGCTTTCGACGGCGGCATCGTCGCTATGCAGGCTGCGCAGCTCGTCCCAGCGGCCGGCATGGGCGGCGAAATAGGTCGCGGCATGGGCTTCGCGCGCGGCGCGAATTACGGCTAGGCGATTGCGATCCGCAGAACAGGCGGCACCGAAACCCGCATCCTCCTCCTCCGCCGTTTCCAGCAGCGCGCCGACGATTTCGTTCCCCTTGTTGCCGGGGCAAGCCACGCCGCGCACGAACACCCAGCTGCCTTCGCGCCGCCTTTCGGCAAGGCCGGCGTCGCACAGGATGCGAATATGGCGCGAAACGCGCGGCTGGCTTTGCCCCAGAACCTGGGCCAGCTCGCCCACCGCCAGCTCCATCCGCGCGAGCAGCCGCATCACCCGCAAGCGAGTGGGATCGGCAAGCGCGCGGATGATGGGCTCGATCTGCATGACTGACATAATATATAAAGACATCTTTATATTTACAACTAATTCTTTCATCGATTGCATTTGCCCGCATGCATGCGCTTCGTTACCATCGGCCGCCGGGAGACACGTGTTTTCCGCTCTGGTGCGACACGAAAGAGGGTACCCTGATGAAGAAGATTACCTGCATCGCTTTTGCTTCCGCCGCGGCTCTGGCGCTTGCGGCTTGCGGCAGCTCCGACGATGCTTCAGCGGACGCGCAGGCCGACACTGTCGAAATGCCGGCTGACGAAGCCGTAGCCGGAACCGAGGCCGAACCCGCCGCCGATGCGACGGCCAATGCCGTCGACGATGCGACGAAGGATGCCGAAAAGGCTGCCGACACGGCCGAAGCCGCCGGCGCCGCCGCAGCTGCCGCTGCCGCCGACGCCAGCGCTGCTGCCGCCGACGCCGCGAAGCCCGCGGAAACGCCGGCCGACAAGCCCGCCCAGTAAGGCTGGCCGGATTTCCAGGCCTCGCCGCCTGGATCGGACAAGAGCGGGCATGGCGCGAGCCATGCCCGTTTTGTTTTCAGGAAGAGAGATACGCCATGCGCCTTCGCCCCCTTGCCATCCTTCTCGGGTTCACCGCATTGCTCGGCGGTTGCGGAGACAATGACAATGCTCCTGGGCCGGGCGGCGTGAGCGTGGGAGAAGCGCGCGCGCTGGATGAGGCGGCGGAAATGATCGAGCAGCAACCTTCGATCCCGGCCGATGAGGATGCCCGCAAACCGGCGTCCCAGCCCTAACACCGCCGCGTGGCGACACACAGGGGCTCCTCTTCTCTTCAGAGAAGGGAAGAAAGGCATCGCCCAACAGAAAACCGGCGCAGGGCTCGCGCCCGCGCCGGTTCCCGATTTGCCGAAGTAAAGGTTTATTGAGCGGGCTTGGCAGCGCCCGCGGCCGCATCGGCTTCAGCGCCTTCACCAGCGGCCTTGGTCGCATCGGCCTGGGCATCGCCGGCCGCTTCGACCGCATCGGCCTTGGCTTCGGTCGCTTCCTTGGTAGCGCCTTCCGGCATCGCATCGGCCGCATTGTCGATGGCGTCCGCCTGCTGTTCGGCAGCGTTGTCGACCGCTTCGGCCTGCTGATCGGTGGCTTCTTCCGTCTTGCTGCCGCAAGCTGCGACGCTCAGGCCGAGAGCCGCAACGGAAGCGAGCACTGCGCATTTGACGATCTTCTTCATGGTATTCTCCTTACCTTCCAAACGAGGTCCACCCGCCGCTTCGGCCGGCCGGTTGGAAGCTGACAAGCGGGACGCCTACGGGTGGACGTCTCGCCGAAGCAGGTTGACGAGGACAAGGAGCAGAACCGCGCCGACCAGCGCTACGAACAGAGCCAGAAGGCCGAACTGCCCCTCCACGATATTTCCGCTGCCTACCAGCGGATTGACCACGAGGCCGGCGAGCAATGCGCCGCCTATGCCCACCCCGAGATTGAGAAGGATGCCGGGCCAGGTTTCGACATTCGCCACGATCGAAGCCAGCCACCCCAGAAGAGCGCCCGCCACGATAAGCAGTAGAATGCCGAGTTCCATTCCTGTCATTTTCCTCAATTCCAGGAACGAGAAAACGCAGCGAAGGCTTTGGTTCCACGCCTTCTTTGTAACAGGATCTCGATTCGGCTGCCTAAATTGCGCCGCGGCCCGCCTGTCCGGCGGGACAGGGCGAGGGAACCGCAGCACGGATTCAGCGAAGCGCCAGCCAGGCGATCGCCACTGCACCGATGAGAATCCGGTACCAGGCGAACGGCGTGAAGCCCCTGCGGCTGACATAGGCGACGAACGCCCGAATCACGACCAGCGCGACGATGAACGACACCACGAAGCCGATCGCGATCTCGTCCCAGCCGACGCGGCCCAGGCCATTGCCGAGCTCATCGCCGAAGTCGATGAATTCCAGCGTCGATGCGCCGAGCATGGTGGGGACGGCGAGGAAGAAGGAAAATTCCGCCGCCGTCTTGCGGCCCACGCCCATGGCCAGCGCACCCATGATGGTGGCGCCCGAACGGCTGACGCCCGGAATCATCGACAGGCATTGGGCCGCGCCCACGCCCAGTGCCTGACGCAGCGGCAGCCGGGCGACACCCGAATCCTCCCCGGGCTTCACCACGCGTTCGATCGCCAGGATCGCGATACCGCCGAACAGCAGCGCCCAGCCCACGACGGCCGGGCTGCCCAGCAGCACCCGGATCTGGTCCTTCAGCAGAAAGCCGAGAACGGCGGATGGCAGGAACGCCACCAGGATATTGCGCAGGAAGTGGAGGCTTTCGCGTTCCAGCCGCAGAATGCCCGTCCCGGCATTCCAGAACGTGCCCCAATATTGCACCACTACCGCGAGGATCGCACCGAGCTGGATCACCACGTTGAACAGCGCCCATTCCGCCGCATCGTAGCCGAACAGCTCGGACGCCAGGATCAGGTGTCCGGTCGAGGAGACGGGGATGAATTCGGTGAGGCCTTCGACAATGCCGAGCAGGATGGCGGTAAACGTCAGGTCCATGATTGTCCGGTGCTGCGGGGAGGAAAAGGAGCGGCAACGCCAGCCTAACCGCAGGTGCAGCAATTACCAGCGGCAATTACCA
Source organism: uncultured Erythrobacteraceae bacterium (assembly GCA_946482075.1). The sequence continues at coordinate 8,516 of CAMLQG010000030.1, forward strand.
GATATGGACCCGCTTATCCGGCGGAAGATAGAGCTTGTCGCCCGGCTTCACGTCGAACGCCTTGTACCAGGCATCCATGTTGCGCACGATCCCGTTGACGCGGAACTGCTCCGGCGAATGCGGATCGGTCATCATCCGCTGGCGCAGGGCATCCTCGCGGTTGGCCGCGCGCCACACCTGCGCCCAGGCGAGAAAGAAGCGCTGGTCACCGGTCAGCCCGTCGATCACCGGCGCCTCCTTGCCGCCGAGCGACATGCGATAGGCCCGATAGGCGAGATTCACCCCCGCCAGATCACCCATGTTCTCGCCCAGCGTAAAACGGCCATTGACGCAGGTCTTGCCCTGATCGAGCGGGCAATAGGCGTTGTACTGCGCGGCGAGCTTGTCGCCGAAGGCGGTGAAGGCCGCGAGATCCTTGGGCGACCACCAGTCGCGCATCAGCCCGGTACCGTCGGACTTGGCGCCCTGGTCGTCGAAACCATGGCCTATCTCATGCCCGATCACCGCGCCGATCGCGCCGTAATTCACCGCCGCGTCCGCCGATGCGTTGAAGAAGGGCGGCTGGAGGATCGCGGCGGGGAACACGATCTCGTTCTTCGACGGATCGTAATAGGCGTTCACCGTCTGGGGCAGCATGAACCATTCGTTCCGGTCGATCGGGCCGCCCAGCTTGGCAAGCTGGTCCTTCCAAGACCAGTCCTCCGCTGCGATCTCGTTGGCCAGCGGCTCGCCCGCGCGGATCGTGAGGCCGTCATAGGTCTTGAACTTGTCGGGATAACCGATCTTGGTGGTGAAGAGATCGAGCTTCGCCTGCGCTTCCTTCTTGGTATCCGCGCTCATCCAGGCATTGTCCGTCAGGCTGGCGGCCAGCGCCTTGCGCAGATTGCCGACCAGCGCATCCATCGCCGCCTTGTTCTCCGGCGGGAAGTGGCGCGCGACATATTCCTTGCCGAGCAGTTCGCCCAACTCGCCTTCCACCGCTCCGATCGCGCGCTTCCAGCGCGGCTTCTGCTCTTCCTGGCCCGTCAGAACCTTACTGAAGGCGAAATCCGCCTGGTCGATGTCGGAAGGCAGGACATCCGCGTGATGCATCAGGAACTGCGCGGCGGTCCAGGCCTGGAGCGTGGCGGGCGGCGTGGCGGCCAGCAGCTTGAACATCGCCGGCACGCCGCCGCCGATCCCGGCAAGGGCTTCGGGCGGCAGCTTCTTTTTCTCTTCGGCCGTCGGCGGCAATTGCCAGACGACGAAATCCTTCACTGCGCCCATGCCCATCCGATCGAGCATCGCGCCCACCGGGAAGCTGCCCGCAAGTCCGTCCAGCTCCGCGCGGCTGACCTTGTTGTAGGTCAGGTCCCGGTCGCGCAGCACGGTGCGATCCCAGCCCAGCACCGCGAATTTGTATTCCAGCTGATAGACGGCCTTCGCGGCCGAAGCGGGATCGGCATAGCCCGCCTTGCCGAGCAGGAAAGCGAGATAGTCGCGATATTTCGCCTGGATTTCCTGCGATTTGGGATCGGTCTTCAGGTAATAGTCGCGATCGGGCAGGCCGAGCCCGTCCGCGCCGAAGCCGACCGTGTAGCGATCGGGCTGCATGTCATCGACCATCACCATCGCGCCCAGCGGCGCGGGATAGCCCACCGCGCCGAAGAGATCGGCAAGCTTGGCCGTGCTGTCCGCCGCGACGATCCGGTCGAGATAGGGCCGCGCGGGCGCGAGGCCGGCGGCATCGATCGCCTTCACATCGAGATAGGAGCGATAGGCATCGACGATCCGCGCTTCGGCGGAGCCGGGCGCGGGCTTTGCCTTTTCCATGTCGGCGATGAGCGCCCGAACATCCTCCTGCGATTTCTCGCTGAGCATGGTGAAGGCGCCGTAGCGCGCATGTTCCGCCGGGATCGGATTGGCCGCGATCCACTTGGAATTCACATAAGCGAAGAAATCGTCTCCCGGCCTGATCGCGGGATCGAGCTGGGCCAGATCGACGCCCCAGGTGCCGAAGCTCATCTTCGGCGCCGGCGCTTCGGGCGCAGCGGCCGCCGAGGACGGCGCAGCCTCCTCGGCAGCAAGCGGAGCGGACAGGGCGAGGAAGGCACAGCCGAGCAGCGCGCCGAGTTTGCGGGGTTTCGTCATGACTTCGACCTTCCTTCCTGTCCGCGCCTGAACGGCGGTTGAAGCATCCGGATGCTCCCTTCCGCCGCAAGCGGAATCGTCATTGCGAGGAGGCGGAGCCGACGAAGCAATCCGGAGCGTAATGCGAAACGGCTCTGGATTGCCGCGGCCTTTGGCCTCGCAATGACGAAACGGGTAGTTTGAGAACAGCCATCCCTAAACCGCCGCACGCGGCACGTCCTGGAACTGGAGTTTGGCGAGCCGCGCATAGAGCCCGCCGGCGGCCGCGAGCTTGGCATGCGTGCCCTGCTCCACGATCCGGCCTTCATCCATCACCACGATGCGGTCGGCCGCACGCACGGTGGCTAGGCGATGCGCGATGACCAGCGTGGTACGCGCCTGCATCAGCCGGTCGAGCGCATCCTGCACCAGTCTCTCGCTTTCGGCATCGAGTGCGCTGGTCGCTTCGTCCAGCAGCAGGATCGGCGCATCGCGCAACAGCGCGCGCGCGATCGCCACGCGCTGGCGCTGCCCCCCCGAAAGCCGCGCGCCGCCTTCGCCGAGGAACGTGTCGAGCCCTTGCGGCAGATCGCGAAGGAATTCCTCCGCATTGGCCGCGCGCGCCGCTTCCCAGATCTGCTCATCGCTCGCTTCCCAATGGCCGTAGCGGAGATTGTCGCGCGCGCTGGCTGCGAACAGGATACCTTCCTGCGGCACCAGTGCGATACGGCGGCGGATATCGGCAGGGTCCGCGCTGGCGAGCGGCACGCCGTCGATCCGGACCGCGCCCGCCTGCGGATCGTAGAAGCGTTCGGTCAGCTGGAAGATGGTCGTCTTGCCGGCGCCCGAGGGACCGACGATCGCGACCGTCTCGCCCGGCTCCACTGTCAGGCTGAAATCCTTGAGCGCCGACGTGTCCAGCCGTGTCGGATAGCGGAAGCTGACATTCTGGAACGACAGCCCCCCGCGCGGCGGTTCGGGCAGCGCCTGCGGGCGTTCCGGCGGAGCGATGTCGGGCTTCGCGTTCAACAGCTCGTTCAATCGCCCGGCCGCACCTGCGCCGCGCAGCAGATCGCCATAGACTTCGGTCAGCGCACCGAAGGCGCCGGCAACCAAGCCGCCCGTCAGCACGAAAGCGGCGATCGTTCCGCCGCTGATCTTGCCCGACGCGACGCCGAGCGCGCCTTGCCACATCAGCAGAGTGATCGAGCCGAAGACGACGAAGATCATGATCGCCGTCATCACCGCGCGGATCAGGATGCGCCGCCGCGCCGTGGCGAAGGTCCGTTCCACCGCCCCGGTGAACCGTTCGTGCTCGCGCTTTTCCTGGTTGAAGGCCTGCACCACTTTCATCGCGCCCAGCACTTCTGACACCATCGCGCCGACATCGGCCACCCGGTCCTGGCTGGACCGCGAGACGGTGCGCAGCCGGCGGCCGAAAATCACGATCGGCAGCACGATCACGGGAATGGCCAGCAGCAGCCCCAGCGTGAGCTTGGGCGCAAGCGTGAACAAATAGACCGTGCCGCCCAGGGCCAGGATGACATTGCGCAGCGCGACCGAGACCGTAGTGCCGACGACCTGTTCGATCAGCCCGGTATCCGCCGTCATGCGCGAGGATATCTCCTTCGGGCTGTTCTCCTCGAAGAAGCCCGGGGCCATGCGCAGGAGGTTCTCCTGAACCCGCAAGCGGATATCGGCCACCACCCGTTCGCCGAGCCACGACACGAAATAGAACCGGCAGGCCGTGCCGATCGCCAGAACGACGACGATCAGCAGGAGATACTGGAACCAGCGCGCTATGTCGTGGCCGCCACCGGCTGCGAAACCGCGATCGATGATGAGCTTGAAGCCGGACGGAATCGCCAGCGTCGCCGAGGCGGTGACGAAGAGCGATAGGATCGCGAGGCCCACTTTGCCGGGATAGGCGGACGCGGCCCGCCAGATCATCCGCAAGGGCCCGAGCGTGCGCGCGGGCGGCGGATCGTCGGGCCGCAGGACAGAAGCGCGGCGGGCGAAGAGCCCGCGTCGGCTCGGCTGGGGGTCCTGCTCGGCGTCCATCGCCGGGCCACCTAGGCCTTTGGCCGCCGATGCGCAACGGGCTGTCATTGCGAAGCGGCCACAGGCTTCCCAAATCAGGAACCGGCTGGCTTTTGCTGCATTGCAACAATCGGAGTTTAGGAGCAAGGGACGCGGCCGGAAACACTCGGCCGAGGCATCGGGTTCAATTGCAGGGATCGTTGACGTGCTCTACCAAGCCTATGAATTGCAGCGCGCTTGGCTCAAGGGAGCCAGCGCCTGGGCCTCCATCGGGGCGGAACTCCTCTCGAACCCGCGCAACGCCTTGGGATATATCGGCATGGCGCCCGTCGTCGCCTCCGCGCTCGACGTATTCGCCCATGCCGCCGCGCCGCGCGGCAAGCCCGCTTTCGGCATCGACCATGTGACGGTGGACGGCACGGACCGGGCGGTCAGCGAATCGGTGGTCTATCCCAAGCCGTTCGGTTCCTTGCTGCACTTCACGCATGAGGGGCTGCCCAAGGACGCGCCCAAGCTGCTGATCGTGGCGCCGATGAGCGGCCATTATGCCACTCTGCTGCGCGGGACGGTGGAACGGATGCTGGAACGCGCGGAAATCTACATCACCGACTGGGCCGACGCGAAGATGGTCCCGCTGGAAGAGGGCAAGTTCGATCTCGACGACTACGTCGACTATGTGATCGATTTCCTCGAGTTCATCGGCCCCGGCACGCATGTCATGGCGGTATGCCAGCCATCCGTACCCGCGCTGGCCGCGACGGCGGTGATGGGGGCGGAAAAGAACCCGTGCCGCCCCGCCACGCTCACGATGATGGGCGGACCGATCGACACGCGCGCATCGCCCACCACGGTCAACACCATGGCGATGCAGCGCCCCCTGGGCTGGTTCCGCACCAATGTGATCGCCACCGTGCCGCTGCAATATGCGGGCTCCGGGCGACGGGTCTATCCGGGCTTCCTCCAGCTCGCGAGCTTCATGTCGATGAATCTCGGCAACCACATCATGAGCCATTACGAGATGTTCAAGCATCTGGTGGCCGGCGACGGCGAAAGCGTGGCGGCGCACAAGAAGTTCTACGACGAGTACCGCTCGGTCTGCGACATGACGGCGGAATTCTATCTCCAGACCGTGGAACACGTCTTCCAGAAGCACTCGCTGCCCAAGGGCAAGCTGAAGCATCACGGGAAGCCCATCGATCTCGGCGCGATCACCGACACCGCGATCCTCGCGATCGAGGGCGAGCGCGACGATATCTCCGGCATCGGCCAGACCAGGGCCGCGCTCGACCTGGCCACCGGACTGCCGGAAGAGAAGAAGCGGTATCACCTCGCGAAGCAGGTCGGGCATTACGGCATCTTCAACGGCAGCAAGTGGCGCAACCGCATCGCTCCGGTGGTGGAGGATTGGATGAAAGCCCAGTCCCGCACGAAGCTGCAGGCGGTGGCTTAGATTTTTTCCGGAGTTCCGTTCGCCCTGAGCCTGTCGAAGGACCGCTTTTTCTTCATCTCCATCACCCGGCCAGAAGAAAAACAGCCCATCGACAGGATCAGGGCGAACGGATGCGGGGTGGGGGCCTGTCAGGCCGCTCGTTTCCGCCCGAACAGCCGCCGGAACAGATGGCGCGCCAGCACCAGCAGGCCGATCGCCAGGACCAGCAGCACCAGCGCGATCCCGCCTGCCACGACGGGATATTCGTAAGCCAGCCAGAGCAGCCCGACCGTGGCCACATCCTCCACGCTCGAGACGGCGACATTGCTGAACGGCTCCGGGCTGGCATTGACCACCGCGCGCGCGCCGGCCTTGCCGCCATGGGCAAGCAGCGCGCCGCCGCCGCCGAGGAGAAACGCGGCGACCTGCCATTTGGGATCGGACGGATCGACCACCGCGAGTGCCAGCAGCGCGCCGCCGAGCGGACGGATCAGCGTGTGGACCGCATCCCATACCGAATCGATCCAGGCGATCTTGTCGGCGAAGAACTCGCAGAAGGCCGCGAAGCCTGCGATGCCCAAGACCCAGGGATTGGCGAGCACGCCGAGGAAGGCGAGATGGTCCGGCAGCGGCACCAGCCCCGCACGCATCGCGATGCCGGTCGCCAGGATGCAGAGATAGAGCCGCCAGCCCGCCAGCAGGCTCACGCTTCCCGCGATGCCCAGCATCTCCACGATGCCGAGGGATTGCGCCTCCATGCCCGAACCTCCCGGACTGCTCCCGGTGGCTAGGATGTGCCGCGCGGGCGCGGCGCGCAAGTGTTTCAACCTTCAGGTGAAATGCAGGCTCATCCATTCGCAGCTGAGCGCGGGCGTTTCCTGCCCTTCGATCTCGACCACCATTTCGGTCTTCTCCCGCCATTCGCCGGGCCGTTTTTCCTGCATTTCCAGCAGGGTGAAGCGGGCGCGCACGCGGCTGCCCGAACGCACCGGCGCCAGGAAGCGCAAGCGATCGCTGCCGTAATTGACGGCGTATTTCTCGGTCAGCTGCGGAAGCTTCGCCGTGGCCATGAAAGCGGTCATCAGCGACAGGGTGAGGAACCCGTGAGCGATCGTGCCGCCGAAGGGCGAGGCGGCCGCGCGGTCCGGATCGACATGGATGAACAGATGATCATGCACGAGATCGGCGAAACGGTCGATCATCGGCTGGTCGATTATCAGCCAGTCCGACACGCCGATCACCCGGCCTTCAAGGGCCCGAAATTCTTCTGGAGCGATAACCGCCTCCCCGTGGTTTTTCGCGGCGTCATGCCGCGCTGTCGGCGGCCTCCATCGCACCTGCATTCCGGGCCATGCCTGGCCGGCGTCGCGGAAGCGCCGCTTCGCGCTCCTTCTCCTGCCGCCACACGAAGGAGGCAAGCGCGATCTCGAGAGCGGCGAACATATAGACGAAGGGCTGGAACGCGATGCCGACGAACAGCGCGCCCACCAGATAGACGAGATGCCCCTGCTGCAGCGCGGAAGCGAGTTCGCCGAGACTGCGATCTCCCGCATCCTCGCTCTTGCGGTACCGGCGGCGGACGCGTTCCATCTGGAGGATGCCCAGCCCGTGGAACAGCAGCCAGAGCGCGAGGCCCGGATAGCCCTGCTCGCCCAGCATTTCGAAATAGGCGGAGTGGTAGGCGCGCGCCTTGTCGGTCACTTCGAAGCTTTGGACCTTCTTCCGGCCTCCGCCCTGATCCACCTCGGCGCGCGTCTTGTAAGTGAAGCTGTTGCCGCGATAGGCATCGAACCCGCCGCCCATCGGATGGACCTTCACATAGTCCAGCGTCCAGCGCCACACGGCCATGCGGGTGGAGGCCGATTCGTCGCCTGCCGGCCGGGTGATCGTGCTCATGCGTTCGAGATAGGCCTTGGGCAGGAACGGCACCGTGGCGATCAGGGCAAAGGCGCCAAGCGAGGCGAACAGGAATTTGTGGCGCGAGGTGCGCAGGATCAGCACGCCCAGGAAGGCGATGCAGATCAGACCCGTGCGCGCCGCCGTGCCCACCGGGATCAGCAGGCATGCGAAGCACAGCGCGACCGCGAACGCCGTGACCCATTTGCTGGGCGGATAGATCGTGCCCCAGCGGGTGAGCCAGAAGATCAGCGGGATGACCGCGATCGCGACAGTCGAGATGATGCTGCCTTCATAGAGTCCCGAATTCTCCCGCACGAGCAGCGAGAGCGTGGCATAGCCGCCACCGGCGAACACCGTCTTGATCCCGCCATTGATGATGATCGTGGCGACCGACAGCACCATCACCAGCGCAGCGGCTTCGATCCGCAGGCGCGTGGTCAGCGCGAGCGGCAGGAAGATCGCGAACAGCAGCGCTTTCCACACCCAGGCCCACTTCTCCAGCGCTTCCGCCTGGAACTGCGCACCGATCGTGGTGAGGCCGCAATAAATCAGCAGGACGAGCAGCAGTCCCTGCCGGAAAGTGAAGCGCGCGCCGGCCTTGCGGTCCATCAGCGCCCAGCCGCCAAACGCCGCGGCAAAGGCGATCAGCGAGATCGGAATCGACGGCAGCAATGTCCAGCCGATCTTCTGCGGCGCAACGATATCGACATAAAGATAGACCAGGACCCAGATGAACGGCTTGCGCAGGCCGAGCGCCAGGAATGCTCCGAAAAAGGCGAGGAGGGCGACGTCAAGCATCGCCGTCGGCACCTTCCCGGAGCGGTTCGGACATCTGCGCTTGCCGTGCGCGATGGCCGCGGCCGCGCTTCAGCGGCGGGTCGAGATCGTCGCGCGACAGCAGCCGCCAAGCGGCGACCGCCAGGAGTGTATGCGTGAGCGCGAGCGTGAAGATGTCGATCAAGAGCCGATACCCGGTGAAGTCCTGCGGTCGGCACGCTCTATCAACACCCGGTTGACGTGCCGTTAAGCTTGTGATGGCACATGATCCCGTCATGACCCGCATCCTTCACGTGCTCGATCATTCGCTGCCGCTGCATAGCGGCTATACTTTCCGCACGCGCGCGATCCTCAAGGCGCAGCAGGCGGCGGGGTTGGAAGTGCGCGGCGTCACCGGCGTGCGCCACGAGGCGGAAGGCCCGCCGGTTGAGGAAGCGGACGGACTGCTGTTCCACCGCACGACCGGCGAGATCAGCGGCCCGGCCGGCTTGCGCGAATGGCGCGAGATCGGCCTCCTGGCCAATGCGATCGAAACGGTGTGCCAGGACTGGCGGCCGGACGTGATCCATGCCCATTCGCCCGCGCTCTGCGGCCTTGCCGCGCTGCGCGTGGCGCGCAAGCTCGACATTCCCTTTGTCTATGAAATCCGTGCCTTCTGGGAAGATGCGGCGGTGGGCAACGGCACGGGCCGCGAAGCGTCGCTGCGTTATCGTCTGACGCGCAGCCTGGAAAACCGCGTCGTCGCGGGCGCGGATTGCGTGATGACCATCTGCCACGGGTTGCGCGACGATCTGATCGCACGCGGCGTCGCGCCGGGGCGCATCGGGATCATGCCCAATGGCGTCGATTTCGCGATGTTCGGCGATCCGCCCCCGCGCGACGAAACACTGGCGGCCGAGCTCGGCCTCGGCAGCGGGCCGGTGATCGGCTTCATCGGCAGCTTCTACGACTACGAAGGTATCGACGATCTGATCGAAGCGATGCCGGTAGTGCGGTCCGAACACCCGGATGCGCGCCTGCTCCTTGTGGGCGGCGGTCCGGTGGCCGACCGGCTGGCGAAGCAGGCCGACAATTCGCCCGCGCGCAACGCCATCCGCTTCGTGGGCCGCGTGCCGCATTCCGAGGTGGAGCGCTATTACGCGCTGGCCGACATCATGGCCTATCCGCGCAAGCCCAGCCGTCTGACGGACCTCGTCACGCCGCTGAAACCGCTGGAAGCGATGGCGCAGGGCAAGCTCGTCGCGGCTTCCGATGTCGGCGGACACCGCGAACTGATCCGCGACGGCGTGACCGGCACGCTGTTTACTGCGGGCGATCCCGTGGCCTGCGGCGAAGCGCTGGCCGATCTGCTTTCCCGCCGGGAGGATTGGGACATCATGCGCCGCACCGCGCACGCGCATGTGACGGCCCATCACGACTGGTCGCGTAATGTCAGACGTTATCTCGACGTTTACCAAACGTTGATACAAAAGCGGCCATCACCTCGACTTCCGGCTGCCGCCTGACGCGCGCACTCCGGAATGGGGTGTGTGAGGGGCCGGCAACGGCGCAGGTCAAGGTGATCATGGGCAAAGCGAACGACACTCGGCATGGGCGGCGCAAACCCGCGCCGATCCGCTCGCACCCGGCGTTCACGATGCTCGTCGCCCTGTGGTTCGCCGCCCTGCTCGGGTTCGGCAGCCTGTTTCTCCCGGTCCAGTCGCTGGAACGTCTCGCGGATTTCGCGCCGAGCGATGCGGCTCCGCTGATCGGGCATGCTCTCAGGCTGGTCGTCGCGATCTTAGCCGGTCTTGCCGGATATGCTCTCGGTGCGCTGATCGCCCGCAAGGTGGCGCAAGGTCCGGTGCGCACGGCGCGCGAGGAACCGCGTGCCAGACGCGCTCCCACCATGCGCGACATCGAAGCCGATGCTCCGCGCCGCCCGATCATCGCTCACGAAGAGCTGGGCACGGAAGGCCTCGGGCCCGTGCCGGAAGTCTTCCCGGAAGACGAGCCCGTAGCGGAAGAATTGCCGGTTCCGCCGAGATATGACAGCCCGTGGCTGGCCGACGAGGATGGCCATGTATGGTCGGAAGAGCTGGCCGATGCGCCGCTGGCGCTTTCGGAAAGGGACATTCTGCCGGAAGGCACCGTTCCGGTCATGGCGGCGGGGGTCGCAGATGGCGTCGCGGAACGCCCGCTTACCGAACTGGGCATGGTCGAGCTGATCGAGCGGCTTGCCCATGCGATCCAGCTCAAGCAGGGCCTCGCCCGCAGCCTGCCCGCCCATGCGGAAGACATGGTCAGGCGGCTGGATGCGGATGTCCAGGCCAGCCATGCCGCTTATGCATCGCTCATGGATATCAGCAACTTGAAGTCTCCTGCGTCCAAGGCGCCGACAGCTCTGCCCGCCGAAACCGCAATGACTTTCCCGCCAGCGTCGTTCCGCCGTTCCCCTGCGCTGGAAGAGGCGAGAGCGGCGGTCATCGAACCCGATCGCGAGACCGTTGCCCTGCGCAGCGCGCTCGAAACGCTCCGCCGGATGAGCGGCACCGCCTGACGGACAGCGAGAGCACAGGCATGGCGCAAAAGCCGCGCGCGTGGCAGACTGAGTTTCCTGCGTAACATCGCGGCTTGACGGGCTTGGCCGCGGCCTGCAAAGGCCCCCCGCACCTCCGTGTGATCGGGCCAGGTGATCGGGCGGCGCTTCGCGGTTGCAAAAATCGCTTCCTGACGCCATTTGGGCTGTTCGTGCTGTCTTGCCGCATTGCGGCGAGGCGATTCGCGCGCATTGCCGAGAAGAGCTGCGAGGGGTGCAGCGTTCCGGCTTATGACAGGATGGGAATTTTGATGGGTTATCCGGCGCCCCAAGGCCTTTACGATCCTCGCAATGAACACGACGCCTGCGGTGTGGGCTTCGTCGCCCATATCAAGGGCGAGAAAAGTCACGCGATCGTAAGCCAGGCGCTCGAGATTCTCGCCAATATCGACCATCGCGGCGCAGTGGGCGCGGACCCGCTGATGGGCGACGGCGCCGGCATCCTGATGCAGATCCCCGACCCGCTCTATCGCAAGTGGGCGGACGGCGAAGGCCTGACCTTGCCGGCTGCGGGCGATTACGGCGTCGCCATGTGCTTCCTGCCGCGCGACGGGGAATCGCGCGATCATGCGATCAAGCTGTTCGAAAAGGTGATCGCCAAGGAAGGCCAGACCCTGATCGGCTGGCGCGACGTGCCGACCACGCTCGACGGCCTCGGCAAGGCCGTGATCGAATCCATGCCGGTGATCCGCCAATGCTTCGTCGGTCGCGGCGAGAACTGCGCGGACCAGGACGCGTTCGAACGCAAGCTGCTGGTGATCCGCAAGCAGACTCAGAACCCGCTGGAACAGCAGGCGATCGAATACAACATGTCCGGCCTGTCCGAACTCTATATGCCGAGCTTCTCCAGCCGCACGGTCGTCTACAAGGGCCTGCTGCTCGCGAACCAGGTGGACAGCTTCTACGACGATCTGCGCAATCCGGACTGCGTTTCGGCACTGGGCCTCGTCCACCAGCGCTTCTCGACCAACACCTTCCCCAGCTGGCGCCTGGCCCACCCCTACCGGTTCATCGCCCATAATGGCGAGATCAACACCGTGCGCGGCAATGTGAACTGGATGAATGCGCGCCGCCGCACCATGGAATCCGAGCTGCTCGGCCCGGATCTCGACAAGATGTGGCCGCTGATCCCCCATGGCCAGTCGGACACAGCCTGCCTCGACAATGCGTTCGAGCTACTGCTCGCCGGCGGCTACAGCCTGACGCACGCGATGATGATGCTGGTGCCGGAAGCCTGGGCCAAGAACCCGCTGATGGATCCGGCGCGCAAGGCGTTCTACGAATACCACGCCGCGCTGATGGAACCGTGGGACGGCCCTGCGGCCGTCGCTTTCACCGATGGCCGCCAGATCGGCGCGACGCTGGATCGCAACGGCCTGCGCCCCGCGCGTTATTGCGTCACGCGCGACGACATCGTGTGCCTCGCTTCGGAAAGCGGCGTGCTGCCGTTCAAGGAAGAAGACATCGTCCGCAAATGGCGCCTCCAGCCCGGCAAGATGCTGCTGATCGACCTCGAACAGGGCCGCATCATCGAGGACGAGGAGTTGAAGGCGCAGCTCGCCAATGCCGAGCCCTATGCCCAGTGGCTCGAAAAGGCGCAGTACAAGCTGGAAGACCTCGACACGCTGGAAGTGGACGCGGCCAATTTGCCGCAGGAAACGACCACGCTGCTCGATCGCCAGCAGGCCTTCGGCTACACGCAGGAAGACATCGGCAAGTTCCTGGCGCCGATGGCTGAAAGTGCGGATGATCCGATCGGCTCGATGGGCACGGACACGCCGCTGGCGGTGCTGTCGGCCCGTCCGCGCCTGCTCTACGATTACTTCAAGCAGAATTTCGCCCAGGTCACCAATCCGCCGATCGATCCGATCCGCGAGGAGCTGGTGATGAGCCTGCTGTCCATGATCGGCCCGCGCCCCAACCTGCTTGGCCATGACGCCGGCAGCCACAAGCGCCTGGAGGTGTCCCAGCCGATCCTGACGGACGAGAACGTCGCCAAGATCCGTTCGGCCGAGAAGGCGTTCGACAAGGCGTTCCGCACCGGCACGATCGACATCACCTGGGATGCCGCGACCGGCGCCGAGGGCCTGGAACGCGCGGTCAAGGACCTGTGCGTGGCTGCGACCGAAGCGGTGCTGGAAGACAAGAACATCCTGATCCTGTCGGACCGCACGCAGGGTCCGGAACGCATCCCGATGCCCGCCCTGCTGGCGACGGCGGCGGTGCATTACCACCTCGTGCGCCAGGGCCTGCGGATGCAGACCGGCCTGGTGGTGGAAACGGGCGAAGCGCGCGAAGTGCATCATTTCTGCGCTCTCGCCGGTTTCGGCGCGGAAGCGATCAATCCCTATGTCGCATTCGAGACGCTGGAGCAGATCCGCCTCGAGAAGGGGCTGGAATACTCCACCGAGAAGGTCCAGCAGAACTATATCAAGGCGATCGGCAAGGGCATCCTCAAGGTCATGTCCAAGATGGGCATCTCGACCTACCAGTCCTATTGCGGCGCGCAGATCTTCGACGCGGTGGGCCTGAACCAGTCCTTCATCGACAAGTACTTCACCGGCACCGCGACCACGATCGAAGGCATCGGCCTGAAGGAAGTGGCGGAAGAAGCCGTGAAGCGCCACGCGGCCGCCTATGGCGACGATCCGATCTATCGCAGCATGCTGGATGTCGGCGGGATCTACCAGTACCGCATCCGCGGCGAGGATCACGCCTGGACGCCCGCCAACATCGCCAACCTGCAGCACGCGGTGCGCGGCAACGATCCGAAGAACTACGAGGAATTCGCCCGCTCGATCAACGAGCAGTCGGAACGCCTGCTGACGATCCGCGGGCTGATGCAGCTCAAGCCGGCCGACAGGCCGCTCGACATCTCCGAAGTTGAACCGGCGGCCGAGATCGTGAAGCGCTTCGCCACCGGGGCGATGAGCTTCGGCTCGATCAGTCGCGAGGCGCACACCACGCTCGCCATCGCGATGAACCGCATCGGCGGCCGGTCCAACACCGGCGAAGGCGGCGAGGAAGTGGATCGCTTCACGCCGCTGCCGAACGGCGATTCCATGCGGTCATCGATCAAGCAGGTCGCTTCCGGCCGCTTCGGCGTGACGACGGAATATCTCGTCAATTCGGACGACATCCAGATCAAGATGGCCCAGGGCGCCAAGCCCGGTGAAGGCGGCCAGCTGCCCGGCCACAAGGTGGACAAGAACATCGCCGCCGTGCGCCATTCCACGCCGGGCGTCGGCCTGATCTCGCCCCCGCCGCATCACGACATCTATTCGATCGAGGATCTGGCCCAGCTGATCCACGATCTGAAGAACGTGAATCCGGTGGCGCGCATCTCGGTCAAGCTGGTGTCCGAAGTGGGCGTCGGCACGGTCGCCGCGGGCGTCTCCAAGGCGCGTGCGGACCATGTGACGATCTCGGGCTATGAAGGCGGCACGGGCGCATCCCCGCTCACCTCGCTGACCCATGCGGGCTCGCCCTGGGAAATCGGCCTCGCCGAGACCCAGCAGACCCTGCTGCTCAACGATCTGCGCAGCCGCATCGTCGTCCAGGTCGATGGCGGCCTTCGCACGGGCCGCGACGTCGCGATCGGCGCGCTGCTCGGCGCCGACGAGTTCGGCTTCGCCACGGCCCCGCTGATCGCGGCGGGCTGCATCATGATGCGCAAGTGCCATCTCAACACCTGCCCCGTCGGTGTGGCCACGCAGGACCCGATCCTGCGCAAGCGCTTCACGGGTGCGCCGGAACATGTGATCAACTACTTCTTCTTCGTCGCGGAAGAGCTGCGCCAGATCATGGCGGAGATGGGCTTCCGCACGCTGCAGGAAATGGTCGGCCGGGTCGACCGCATCGACATGCGCAAGGCGCTGGATCACTGGAAGGCGCAGGGCATCGATCTCGGCCGCCTGCTCCACCGCGTGGCGCCGGCGCCGGGCAAGGAGCTGTTCAACACCGAAACGCAGGACCATGGCCTCGAAGGCGCGCTCGACAACGAACTGATCGCGGCCTGCAAGCCCGCGATCGAGGATGGCGCCACGGTCGTGCTCGATCGCACGATCCGCAACGTGAACCGCACCGTCGGCGCGATGCTGTCGGGCCGGATCGCCGAAGTGCGCGGGCATGAGGGTCTCAAGCCCGACACCGTGCGGATCAACTTCACCGGCGTCGCGGGCCAGAGCTTCGCAGCCTTCCTCGCCCATGGCGTCACCCTCGACCTGATGGGCGATGCGAACGACTATGTCGGCAAGGGTCTTTCGGGCGGCCGCGTGATCGTGCGCCAGCCGGCCGCGGTGGGCCGCACGCCGAGCGACAACATCATCGTGGGCAACACGGTGCTGTATGGCGCAATCGCGGGCGAAGCCTATTTCAACGGCGTGGCGGGCGAACGTTTCGCGGTGCGCAATTCGGGCGCGATCGCGGTCGTCGAAGGCGCGGGCGACCATTGCTGCGAATATATGACCGGCGGCGTGGTGGTGGTGCTGGGCGCCACGGGCCGCAATTTCGCGGCCGGCATGTCGGGCGGCATCGCCTATGTCTATGACGCGGACGGCACCTTCGCGCAGAGATGCAATCTCGCCATGGTGGACTTGACGGAAATCTCCGTCGCCCCGGACGAGGAGGACGGCATCGGCCGTCCCCAGCAGCGGGCGCGCAACATCCACGATTACGGTATGGGCGACATGCTCCGCCACGATGCGGAGCGGCTGAGGATCCTGGTCGAGAGGCACAAGCTGCACACGGGAAGCGCTCGGGCAACCGCGCTGCTCGACGATTGGGACAATGCGCTGACGAAATTCGTCAAGGTGCTGCCGCGTGACTACGCCGCCGCCCTGAAGCAGCTCGAGGCCGAACGCCTCGAAGCCGCCAGCGTCGCTGCCGAATAAGGAATACGATCAGAAATGGGCAAGGAAACGGGGTTCCTCGAGTTCGAGCGTCAGGATCGCAGCTATGCCGATCCCAAGGAACGGGTGAAGCATTACAAGGAATTCGTGATCCCGCTGACGGAGCCGGCGCTGCGCACCCAGGCGTCGCGCTGCATGAATTGCGGCATTCCCTATTGTCACAATGGCTGTCCGGTGAACAACATCATCCCGGACTGGAACCACCTGGTCTATGAGGATCACTGGCGCGATGCGCTGGTGAACCTGCATTCCACCAACAATTTTCCGGAATTCACCGGTCGCATCTGCCCTGCCCCGTGCGAGGCGAGCTGCACGCTGAACATCACCGACCAGCCGGTGACGATCAAGTCGATCGAATGCGCGATCGTGGATCGCGGCTGGAAGGAAGGCTGGATCGAGCCGCAGATCCCCGCGAAGCGCACCGGCAAGTCGGTCGCGGTGGTCGGTTCGGGGCCGGGCGGCATGGCCTGCGCCCAGCAGTTGGCGCGCGCCGGGCACAGCGTCACCCTGTTCGAGAAGGCGGATCGCGTGGGCGGGCTGCTCCGCTACGGCATTCCCGACTTCAAGATGGAAAAGCATCTGATCGACCGCCGCATGAAGCAGATGGAAGCGGAAGGAGTCACTTTCCGCACTTCCACCGAAGTCGGCGTCGACATGTCCTTCAAGTCGCTGAAGGAGAATTACGACGCGGTGGTGCTGTCGGGCGGCGCGGAACATCCCCGCCCGCTGCAGATTCCGGGCGCTGAACTGCCGGGCGTCCATTTCGCGATGGAATTCCTGACCCAGCAGAACAAGCGCAATGCGGGCGACGACGAGAAGCGCGCTGCGCCGAGCGGCTCGCTGTTGGCGACCGACAAGCATGTGATCGTGATCGGCGGCGGCGATACCGGCTCCGACTGCGTGGGCACGTCCAACCGCCATGGCGCGAAGAGCGTGACTCAGCTGGAAATCATGCCCAAACCGCCGGAGCATGAGGACAAGGGCCTCACCTGGCCCGACTGGCCGCTGAAACTGCGGACCTCCACCAGCCACGACGAAGGCGTGGAGCGCGACTGGGCCGTGCTGACCAAGCGCGTGCTGGGCGAAAACAAGGTCACCGGCCTCGAATGCGTCCGCGTCGAATGGAATGGCGGCCGAATGGAAGAAGTGCCCGGCAGCGAGTTCACGCTGGAAGCGGATCTCATCTTCCTTGCCATGGGCTTCCTTGGACCCCGCAAGCAGGGGCTGATCGACCAGTCCGGCGTGGAACTGACCGATCGCGGCAATGTCGCGGCCGACGTGGTCGATTACCGCACGAGCGAGGACATGGTCTTCGCCTGCGGCGACATGCGCCGCGGTCAGAGCCTGGTGGTCTGGGCGATCCGTGAGGGCCGCCAATGCGCCCGCTCGGTCGACCAGGCGCTGATGGGCCGGAGCGAACTGCCGCGGTGAGCCTCGCCGTCATTGCGAGGAGGCGTAGCCGACGCGGCAATCCAGAATGCCATGCATATGGGCTCTGGATTGCTCCAGCCTATCGGCTTCGCAATGACGAGATAAAATTCTGAGAAACTAAAAGTGGAGCACGCCCGGTCTTGGCGATAGGGCGTGCTCCAAGTTGGCGGAATTGGGGGGAAGCGCCCCCATGCGCCTCCCCCGCCGTCGATCCCGACCTGTTGGAGAGAGTCGGTCAGGATCGCCCGGATTTCATCTGCTTCAATCGCCAGCCTTTTTGCTAATGAAATCGATTCTCAATAACTGAGTCTTAGACAGGGTGCAGCCCGGCTTCAAGCTCTTTCTTGCGATTCCTTCTCGATAACGGATAGAACGCTTCCATGCGCCGCGCGACCGCCCTTGCCTCCGCCTTCCTTCTCGCCTGGAGCAACGCCGCCGTCGCGGGCGCGGCGGGCGTCTATCGCGCGGATGAAGGCCCGGAACTCGCGGCCGAGCTGCTGCTGCGGGCCGATGGAACCTATGCCTATGCGATGGCCGTCGGCGCGCTCGACGAAAGGTCCCAAGGCCGCTGGCGGGAAGCAGATGGCGCGATCAGCTTCGTGACCGAGCCCAAGCCCGTGTCGCCCGAATTCCGCCGAGCCGCCCAACAACCGGCGGAGGTCGACTCGCCCTTCCTTCTGGTCACCTGGCCGAACGGACGCGGTATCGCCGGCATCGATTTCCGCATCGTTTTCGACGAGGGCCATCCGATCACCGGCTATACGCAGGAGGATGGCTGGGCCTGGCCGGCCGGCGAAACGCGCATTCCCCGCGCGATCGAGCTCGCCGAACCGATCCACGGCGTGACCGCCCCGCCTTTCGCGATCGAACAGGGAAGCAAGGCGTTCCATTTCGAACTCGTGCCCAATGATCTGGGCGTGGTCGATTTCGGCGAGGCGAGTGCGAGGATCGTGGGGAACCGCCTTCTGCTCCAGCGCCCCGACGGCACGATAAAATTCGTTAAGGCTGCGCGATAGGCGGCGGCGGACGCGAGCCGAGCCGAAATCAGGGCCCGCGGACGCGGCGTTGCAAAAGTGTCGCGACTCGTGGTCCCAGGCCGCTTTACGCTTAATTAACCTTTCTTGTTCAGAACTTCCGTGGTTAATTGCTGTGAACATCCCTTTCCGAGGGGTTACCGACCATGGAATCGGGGCAACAACGGGGGCCTACCAATGCGCGTTCTGTTGATCGAAGATGAGCCGACAACGGCCAAGGCGATCGAGTTGATGCTGACCACCGAAGGCTTCAACGTCTATTCGACCGATCTGGGCGAAGAGGGCCTCGATCTCGGCAAGCTGTATGATTACGACATCATCCTGCTCGACCTGAACCTGCCGGACATGCACGGCTATGACGTGCTGAAAAAGCTGCGCGTCGCCAAGGTGCAGACGCCGGTTTTGATCCTGTCCGGCATCGCCGAAATGGATTCGAAAGTCCGCAGCTTCGGCTTCGGCGCCGACGATTACGTCACCAAGCCTTTCCATCGCGAAGAGCTGATCGCCCGTATCCATGCGGTGGTGCGCCGTTCCAAGGGCCACTCGCAGTCGGTCATCCGCACCGGCAAGCTGGCCGTGAACCTCGACGCCAAGACTGTCGAAGTCGACGGCGCACGCGTTCACCTGACCGGCAAGGAATACGCCATGCTGGAGCTGCTTTCGCTCCGCAAAGGCACCACGCTGACCAAGGAAATGTTCCTCAACCATCTCTATGGCGGGATGGACGAACCGGAACTCAAGATCATCGACGTGTTCATCTGCAAGCTGCGCAAGAAGCTGTCGCTCGCGTGCGACGGCGAGAACTACATCGAGACCGTCTGGGGCCGCGGCTATGTGCTGCGCGATCCGGAAGACAAGGCGGAAGCCGCCTGACCCTTCGCAATTCAGTCCGGATACCCGAACACCCCGCCATCGCGCGGGGTGTTTTCGTTCCGGCTCCCCTTCCTTTCAGGGGAGGGGAGATCATTTTGCCTCACTCCCGCTTTGCTGTAAGCGCGCGCGCATGACTGCTTACAAATCCGGCGATCCGACCACGATCAACCGCCTCTACGGCCGCGCCAAGGGCAAGAAACTGCGCGTGGGCCAGCAGGATCTGGTCGACAGTCTGCTGCCGACCCTCTCAGTGCCCGAAGACGGCCCGGTCACGGCGGAAGGGCTGTTCGGGCAACCCGCCCCGCTTCATTTCGAGATCGGTTTCGGCGCGGGGGAGCATCTCGCCTATCGCGCGGACATGCTGCCCGATCACGGCTTCATTGGCTGCGAGCCGTTCCTCAATGGCGTGGTCGGCGCACTGGGCCATGTCCGCGACCTGCGGCTGACGAATCTTCGCCTGCATATGGGCGATGCGCTGGACGTGTTGCGCCGCATCCCCGACGGCGCGCTGTCCTTCGTCTACCTGCTCCACCCCGATCCCTGGCCCAAGGCCCGCCATGCCAAGCGCCGGATGATGAACGACGGGCCGCTGAACCTGATCGCGGCCAAGCTCGGGCCCGGCGGGGAATTCCGCTTCTCCACCGACCACCCGATCTATCTGCGCCATGCGCTGATGGTGATGAACCGCCAGCACGAGCGGTTCGAATGGCTGGCGGAAGGCCCGCAAAGCTGGCAGAATCGCCCCGGCGGCTGGTGCGAAACACGCTACGAAGCGAAGGCGCGGCAGCAGGGGCACGAAGTCTGGTACTTCCGTTACCGCCGGCGTTGAGAAAAAGCTTTGCTTGATGCAGCCTATAATTTTCTTGCTTTTTCCCCGGCGTGCCGCTCGACACGTTCCATCCTCCATCCGCTGAGCAAGGCCGAACTCCTTGGATTTCATCTCCTCTTTCGACTTTACTGCCGTCCTGCCGTTCATCGCCGTGGGCTTCGCCGCTCAATTGGTGGACGGGGCGCTCGGCATGGCCTTCGGGGTCATTTCCAATTCGCTGATGGTAGGCGTGCTCGGCGTGCCCCCGGCCCTCGCCTCGCAACGAGTCCATATCGTCGAATGTTTCACCACGGCCACCTCCGGCATCAGCCACCTGCTGCATCGGAACATCGACAAGGCGCTGTTCTTCCGCCTGCTGATTCCGGGCATCCTGGGCGGTGTGACCGGCGCCTATATATTGAGCTCGATCGATGCGACCGTGATCAAGCCGTTCGTCCTGCTCTATCTCGCAGCGATCGGCGTCTACCTGCTGTGGCGCGGCCTGACCTTTCCGCCGATCGCCCGGAAAGTCAGGCATGTGCGGCCGCTGGGCCTGATCGGCGGCTTCCTCGACGCGGCCGGCGGCGGCGGCTGGGGCCCGATCGTGACGTCCAATCTGCTGATGCAGGGCGGAGAGCCGCGCAAGGTCGTCGGCACGGTGAATTCAGTCGAGTTCTTCCTGACGATCGCCGTTTCCGCGACCTTCATCCTTCACCTGGGCGTCGCCGATCTCGCCGGCGCCACTCTCGGCTTCCTGATCGGCGGCGTGGCCGCGGCGCCACTCGGCGCCTGGGCCGCGCGGCATTTCCCCGCCAAATGGATGTTCATCATGGTGGGGATCGTGCTGTCGCTCACTAGCGTATACGGCGCTTGGGCCGCTTGGCATTGAGGCCACTCTTCGACGTCATTGCGAGGCCATAAGGCCGAAGCAATCCAGAGCCGTTACGCGTTCCGCTCTGGATTGCTTCCTCGGCTTCGCCTCTTCGCAATGACGAGGAGGCGCGCTTGCTCGATTACCCCACCACGCCCGCGGCAGCCAGCACGGCAAGCTGCAGGAGGTCGGGCGCGATCGAGGTCATCGGCGCGATCTGGACCGGCTTCTCCATCCCGATCAGCATCGGCCCGATCGTGGCGTTGCCGCCCAGTTCGCGCAGCAGCTTGGCCGAGATATTGGCCGATTGCAGGCCCGGCATGATCAGGATGTTCGCGGGCTGCGACAGGCGGCTGAACGGATAATTCGCCATGACCTTGGGATTGAGCGCGGCATCGGGCGCCAACTCGCCTTCATATTCGAAGCCGGGCTGCTCGGCGTCGAGGATCGCCACCGCGTCGCGGATCGGCTCCAGCCACTTGCCCGAGGGGTTGCCGAAAGTGGAGAAGCTGAGGAAGGCCACGCGCGGCTCATGTCCCAGCCGGCGCGCCACCGCAGCGGTTTCCCGGGCGATATGCGCGAGGTCGGCAGCGGACGGGCGCTCGTTGATCGTCGTATCGGCCAGGAACACGGTGTAATTCTTGCCGATCATCAGATGGATGCCGAACGGCAGATGGCCGGGCTTGGGTTCCAGCACCAGCTGCACTTCACGCATCGTCTGCGCGAAGGGACGCGTCATGCCCGAAAGCATCGCATCGCCATGGCCCAGCGCCACGAGCAGCGAGGCGAAGACGTTGCGGTCCTGGTTCACCATGCGGCGCACGTCGCGTTCCATGTAACCGCGCCGCTGCAGCTTGTTGTAGAGATAGGCGACCATCTCCGGCACATAGATCGAATCCGCCGAGTTCTGAATCTCGTAGCTTTCGGGATCGTCGACGCCGAGTTCCACCAGCTTGTCGAGCACGGCCTGGGTGCGGCCGACCAGCACCGGCGTGCCGTAGCCGAAATCGCGATATTGGATCGCGGCGCGCAGCACCACTTCCTCTTCCGCTTCGGCGAAGACCATGCGCTTCGGATTCTTCTTCAGATCCTCGAACACCTGGGTGAGCACCGAGGTCGTCGGATTCAGCCGCGCCTTCAGCTGGTTGGCATAGGCCGCGAAATCCTCGATCGGCTTCTGCGCGACGCCCGAATCCATCGCCGCCCTGGCGACGGCGCAGGAGACACGCTCGATCAGGCGTGGATCGAAGGGCGCGGGAATGATGTATTCCGTGCCGAAATGCTGGGCCTTGCCATAAGCGGCAGCGACTTCGTCCGGCACGCGTTCGCGCGCAAGCGCCGCGATCGCTTCGGCCGCGGCGATCTTCATCTCTTCATTGATCGCGGTCGCCTGAACATCGAGCGCGCCGCGGAAGATGAAGGGGAAGCCCAGCACGTTGTTGACCTGGTTCGGATAGTCCGAACGGCCTGTGGCGACGATTGCGTCGGGCCGGACCTTCTTGGCATCGGGCGGCGTGATTTCGGGATCGGGATTGGCCATCGCGAAGATAATCGGCTTGGGCGCCATCTTCTTGACCATTTCGGGCGTCACCGCGCCGGCGACCGACAGACCCAGGAACACGTCCGCGCCTTCGATCGCTTCGGCCAGCGTGCGCCGGTCGGTCGCCACCGCATGGGCGGACTTGAACTGGTCAACATTCTCGCGACCGATATAGATCACGCCCTTGCTGTCGCACATGATCACGTTTTCATGGCGCACGCCCATCGACTTGATGAGTGAGGTGCAGGCGATGGCCGACGCGCCGGCGCCGTTCACGACGACTTTCACGTCTTCCATCTTGCGGCCGGTCAGATGCACGGCGTTGATCAGGCCGGCGGCGGCGATGATCGCCGTGCCGTGCTGGTCGTCATGCATCACCGGGATGTTCATCCGCTCGCGCAGGGCCTGCTCGATGATGAAGCATTCGGGCGCCTTGATGTCCTCCAGATTGATGCCGCCGAAGCTCGGCTCCATCAGGGCGACCGCGTTGATGAACGCATCGCAATCCTCGGTCGCCAGCTCGATATCGATCGAATCCACATCGGCGAAGCGCTTGAACAGCACGGCCTTGCCTTCCATCACCGGCTTGGACGCCAGCGCGCCGAGATTGCCCATGCCAAGAATGGCGGTGCCGTTCGAGATGACCGCGACGAGATTGGACCGGGCCGTGTAGATCGCCGCCTTGGAAGGATCTTCCGCGATGGCTTCGACCGGAGCCGCCACGCCGGGGGAATAGGCAAGGCTGAGATCGCGCTGTGTCGCCATCGGCTTGGACGCGATGATCTCGATCTTACCCGGGCGGATCGTCTCATGATAAAACAGCGCTTCGCGCTTGGTGAAACGCACGTTGCTTTCGTCGGCCAAGTCCCAATTCTCCATGTTGTCCCGGGGCCAGGACCCTAGGGTCGTTCCGATTTCGATCGGAGCGTGAACCTCTCCTCATCGTCACCCTGAACCGGGTTCAGGGTCCATTTGTCCCCACGAGCGGATGGACCCTGAGGCGCGACGGATGCTGAAACAAGTTCAGCATGACGGAGAAAGATTCAACTTGAAACAGAACGACTCCAAGGCCCCTAAGCGTTGCCGCGCCCGCCCGCAAACGGTTTGATCGGGGAAAGCGCCCCTGGGCTCCTTTCCGAATCACACACGCTGCCGCTAACCCCTCCCGATGGCCGGTGGCGCAACTCCGATGATGGCGCAATATTTCGCCTTGAAGGCGCAGGCGGGCGACTGCCTGCTGTTCTATCGCATGGGCGATTTCTTCGAACTGTTCTTCGATGACGCGAAGACCGCCGCCGCCGTGCTCGACATCGCGCTGACCAGCCGGGGGGAGCATGAGGGCGCCCCTATCCCGATGTGCGGCGTGCCGGTCCATTCGGCCGAAGCCTATCTCGCCCGGCTGATCCGCGCCGGCAATCGCGTCGCGATCGCCGAACAGGTGGAAACGCCAGAGGAAGCGAAGAAACGCGGCGGATCGAAAGCGCTGGTGATGCGCGACATCGTCCGCTTCGTCACTGCCGGCACGCTGACGGAAGAGAACCTGCTGGAACCCCGCCGGGCCAATGTACTGGCGGCGGTGTGCGAGCTGCGCGGCATGATCGGCGTCGCGTCCTGCGACATCTCCACCGGCCGCATGGAGCTGGAAGAATGCGAACCCGGCCTGATCGGCGCCGCGTTGGCCCGCCTGGGCGCGAGCGAGATCGTCGCGGCCGAAGAATGGGCTGACGCGCCCGACGGCGCGATCCCGCGCCCCCGGCGCGACTTTTCCAGCGACGAGGGCGAAGCCCGGCTGAAAGCGCTGCACGGCGTAGTCACGCTCGACGGTTTCGGCAGCTTCACCCGCGCGATGCTGGCGGCAGGCGGCGGGCTGGTCGCCTATCTCGACCATGTCGGACGCGGGAAACTCCCCTTCCTCCAGCCGCCGGTGATGCGCAGCAGCGATACCAGGCTGGCGATGGACGAAGCGACGCGGGCCAGCCTCGAGATCCTCGGCAGCAGCCAGGGCGGGCGCAGCGGAAGCCTGATCGCCGCGATCGACCGCTGCGTGACCGGCGCCGGGGCGCGCCAGCTGGCGGACGATCTCGCCGCTCCGCTGACGGCGGCCCGCGATATCGCGGCGCGCCTCGCGCTGGTGCAATGGTTGCACGAAGACCCGCTGCTGCGCGCCGACCTGCGCGAGGCCCTGCGCGCGCTGCCCGATATCGGCCGCGCGCTCGGCCGCGTGGTGGCCGGGCGCGGCAGTCCGCGCGATCTCGGCCAGCTGCGCGACGGCCTCGACCAGGCGCGCAGCATCCGCGACCATCTCCAGGGCAAGCCGGACCGCCCGGCCTTGCTCGAAAGCCTGCTGCCGTCGCTCGCCGGCCATGGCGCGCTGGTGGATCTGTTCAGCCGTGCGCTGGTGCCCTCCCCGCCCACCGAACGCGGCCAGGGCGGCTATATCGCCGAAGGCTTCGATGCAGCGCTCGACGAGCTCCGCGCGATCTCCGGCAATGCGCGCCGGGCGATCGCCCTGCTCGAAGCGCGCTATCGCGACGATACCGGGATCGCCGCGCTCAAGATCCGCCACAATGGCGTCCTCGGCTATTTCATCGAAGTGCCCGCGCGCCATGCCGATGCGCTGATGGCGCCCGAAAGCGGGTTCACTCACCGTCAGACGATGGCGGGCGCGGTGCGCTTCAATTCGCTGGGCCTGCATGAGGAAGCCGGCCGCATCGCCGAATCAGGCGGCCGTGCGCTGGCGATGGAGGAAGCTCATTTCGCCGATCTGGTCGCGCGCGTGGTGGCGGACCGGCTCTCGATCGCCACCACGGCTCAGGCGCTCGCCCGGATCGACGTCGCCGCGAGCCAGGCGGAACGCGCAGCCGAAGGTGGCTGGTGCC
>CAMLQG010000031.1 GCA_946482075.1 uncultured Erythrobacteraceae bacterium
CCACCACCGGCGCCAAGGTCGACATCGACGACGAGGGCGTGATCAAGATCAGCTCCTCGGATCTCAGCCAGATCGAGGCGGCCCGCCAGTGGATCGCCGGCATCGTCGAGGAGCCGGAGGTCGGCAAGATCTACAACGGCAAGGTCGTCAACATCGTCGATTTCGGCGCCTTCGTGAACTTCATGGGCGGCAAGGACGGTCTCGTCCACGTGTCCGAAATGAAGAACGAGCGCGTGGAGAAGCCGACCGATGTCGTGTCCGAAGGCCAGGAAGTGAAGGTCAAGGTGCTCGAGATCGACCAGCGCGGCAAGGTTCGCCTGTCGATGCGCGTCGTCGACCAGGAAACCGGCGAGGAACTGGAAGACACGCGTCCGCCGCGCGAGCCTCGCGAATCGCGTGGTGACCGTGGCGATCGCGGCGACCGCCGTCCGCGCGGTGACCGGGGTGGTCGCGGTGGTGATCGCGGCGGTCGTGGTGGTGATCGCGGTGGCCGAGGCGATCGTGGCGGCCGCGACGAAGGCGGCGATCCGGACCACATGCCGGCATTCTTGAAAGAGGACTGATCGATTTGCGCCTCTCCTCGTGGAGAGGGGGCCGATCGCTCACGAGGCCGATCAAGTCTTGAGAGGGCGGGAGGCAAGGGTCAGCCCTTGTCGCCCGCCCTTTCTGCATCCATCCTCCCATCATTCACGCGGGAGTCGTGTGAGGGAGAGATCGGATCATGTTGAAATCATTTGCCGCACTGGCAGCGGTTCTGCCGGCCATCGCGCTGCCGTCGACCGCCGGGGCACAGGCCGCCCGGCCGATGCTTGAATATGCGACCGCCGCGAAGATCCGCGATGCCTGTATTGCCTGGGCAGGTTCAAAGAATGCCAAGGTCGCGGTCGCGGTCTATGATGATGCCGGCAAGCTCATCGCTTTCGCCAATATGGACGGCACGCTGATCGGTTCCAACCAGCTGGCGCAGGACAAGGGCAAATCCGCCGCCAGCTTCCGCATGACCACGGCGATGATGGCCGATGTGGTGAAGACCTACGTCCCGGGCATCGTTGCCGCCGGTGGCGGACAACCGTTCTATACCGCGACCGGTGTTCCGCTGGGCGGCGTCGGCGTTTCCGGTGGAACTGTCGAGGAAGATATCGCCTGCGGCAGGGCGGGGATCGAGGCTGCGGGCCTCAAGCCAGCCGGATAGGGAGGCGGGACATGTCCGAAACGATGAAAGCCGTCTCGATCGCCTCCTATGGCGGGCTCGATGCCGTGGAGATCGGTACTTTCCCCAAGCCGAGGCCCGGTCCGGGCGAAGTGCTGGTGCGCGTGCGCGCCTGTGCGGTGAACCCGCTGGACTGGAAAGTCACCGACGGTTCGGTCGCTTCCTTCCTCGACCGCGAGCCGCCTTTCATTATCGGCGCGGATATCGCGGGCGTGGTGGAGGAAGTGGGCGCCGGCGTGACCCGCCAAAAGGCGGGTGACGAGGTGTTCGGCCAGGTCGGCTTGCTGGGCGGCTATGCGGAATATGTAGCGACGGGGGAGGGACGGCTATCCGCCAAGCCCGCCAACCTGTCCTTCGAAGAAGCCGCCTGCATCGCGATTTCCGGCGCAACGGCTTATGATCTCGTGATCCGCGACGGAGGCCTCAGAAAGGGCGAGCGCGTGCTGGTGCAGGGCGGAGCGGGCGGCGTCGGCCACATGGCGGTGCAGATCGCGCATGATGCGGGTGCCTATGTGATCGCGACCTCGTCGCCGGCCAATGCCGATTTCCTGCGCGAGCTCGGCGCGGACGAAGTGGTCGATTATCGCGCACGGCCTTTCGAAGAGGCGGTGAGCGATATCGATCTCGTCGTCGATACCGTGGCCGGCGACGTGCTTCCGCGTTCCTGGGCGGTTCTCAAGCCCGATGGGAGGATGACCACCAGCGTTCCGCCGACCCAGTCGCTCGCCTATGGCGACCGGGAAGCCAAGTTCTCGATCGGCAAGCCCGATACGGATGGCACCAATCTCGATCTGCTGGGCGATCTTGCCGCCCAGGGCCGCGTCAAGCCGCGCCTGCAGCAGGTCTTTCCGTTCGAGCGCGCGGCGGATGCGCTTGCGCTCAGCAGGGCCGGCCATGTGCGGGGTAAGCTGGCGCTGACACTTCAGGAAGGATGATGCGATGACGGGACGGGTCTGGTTCATTACAGGCGCTTCGCGCGGGATCGGTGCGCTGACCGTGGAAGCGGCGTTGGCGGCGGGCGACCGGGTGGTCGCCACCGGCCGCAGCACTGCCGGGATGGTGCAGCGGTTCGGCGAACGTGACGATCTGCTGCTGCTGGCGATGGATGTGACCGACCGCGATGCGATCGCGAAGGCCGTGGCGGATGCGATCGCCCATTTCGGGGCGATCGACATCGTGCTGAACAATGCCGGCTACGGGATGCTCGGCGCAATCGAGGAAACGTCGCAGGAAGAACTGCACGCGTGCATGAACACGAACTTCTTCGGCACGCTGTGGGTGTGCCAGGCCGTGATCCCGCATCTGCGCGCGCGGCGTTCCGGACATATCCTCAACGTGACCTCCGTGGGCGGCATGGTCGCCATGGGAGGCTTCGGGATCTATTGCGCGGCCAAGTTCGGCATCGAGGGGATCAGCGAAGCGCTGGGGCAGGAAGTGGCCGGCATGGGCGTCCATGTGACAGCGGTGGAGCCAGGCTACGTCAAGAGCGACTTCCTCGAGGGCAATTCCCTGGTGATCACGAAGAACGAGATCGCCGACTATGCGGACACGTCCGGCGCCGGGCGCCGCGCGATGGAGCAGAACCTGATCAGCCAGCCCGGCGATCCGGCGAAAGTGGCGGAAGCGATCGTGGCCATCACCCGGGTGGAGAAGCCGCCCCGCTGGCTGCCCCTGGGGCCCGATGCCTATGAGATGGTCACCCGCCGCCTGGATACGACCCGCGGCGAACTGGAGGAATGGCGCGAGCTGATCTGCTCGACTTTCTTCGACGAGCCGGTTGCGGGCTGATCTCGGCATGGCCTCCTATCTTTCGCCCAATGCGCAGCTCGCAGTGAAAGCCGCGATCGCCCAGGGCGATCGCGACTTCGGGCTGTTGCGGGAAATGAGCGCTCCCGATGTGGTGCTGGAATTCCCGTACCATCCCAATGGGCCGGCGGAGCATCACGGCGTCGATGCCTTCATCTCGACAATCAGCATTCTCAACGTGTTCGAGACGTTCAAGATCGAAGTCGAGGACGTGTTCGATACCGGTGGCGAGGTGGTGATCGTGGAAGGCCGATCGCGCGGGACCTATCGCAGCGGGCGGGAAGACTACGTCAACCACTATCTCTTCGCGCTGTCCTTCCGCGACGGGAAGCTCACGCGGTGGCGGGAGTTCTTCAATCCGCTGGAAGCGATGAAGCAGAATTACGGCAAGGCGAGGCCGGAGTAGGCGTAGAACTGCCCTGATCGGATTGAAACACCCGTTCGTCCTGAGCTTGTCGAAGGACAGCTTCTTCCTGCAACGACGGAGAAAGTGAAGACGGTCCTTCGACAAGCTCAGGACGAACGATCACAGGTGGATCAATCTGGAATCATCCCACCCCACGCGTCCTACTCGCCCTTGAGGTCTTTCGCGCCGCCCACCACCACGCCGCCGCTCATCAGCTGGTTATGCGCATGGCCGAGATGGTGCATATGGAAGATGCCCTCCATCGCGGTGCGTTTGCCGCGCAGATCCTCGATGAAATTCACCGCGCGCTTGGACAGCGTCATGGCGAAAGCCGGGCGCGTGGCGATCTCTTCCGCGATCTTCGTCACTTCCGCTTCCAGTTCCGCGCGCGGCACCACGCGGTTGATCATGCCCAGATCATAGGCGCGCTGCGCGGGCATGCGCTGGCCCAGATAGATGAACTCGCGCGCGATGCGCGGCGGGAGTTCCAGCAGATGCGCGCAATATTCCACGCTCGGGATGCCGAGCTTCACGACCGGATCCTGGAAGAACGCGTCGTCCGAGGCGACGATCATGTCGCACGCCATGGCAAGCATCATACCGCCCGAAATGCAGGCGCCCTGGACCATTGCGATGGCGGGCTTCGACATGTCCTGCCAACGGCGGCAGAGACCCAGATAGACGTCCTGTTCGACGACATATTGGCGTTCCGCGCCCTGCGGATCCTTGGTCAGGTGATCGTCCCACAACGTCTTGCGCTCGCGCGGGAGCTGCTTGTCGTAATCGGGCGTGCCAAGATCATGGCCGCTGGAGAAATGCTTCCCGTCGCCCGCCAGCACGATCACGCGGATGTCGGGGTCTTCCGTTGCCCGGCGGAACCAGCCATCGACCTCGTCGAGCATGCGATAGTTCTGCGTGTTCGCGTATTCCGGGCGGGACAGCCACACCCAGGCCACCGCTCCGCGCCGTTCGTAGCGCGTGAACTGGCCTTTTTCCTCGATCGCGGTGGTGGCCGGCATGTCCATCATAAGCCTCGCAATTCCATCAGGATGCCATGCGCATGGCGCCGAGATAATCCACTTTCCCGATCGCCACGCCTTCCATCCGCAGGATGTCGTAGGTGGTGGTCGCATGGAAGTACAAGTTCGGCTGGGAGAAGCTGAGCAGGAAATCCTTGCCTACGAAATCCCACCGCAGCTTGTCACCGATCGTGAACGTCATGCGCTGGTTCTCGAGCGCATCCATCTGCTCGACCGTGATCGCTTCCAGCTTGGCGATCGCATCGGCGATGACGGCACGCAGCCCGTCGAAACTATCGGGCGGCGTGTTCATGTCGGGGGAGAAATTGCCGCTCCGCACGCCTGCGATCGCGCCGGCCGAATGCACCGCGCAGCTTTTCACCTGATAGGCGAGGTCTAGCATGTCGGGCGCAAGCCTGGCAGCGATCAGTCCGCAGGGCACGCGGCCCTTCTCGGCACAATGCGTTTCGGCCTTGTTGATCAGCTTCGCAACGGATCCGAGCATCTGCAGCGCGCTCGGCACGAAAGCCTCATGCAATGTGATCGCCATTTCCGCTTTCCCCTTATGTTTTTCGACTCTCAGATGCAGGCTAGCACAGCGCAGGACCGTGCTGCCATCGCTTTGCCGAAAAGGAGAAATGGAGCGGAAAGCGTCAGCGAACGCGCGGGCCGCCGAAAGGCAGTGGCGGGGGTGGTCTGCGCGCGCCACGCGGTAGCTGCGCCTGATAGGCCCGGCCGCAATGTTCGACGCAATAGGGAAAGCCCGGGTTCACCTTCTCGCCGCAGAAGTGGAAGTCCGGTTCGCCTGGATGGCCCACCGGCCAGCGGCACACGCGATCGCTGAGATCGAGCAGGCTGGTCTTGTCCGCGATGTCCGCGCTCGGCTTCGCGGGCACGAGGCGGCGAGGCGGGGCAGGGGGGATCGGCGCCTGCTGGTCGCCCGGACCCTGGCGCAGGAAGCCGCCGGGGCCAACGGAGACGACGCGGGTCTTTTCCGAGGATACAGCGGGGATCGATTGCCCGGACGAAGGTGCGGCGGTCGCCGCCGGTTCCGCTCGCGGGGTCGGCGCGGGGGCGGCCGGCTTCGCCCTGGCCAGTTTCTCGGTGGCTGGAGCGGGTGCGGTGGGCTTGGCCGGCTTCTTCGCCGCAGCGGGCTTCGGCGCTTTCGTCTCGTTCGCCTTCACGGGCGAAGGACGCGATTTCAGGCCCAGCCGGTGTGCCTTGCCGATCACGGCATTGCGGCTGACTCCACCGAGCTTCTCCGCGATCTGGCTTGCGGTGGCGCCGCCTTCCCACATCTTGGTCAGGGTCGCGATCCGTTCGTCCGTCCAACTCATCAGCAGTACAAATCCTCAAATAATCCGGCGCATGGACAGCACCCGGACTTGTCACGGCGCATGGCTGCGGATAGTCGCCGCGGCATGGCCGATCAAGTCCAGCAGAGCCTGACCAACGCGAAACGCCTTCCAAAAAATGGCGGCGCGTCAGGTCAAAACTTTCCGCCTCAGGGGACGCCCATCGTCAACGGCGTCAACAGCCGCGGATTGTGGACGCTCTATATGAAGGAGGTGCGGCGTTTTCTCAAGGTCCACACCCAGACAATCTGGGCGCCGGCGATAACGACGCTGCTCTATCTGGTGATTTTCACGGTCGCGCTCGGCCGTTCGGGCAAGATCGTGCTCGGCGTGAATTTCGCGACTTTCGTCGCGCCGGGACTCATCGCCATGGGCATGATGCAGAACGCCTTCGCCAATTCCAGCTTCTCGCTGCTGGCAGGCAAGATCCAGGGCACGATCATCGACTATCTGATGCCGCCGCTGTCGGAAGCCGAACTGATGGCCGGGATCATCACCGCGGCGATGACGCGGGCGGTGATGGTCGGACTCGCGGTCGCTGGTGCCATGGCGCTGTGGCCGGGCGTGAGTCTGACGGCGGCACATCCCTGGGCGATCGTGTGGTTCGGCCTGATGGGCGCGCTGCTGCTGTCGCTGATCGGCTTGATAACGGCCATCTGGGCGGAGAAGTTCGATCATAACGCCGCGATCACCAATTTCGTCATCGCGCCGCTCTCGCTGCTGTCCGGCACCTTTTACGTGATCCACAATCTGGCGCCGGTGTTCCAGACGATCAGCATGTTCAACCCGTTCTTCTACGTGATTTCGGGCTTCCGCTATGGCTTCCTTGGCCAGAGCGACATTAGCGACAGTGCCGAACACCTATTCTTCGCAGCGATGGGACTGGGGCTGTTCAACCTGGCGCTGGGCGTGTTGACCTACGCGCTGCTGCGGGCGGGTTGGAAGATCAAGAGCTGAAGGCGCTGGTATTGAATACGGACCCTAGTGCGTCAGCCGGCGGCGCAGGCGATAGCGTCCATTGGCATAGTCGTCGAACAGCTGGGTCACCGAAGGGTGGTCCACCGGCCCGCCATCGCCATCCGACAGCAGGTTCTGCTGGCTGACATAGGCGACGTAGCTCGAATCCTCATTCTCCGCCAAAAGGTGATAGAACGGCTGGTCGCGTCGCGGCCGGACGTTCTCGGGGATGGCTTCGTACCATTCCTCGCTATTGGCGAAGACGGGATCGATATCGAACACCACGCCGCGGAAATCGAACAGTTTGTGGCGCACGACATCGCCGATCGCGAAGCGCGCCTTCGTCTGTCGGGGCACTTCGATCAGCCTGCGCGCCTGCGGCGAATAGAAACTCGTTCGATCCATGATGCTTGGAATATATGGTGTTGCGGTAGCGAAACAAGCGGCGCACGACGATGTTCCCCCGATTCCGCGTCTTAGGGGCTTGGCAAGCCGCTTCCGCTAAGCTAACCGCCGCCCTCCTAGCCGACCGGCATCCCCGACGATGTCCATGCGCCCCCGCGGAGAGGTGGCAGAGTGGTCGAATGCGCCGCACTCGAAATGCGGTTTACGGGCAACCGTAACGTGGGTTCGAATCCCACCCTCTCCGCCACAAGCCGTCATCTGCGCCGTTTTTTACCTTAGGCCCAAATCCTTGCGCCCCCTGCTCCCAGCAGGTTGCTCAACTGGTGACTCCGGTAAATCCATGCATGCCGAGCCTCGTTGACAGGGAAAACGACGTAGGTCATCTATGCCGTCAGTGCGCATCTGGAGCGCCACCTGTCCGCGGCAAGGGAGCCCCTCCCATCCAGTAGCCAGATACTTGCGAACCCTTCTTCCGGCCTTTCGTAAGCGGACATGAGGCAAGTGGAAGGAAGGTTTGTCATGAGCCGTACCCTCACGTCCCGCACGACCATCGATAGCCTGCGCAAGGAAGCCAAGCGCTGGCTCAAGGCGCTTCATGCCGCCAATCCCGCCGCCGTGGCCCGATTCCGCGCCGCCTGTCCCGGCGATCCCGCCGAGCCGGTCCTGCGCCACGTCCAACATGCCCTGGCGCGCGAATATGGCTGCGAAAGCTGGGTCGCTCTCAGGCAGGAGATCGAACAACTGGCGCGAACCGGCGGCAGCCACGCCGATCGCGTCGAGCAACTGCTACGTCACGGCTGGGACGGCGATCCGGCACTCGCCCGCCGTATCCTCGATCGCTACCCCGCCATCGCCCGCGACAGCATATTCACCGCCGCAGCCTGTGGCGACCTTGCCGAGGTTGGAGCCCGGCTTGCTGGCGATCCGACAGCGGCCGCACATACCGGTGGCCCCCGGACGTGGACTGCGCTCACGCATGTCACCTACGGCCGCCTCGACGCAGACAATGCCGTTGCCATAGCGCGGCTGCTGCTTGAAGCGGGCGCCGATCCGAATTTCGGGTTCGATGACGGGTGGGGCAGCCCCTTCACCGTGCTCACCGGCGCGATCGGACGCGGCGAACAGCACAAGCCGAGCCATCCCCAGGTGGACGCCCTCGTCGATCTCCTCGTCGCAGCCGGAGCCGACCCGTTCGACCGGCAGGCACTCTACAATATCTCGGTCGATGGTAAGGACATCGATTGGTACGAGCGGCTCTGGCGCCTTTGCGCGGCGAAGGGCCTGACGCCCAAATGGAGCGACCCCGACGCGTGGATTGCCGGCGGCAAGATCAGGGTCAACACGCTCGATTACCTTCTCGGCAATGCCGTGGGCCAGAACCATCTGGAGCGTGCCGCCTGGCTCCTCGCGCACGGCGCCAACGCGAATGCGCCCCAGGCCTATAATGGCTGGCCGATGCACAAGCTCGCGGAGATTTCCGGCTTCCTGGAGATGCTCGCGCTTCTGGAGCGCTATGGTGCTGAGCCGACCGAACTGACGGGCGTACAGGCTTTCCAGGCGGCGTGCCTCCGCCACGACGAGGAGGCCGCCCGCACGCTGCTCGCCGCCGATCCCGGACTGACGGCGGACGCGACGCCGCTGCTATCGGCCGCTGAGTTCGGCAATGCCGGTGCGGTCGCATTGCTGCTTGTGCTTGGTGCCTCCCCGCGCGCGCTTGACGAGGATGGAATCAGTCCGTTGCATCGGGCCGTGCAATCGGGCTCGTTGGAAGCGGTCGAGTTGTTGCTCGGCGCAGGCAGCGACGTCGATCTGGCCGAACGCCGCTGGGGCGGAACCCCGCTGAGCTGGGCGGCGATCATGGGGCCATCGCATGTCTTCGAGCGGCTCGTCCCGCTCAGCCGTGACGTGCGCACTCTCGGCCATATGGCAAAACTGGACCGGCTCGAGGCCGTCCTGCGCGCGGAGCCTGAACTGGCCAACCAGGCTTCGGCCGACGAGAACGGGCCGACCCCATTATTCATCCTGCCGGGCGATCCCGAGCTGGCGGCAGCGGTCGTGCGCATCCTGCTCGCTCATGGTGCCGTTCCCACAGTGAAGAATGCGAAAGGGCAAACACCGGCCGAGGTTGCACGAAGCGTCGACCTTGACGAGGCTGCCGACCTGATGGAACGATCAGACGTCCATCGTAGCGCTACAGCGTAGATGTAGTGCTCATCATCGGCCGTGATCCGCCCCGCGCCTAGCGGACTATCGGTTCCAGCAATTGTATCGTTCCGGAACCGGCGTCCAGGCGAACCGCAGCTCCTGCCGGCAGGCAAAGCTGGTTGTTCACATGCCCGATATTGCCGCCCATGACGGCCGGAACGCCTAGGGGCGCAAGATATTGCTCGATGATCTGCGGGACAGTGAAGCCCGCGTAATCGGGCATGTCGCTGACGCAGCGTCGGCACTGGCCGAAGATCACGCCCGCCGCCTTCTTCAGGACACCCGCCAGGGCAAGCTGGTTCAGCATCCGGTCGATGCGATATTCGGCTTCGCCCACATCCTCCAGGAACAGGATCGCGCCGTTGAAATCGGGCAGCCAGGGCGTGCCCATCAGCGTGGAGAGAACGGTGAGATTGCCGCCGAGCAGCCGACCTTTGGCCTCGCCCGGCCGGATCGTCGCCAAGGCCATCCGATCCGCCGGCATATTCGGGGTTGCTTCCTGGCCGAGGATCGGCGTTTCGCCGCTGAAAGCCATCCGCCAGAAACTGTCCCAGCTGATCTCGTCCCAGCGATTGCCCGCATTCGGCGCGTGGATCGTGGGAATGGTCGTTCGCGCGGCGAACGCCAGATGAAGCGCGGTCGCATCGCTGTAGCCGATGAGCAGCTTCGGATTGTCTCGGATGAGATCCCAGTCCAGCAGCGGCAGGATTCTGGCGCTGCCCCAGCCGCCGCGCGTCACGAAGACGGCGCGCACCTCGTCATCCGCGAACATCGCGTGAATGTCGGCCGCTCGTTCCTCGTCGGTTCCGGCTAGATAGCCGAAGCTCTTCGCTGCGTTCCGCCCCAGCCGGGGCACCAGCCTCATGCCCCGGATCGTGTGCTGAACGGCATCGAGGTGGACCGTCTCGTTGGCGACGCTGGCCGGAGCGATCAGGCCGACCGTATCGCCCGGCCGCAGGCGCCGCGGCTTCGATGACGACGGAACGGCGCCTGCCAGGGGAGGGCAGGCCATGGCCCCGAGGAGCCCGCAGAGACCGGCCAGGGTGGAGCGCCTGGTGTGCATGGCGGTCCCTAGAGCCGGCGCTTCTGCCGGCCGTCGGGATCGAAATTATCCGGATCCAGCCAGCTGTCGAGCGCGGCGGCGAGGGCGGGCCATTCGGCATCGGTGATCGAAAACCAGGCCGTGTCGCGGTTCTCCCCCTTCACGACCATGTGGTTGCGGAACAGGCCTTCGAACGCGAAGCCGAACCGCACCGCCGCGCGCTTGGAAGGCTCGTTGCGATTGTCGCATTTCCACTCGAAGCGGCGATAGCCGAGCGTATCGAAGACATAGGCGCCGAACAGCGCGAAGGCCTCCGTCGCGACACGGGAACGGGCGATGGCCGGGCCCCACAGGATGTTGCCGATCTCGATCACGCCATGCCTGGTGTCGATCCGCATCAATGCCTGTCGCCCTTCGGCGCGGCCGGTCGCCTTGTCGATCACGGCGAAGAACAGCGGATCGGCCGAAGCGGCGGCGTTGTCGAGCCACCGATCGAGGTTTGCGCGGTCTGCCGGAGGGGGATCGAACAGATAACGGAAGCGCTCTTCAGCACCTTCCACAACGGCAGACGCGTAGAGCGCATCCCCATGGGCGTGCCTGTCGAGCGGCTCGAGCCGCGCATAGCGCCCATCGAGCACGACGCGTTCGGGCCTGGGCGCTCCGGTCCAGTCGGCGAGGGTCATCGGTTCCCCATGGCGCTGCAAGTTGACGCACAACGCGGCGAAAGCGCCCCTTTTCCGAGGCGCCTAAAGCAGAGATTATAATTTATTTCCAGTAATTTATGAAGCGATAGCAACCTGAACGCCGTGTGACTTTCCGTGATGGTGTCTGTCACCCCCCGGCAGGCCGCTCCCATGCCTGCCATGCGGGCGCGCACACGAGGTGCGGAGCTTGCCGGGATGGTGGAGGAACGGGAATTCATCCCGGAGGGTTGGCCATATTTCGGCCTTGTAGGACAGCGTTTTTTTGGATGGCCGTCCCCCTCCCCTGAAGGGGAGGGGAGCAGTATGCGGGTCCTGTCTCCGCTCAATCGGAAGGTGGCTTGCCGAAACGCCGGCGGAAGCGGCGCGAAAAATGGGCGGCGCTGCGGAAACCGCAGGCCATGGCGACTTCGGTCACGTTGAGCCCGGTCGATCGCAGCAGCTCCGCCGCGCGGTCCAGCCGGATGGCGAGATAGGTCTCGGCGATACTCGACCCCAGATGAGCGAGGCACAGCCGTTCGAGCTGACGCAGCGAGATGCCCGCGCGGACGGCGAGGATATCGCGCGCCAGCGGTTCCTCCACGGCATCCTCCATCGCGGCCAGCATGGGCAGCAGGCGCGCGTTCGACGTGCCATATCGATCCGCGAGCCGCGCGCGCTGGGAAATATGCGCTTCACGGCTTTCGGGCTGGATGAACCATTCGCCGACCCGGCGGGCCAGCGCATCGCCATGATCTCGCTCGATCAGCGAGACGGCGAGGTCGAGGCCGGCAGCGCCGCCGGCGCAGGTCATCCGGTCTCCATCGATAGCGTAAAGGCCGGTTTCGAGCGCGATCTCCGGGAACGCGTCTTGAAAGGCGGCCGCATGGTCCCAGTGGATCGTGGCGCGATGGCCTTCCAGCAGGCCGGCGCGGGCCAGGAGATAAGGGCCGCCGGAAAGTCCGCCGATCGGTATCCCCCTGCGCGCCAGCAGGCGCAGCCAGGCGAAGCAGGCTTCGTCCCGGAAGGCGGCGGGATCGCCGGCCGCGAAGACGAACAGCCGGTCCAACTCCAGCGCATCGCCGACGCGGCCTCCTGCCAGAAGCTCCGCCCCGTTCGATGCGGCCACCTTCGCGCCATGCAGGGAAATATGCGTCCATTCGTAGATCGTCCGCCCGGCAAGAGCGTTGGCGGCGCGGAAAGGCTCGATGAAGGAAGCGTAGGACATCAGGGCAAAGCCATCCACCAGCAGCAGACCGATACGGATCGGATGGATGTCGGTTTCAGTCATGATTTGGTCGTTTACGGATATGCGGCGCGATCTGAAAGAAGATAATTTTCCTTTCAGTTATCGATCGGACGCCGTTCAGCCCATGCGCCATTCCATTTTCTCCCTCGCCGCCAAGGCGCTTCGCGGCCATCGCGGCTGGGCTCCGACCTGGCGGGATGCGGCTCCGGCGGAAGCCTACGATATCGTGCTGGTCGGCGGCGGGGGGCATGGTCTCGCTACGGCCTATTACCTTGCCAAGGTGCACGGCATCCGCCGTATGGCGCTGATCGAGAGAGGCTGGATCGGCGGCGGCAATGCCGGACGCAACACCACCATCATCCGCTCGAATTACGGCCTTCCCGGCAACGAGCCGTTCTACGAATGGTCGATGAAGCTGTGGGAAGGGCTGGAGCAGGAACTCAACTACAACGCGATGGTCAGCCAGCGCGGGGTGCTGAACCTCTACCATTCGGACGGCCAGCGCGATGCCTATGCGCGGCGCGGCAATGCGATGCGTCTGCACGGCGTGGATGCGGAACTGCTGGGGCAGGATGCGGTTCGCAAAATGGCTCCGTTTCTGAATTTCGACCATGCGCGCTTTCCCATCCAGGGCGGGCTCTACCAGGCGCGCGGCGGCACGGCGCGGCACGATGCGGTCGTCTGGGGCTATGCACGCGGCGCGAGCGCGCTCGGGGTCGACATCATCCAGAATTGCGAGCTGACGGGCTTCCTCCGGGATGGGAGCGGCGCGGTGATCGGCGTGGAAACCACGCGCGGCACGATCCGCGCGGGCAAGGTCGGCGTCGCGGTCGCCGGCAACAGTTCGCGCGTGGCCGCGCTGGCGGGGCTCAGACTGCCGATAGAAAGCCATGTGCTGCAGGCCTTTGTCAGCGAAGGCCTCAAGCCGGTGATCCCCGGCGTCATCACTTTCGGCGCCGGCCATTTCTACATCAGCCAGTCGGACAAGGGCGGGCTGGTCTTCGGCGGGGATATCGACGGCTACAACAGCTATGCCCAGCGCGGGAACATGCCCGTGGTCGAAGATGTCTGCGAAGGCGGAATGGCGATCATACCGATGATCGGGCGCGCGCGGCTGCTGCGCAGCTGGGGCGGCATCATGGACATGTCGATGGACGGATCGCCGATCATCGACACTACGCCGGTGCCGGGTCTCTACCTCAACGCCGGCTGGTGTTACGGCGGGTTCAAGGCGACGCCGGCCTCCGGCTGGTGCTTCGCCCATCTGCTGGCGACCGGCAGCGCGCATGAAACGGCTGCAGCCTATCGCCTCGACCGGTTCCGCACCGGCCATCTCATCGACGAGAAGGGCGTCGGCGCCCAGCCGAACCTGCATTGAGAGGCAAGGATCATGCGCATTCCCTGTCCCTTCTGCGGTAGCCGAGACGTCCAGGAATTCGTCTATCGCGGCGACGCCGCTCCGAAGCGCCCTGATGGTGAGGAGGGGCTGTACGAATATCTCTATCTCCGTGACAATCTCGCCGGCCGGATGCAGGAGCATTGGTATCATGCACAGGGCTGCCGCAACTGGATCGTGGTCACGCGCGATACGATGACGCATGAGATCTTCGGCGCGGTGCTGGCGAGCGGGGCCGGCCGATGAGCAGGCGATCCTCCGGTGGGCTGATCGACCGGTCGAAGCCGCTATCCTTCACGTTCGACGGGAAGAGCTATTCGGGTTTCGAAGGCGATACGCTGGCTTCCGCGCTGGTGGCGAACGATGTGCGGCTGGTCGCCCGGTCGTTCAAATATCACCGCCCGCGCGGCATTCTGACCGCCGGCAGCGAGGAACCCAACGCGCTCGTCACTCTGGGCAGCGGAGCCCATGCAGAGCCCAATACGCGCGCCACGGTGGTGCGGCTGTTCGAAGGGCTTGCCGCGTCGAGCCAGAACCGCTGGCCCAGCTTGCGTTTCGACCTGCTGTCGATCAACCAGCTTTTCGGACCGATCTTCGCGGCCGGGTTCTATTACAAGACCTTCATGTGGCCGGCTTCCTTCTGGGAGAAGGTCTATGAGCCGATCATCCGCCGCGCGGCGGGGCTGGGCGCGCTGTCGATGCTGCCCGACCCCGATCGCTACGACCGCGAGCATGCTTTCTGCGATTTGCTGGTGATCGGGGGCGGGCCCGCCGGCCTTGCCGCCGCATT
The DNA here is from genome assembly GCA_946482075.1 of uncultured Erythrobacteraceae bacterium. The sequence goes on from CAMLQG010000031.1 coordinate 14,521, forward strand.
GACGGCGGGGCGCGCGGGGCTTCGCGTGATCCTCGTCGACGAGGATGAGCGGCCGGGCGGGCGGCTGCTGGCCGAACGCCACGAGATCGACGGCCTGGCAGGTGCTGCCTGGGCCGAGCAGATCGTGGCCGAGCTGGAAACGCTGCCCAATGTCGATCTTCTCAAGCGCACCGCGCTGGTCGGCATCTATGACGGTTGCGAGCATGTCGCGGTCCAGCGGGTGTCGGACCATGTCGCGCAGGTCCCCAGGGGGCAGCCGCGCCAGCTGCTATGGAAGATCGTCGCGCGCCGTTCGATCCTGGCGACCGGCGCGATCGAGCGGCCGCTGGTGTTCGGCGGCAATGACCGGGCGGGCGTGATGACGGCCTCGGCAGTGTCCAACTATGTCAATCGCTTCGCCGCGTTGCCGGGAAAGCGGGCGGTGGTGTTCGCTGTCGGCGATAGTGGGTGGGCCACCGCCGCGGACCTGATCGCGGCAGGCGTGGATGTGGCGGCCGTCGTGTGTCCGAACGCGGATGCCCCGATTGCCACCGGGGCCTTCAAGGCAGCGGGCACGCAGATTCTGCTTGGGGCACAGGTGACGGATGCGATCGGATCGCCGGTGCGGCAGGTGGAAATCCGCCTGTCCGACGGACGGACCACCACGATCGCCTGCGATTTCGTCGCGATGGCGGGCGGCTGGAATCCGGCCATCGGCCTCGGCAGCAATATGGGCGCGCGCCCGGTCTGGTCGGATGCGATACAATCCTTCGTGCTGGACCGGGCGCCGCCCGGCCTTGCGCCGGCCGGCGCGGCCGCCGGCAGGTTCGGGCTTTCGGAAGCGCTGAGGGATGGCGCCGCCCAGGCAGTCGCCGTCTGCGAAGCGCTGGGCCGGAACGCGTCCCCGCTGCAAGTCTTCGCGAGCGATGAACCGGCCGGCAATCGTCCGCTATGGCACATTCCTTCGCGCGGAAAGGCCTTCGTCGATTTCCAGAACGATGTGACCGACAAGGACGTGATGCTCGCGGCGCGGGAAGGTTTCGTCTCGGTCGAACATATGAAACGCTACACCACGCTGGGCATGGCGACCGATCAGGGCAAGACGAGCCAGCTCAACGGCAATGCGCTGCTGGCCGCGGCCACGGGCAAGTCGGTGGCGGAGGCCGGCACGATCCTGTCGCGCGCGCCTTATCAGCCGGTCGCCATCGGCGTGCTGGCGGGCCATCACCGGGACGAGCGCTTCCGGCCCGAACGGCATACGGCAAGCCATGGCTGGGCTGTGGAGCAAGGCGCGACATTCGTCGATGCCGGCCAATGGAAGCGCGCGCAGTGGTTCGCGCAGGCCGACGAAACCGGCTGGCTGGAAACGGTGAACCGCGAAGTGACCGCCACCCGCAATGGGGTGGGGATCTGTGACGTCTCGACGCTGGGCAAGATCGACGTCCACGGAACAGATGCGGGCGTGTTGCTGGACCGGCTCTACATCAACACTTTCTCCAACCTGCCGGTGGGCAAGGCGCGATACGGCGTGATGCTGCGCGAGGACGGCATCGTGATGGATGACGGCACGACGACGCGTTTCGCCGAGGACAGCTTCTTCGTGACCACCACCACAGTGAACGCCGCGCGGGTGATGCAGCATATCGACTATGCCCGCCAGGTGCTCTGGCCCGAGCTCGACGTGCAGGCCACCTCGGTCACCGAACAATGGGCGACCTTCTCCGTCGCCGGCCCGTATTCGCGCGCGCTGCTGCAGCAGGCATTGCCTCAAATCGATCTGAGAAATGATGCCTTGCCCTATATGGAAGCAAGGAAATTTAACTGGGACGGCGTGCCGGCACGGATCTACCGCCTCTCCTTTTCGGGCGAACTGGCCTATGAGGTCGGCGTCCCCGCCATCCATGGCGACCGGCTGGTCCGCCATCTCTTCGCGGTCGGCCGGGCGTTCGATGTCGTGCCCTACGGCACCGAAGCATTGGGCGTGATGCGGATCGAGAAAGGCCATCCGGCGGGCAACGAGTTGAACGGCATGACCACCGCCGCCGATCTCGGCATGGGACGGATGATGTCGAAGAAGAAGGATTTCCTCGGCCGGATCATGGCGCAGCGCCCCGGCCTGTCCGATCCCGCGCGGCCCGCTCTGGTCGGCCTGAAGCCGGTCGACGGAAACCGGCAGATCCGCGCGGGCGCCCATCTCCTGTCTCCCGGCGCCGAGCCCGTGGCGGCCAATGACGAAGGCTATGTGACGTCCGGCGCTTGGTCGCCCACTCTCGGCCACTATATCGCGCTGGCCTTGCTCGCCAACGGGCCGGAGCGGCACGGCGAACGGATCGTCGTTCACGATCCGGTGCGAGGGAAGGATGTGGACGCGGAAATCTGCGATCCGATCTTCGTCGATCGGGAAGGAGCACGCGTCCGTGCCTGACTTCTTCAGCCTCGAACAGCGTGACAATCTGGGCATCGCCAGCGTGATGGCAAGCAGGAACGCCGGCCCCGAAATCATCGGCGCGCGCCTGGGTTGCTCGCTGCCCGTGGGCCCGCAGGCGGCTTTCGCCGACGATCTCGCAATGATCGGTACCGGGCCGGGGATCTGGCTCGTGGTCCGGGAGAATGCGCCGTTCGACTTCGCGCAGGAGCTGCAGACGCGGCTGTCGGGCGTCGCGGCCGTATCGGATCAGTCGAGCGGCTATGTGGTGCAGCGGTTGAGCGGCCCCGGCGCACGGCGGCTGTTGCGGCGCGGGGCCGCGATCGACTTCCATCCCGACCAGTTCCGCGCAGGCTCTGCCGCGACGACCGTGATCGCGCATATCGGCGTGATCCTGTGGCAGGTCGATGATCGCCCGACATACGATCTCGCGGTGTTCCGCAGCTATTCCGGCAGCTTCCGCCACTGGATCGAGCAGGCGTCCGCCGCTCTCTGACACTCTCGAACTTGCAGGACTTTCCATGACCGCCAGCTATCTGCTCACGCTTTCCTGTCCGAACCGCCCCGGCATCGTCGCCCGCGTGACGGGGGAGCTTTTCGCGTTTGGCGGCGACATCAAGGAAGCGCATCAGTTCGACGATGTGGAGAGCAATCTGTTCTTCATGCGGCTCGTGGCCACGATGTCGTCGGAAGAAGCGGCAGCCGGGTTCGCCGAGAGGTTCGCCGGACTCGCGGCGCAACTCGATCTGGACTGGTCCTTCCGCTCTAGCGGCAAGCGGCGCAAGGTGCTGATCCTGGTGTCGAAATTCGACCACTGCCTGGTCGACCTGCTCTATCGCAACCGCATAGGCGAATTGAGCATGGACGTCGTCGGGATCATCTCCAACCACCCGCGCGAAACCTATGCGGGCGCGGATTTCGGCGGCATTCCCTTCCATTACCTGCCGATCACCCGGGATACCAAGCCGGCGCAGGAAGCGCAGATCAAGCACATCGTTACGCAAAGCGGGGCGGAGTTGGTCATCCTGGCGCGCTACATGCAGATCCTGTCAGACGACCTCGCGGCCTTCCTGTCCGGCCGCTGCATCAACATCCACCATTCCTTCTTGCCCGGTTTCAAGGGTGCCAAGCCCTATCACCAGGCGCATGGCCGCGGCGTGAAGCTGATCGGGGCGACAGCCCATTACGTCACTGCCGATCTCGACGAAGGCCCGATCAGCGAACAGGATGTGGAGCGGATCAGCCATCACGACAGTCCGGAGGATCTGGTCCGCAAGGGCCGGGATATCGAACGCCGCGTGCTGGCGCGCGCGGTCGCTTTCCATCTCGATGGGCGCGCGCTGGCGAATGGCGCGAAGACGGTGGTATTCCGGGATTGAGTGACTTTCGAGCGGGAGAGGAATAGGGGGTAGAGAATTCCTTCAAGGTCGAGGGCATAGTCATTTCCGCATCATCCCCCCCTTCCGCAGAACCCGGCCTCGAGACTGGCTCGACCGCGCCGGGCGTGCCCGAACGCAGCCTTGAGAAGGCGCTCGGCAACCAGATCCGCGCGATCCGGCGCCAGCATGATCTCTCGGTCGCCGATCTCGCCAGCGCGGCCGGAATTTCGAACGGCATGCTCTCGAAGATCGAGAATGGCGGCATTTCGCCCTCGCTCTCGACGCTGCAGGCGATCTCCGGCGTGCTGCAGGTGCCGCTTTCGTCGCTCTTCGCCTCCTACGAGGAACGGCAGGACAGTTCCTATGTGCCAGCGGGGCAGGGGCTCACGATCGAGCGGCGCGGGACGAAGGTCGGCCATGTCTACCAGTTGCTGGGCCATGTGCTGCGCGGCGATGTGGTGGTCGAGCCCTACCTCATCACGCTTAAGGAAAAGGCCGCGCCCTATACCAGCTTCCGCCATGCGGGAGTGGAATTCATCTACATGCTGAAGGGCGAGGTCCATTACCGCCACGGCTCGGAAAGCTTCCACCTGAAGCCTGGGGATTCGTTCCTGTTCGATAGCGGCGCGCTCCACGGGCCCGAGACGCTGACCGATCAGGAGACGACCTATCTGTCGATCATCGTCTATCCCCGTAGCGACGCCTAGAGTTTCCTGAAAGGAAAAATATATTCCTATAGATTGACGGATCGAACGCAGGGCGATAGGAAGAGGGAAACCCGAAATGCGGAAGGTTTCCCCTTGAATGTGTGGCATCGTCGGACTTTTCCTAAAGGACGAATCCCTGGAGCCGCAGCTGGGCTCGCTGCTTGCCGGCATGCTGGAAGTGATGACCGATCGCGGGCCGGACAGCGCCGGTTTCGCGGTCTACGGCGCGGGCGATGCCGGGCATGTCAAGCTGACGCTGCGCGGGACCGGGCTGGCCGATCTCGCGGAAAGGCTGGGCGTGACAGGCAGGCTGCGCGACAGCCATCTGGTGCTGACCATCCCGAACGAAGAGGAACAGCGGGTACGCGCCTGGCTGGCGGCGGACCGGCCGGACATCGTGGTGATCGGCGGCGGCCAGCGGATCGAGCTCTACAAGGAAGTCGGTCGCCCGGCCGATGTCGCCACCCGCTTCGGCCTCGCCGGCATGCAGGGCACGCATGGGATCGGCCATACCCGCATGGCAACCGAAAGCGCCGTCACCACCGACGGCGCTCATCCTTTCTCGACGGGTGCGGATCAGTGTCTGGTCCATAATGGCTCCTTGTCCAACCACCGGTCCCTGCGCCGCATGCTGGAGCCCAAAGGCATCCACTTCGCGACCGACAATGACAGCGAAGTCGCGGCCGGATATCTCACCTGGAAGCTCAATGAAGGTTCCACGCTTTCCGAAGCTCTCGAAGCAAGCCTCGATGATCTCGATGGTTTCTTTACTTTTGTGGTCGGCACGGAGAACGGCTTTGCCGTGCTGCGCGATCCGATCTCGTGCAAGCCGGCCGTGATGGCCGAGACCGAGCGGCTGGTTGCGTTCGGGTCGGAATATCGCGCGCTGGTGGGGCTACCGGGGATCGAGAACGCCCGCGTGTTCGAGCCCGAACCGGCCCGCGTCTATTCCTGGGAGCGCCACTGATGCCGGTCGTGGACCTCAAGGAGATTTCGAAGCGCGAATTGAACGCGCAGCTCCACGTGCTTGCCTCGGACACCAGCGAGACGATCTGGCGGGTGGAGAACCCGCAGGGCCAGCACGCGCTGGCTGCCGGGCTCGATGTGCCGGTCACGGTCGAGATCGCCGGCCATGCCGGATATTACTGCGCGGGCATGAACCAGCAGGCGACAGTGATCGTGGAAGGCAATGCCGGTGTGGGCGTGGCCGAGAACATGATGTCCGGGAGGGTTCATGTGAAAGGCGATGCCAGCCAGTCGGCCGGCGCCACGGCGCATGGGGGCCTGCTGGTGATCGACGGCGATGCGGCGGCCCGTTGCGGCATCTCGATGAAAGGCATCGATATCGTCGTGAAAGGTTCGATCGGGCCGATGAGCGCCTTCATGGCGCAATCCGGCAATCTCGTCGTGCTCGGCGATGCCGGCGATGCGCTGGGCGATTCGATCTACGAAGCACGGCTGTTCGTACGCGGCGAGGTGAAGAGCCTTGGCGCGGATTGCGTGGAAAAGGAGATGCGCGAGGAACATCGCACGGAACTGAGCCGGCTGCTCGACGCGGCAGGTCTGTCGGGCGCGGTCGGGGCGGACGAATTCAAGCGCTACGGCTCGGCGCGTCAGCTCTACAATTTCCACGTCGACAATGCCGCGGCGTATTGAGGATCGCTTCATGGACCTGACCCACATCCCGCAGACCCTGCCGCGTCTCTCGGCGACTTTCGATCCTTACACTCTTTCTGAAATCCGCCGTGCAGCAGCCACGGGCATATATGATATTCGTGGTGCAGGCACCAAGCGGCAACTGCCGCATTTCGACGATCTCCTGTTCCTCGGCGCGTCGATTTCCCGCTATCCGCTGGAAGGCTATCGCGAGAAATGCGCGACCGATGTCTGGCTCGGCACCCGCTTTGCGAAGAAGCCGATCCACCTGAAGATTCCGATCACGATCGCGGGGATGAGCTTCGGTTCGCTGTCCGCCCAGGCCAAGGAGGCGCTAGGCAGAGGGGCTGGCGCGGCGGGCACGTCCACCACCACCGGCGATGGGGGGATGACACCGGAGGAGCGCGGGCAATCGAAGACGCTGGTCTATCAATATCTCCCGTCGCGCTACGGCATGAACCCCGATGATCTGCGCAAGGCGGATGCGATCGAAGTGGTGATCGGGCAGGGCGCCAAGCCCGGCGGCGGCGGCATGCTGCTGGGCCAGAAGATCTCCGACCGCGTGGCGCAGATGCGCAACCTGCCCAAGGGGATCGATCAGCGTTCCGCCTGCCGTCATCCGGACTGGACGGGACCGGACGATCTGGAAATCAAGATCGAAGAGCTTCGCGAGATAACCGATTGGGAAAAACCGATTTATGTGAAAGTGGGCGCGACGCGACCCTATTATGACGTGGCCCTGGCGGTGAAGTCGGGCGCGGATGTGGTAGTGCTGGACGGCATGCAGGGCGGCACGGCGGCCACGCAGGAAGTCTTCATCGAACATGTCGGCATTCCGATCCTGTCCGCGATCCGCCCTGCCGTGCAGGCATTGCAGGATCTGAGCATGCATCGCAAAGTCCAGCTGATCGTCTCGGGCGGCATCCGCAACGGGGCCGATGTGGCGAAGGCGCTGGCGCTGGGCGCCGATGCTGTGGCGATCGGCACGGCGGCACTGGTCGCGCTGGGTGACAACGATCCTTCGCTGGAGGAAGAATACCGCAAGCTCGGATCGACGGCGGGTGCCTATGACGACTGGCAGGAAGGCCGCGATCCGGCGGGCATCACCACGCAAGACCCCCTCCTTGCCGCCAGGCTGGACCCGGTGGCCGCGGGCCGCAGGCTGGCGAATTACCTCGCGGTGCTCACGCTGGAAGCTCAGACGATCGCGCGCGCTTGCGGGAAGAGCCATCTCCACAATCTGGAGCCGGAAGACCTCGTCGCGCTGACGATCGAGGCGGCGGCGATGGCGCGGGTTCCTCTCGCCGGAACCGACTGGATACCGGGGAATGCCGGATCATACAGATAGTTCAGGGGACCGGGCGGACAAGGCCGGCCCCGCAATTTCGCAGGATGACGTAAACGACCGGGCACAGGCTCTCAAAAGATATGCCTAACCGGCTGGCAAGGAAGCGATTTATGACAATCAATCTTGCAGACGTCGCACACAAGAAGGGCATTAAATATTTTCTGATCTCCTATACCGATCTGTTCGGCAACCAGCGCGCCAAGCTGGTGCCGGCATCGGCGATCAAGGGAATGCAGAAAAGCGGCGCGGGCTTCGCCGGCTTCGCCACCTGGCTGGACATGACACCCGCCGACCCGGACCTGTTCGCCAGGCCCGATCCGGAAAGCCTGATTCAGCTGCCGTGGAAGCCGGAAGTGGGCTGGCTTGCGGCCGATCTCTGGATGAATGACCTTCCGGTGGAAGCTTCGCCACGTAATTGCTTGAAATCGCTTGTTGCGCGGGCGGAAGGCCAGGGCTTGCAGATGAAAACCGGGGTGGAATGCGAATTCTTCCTGATCTCGCCCGATGGTTCGGGCGTGGCCGATACTGCCGATACGCAAGCGAAGCCCTGCTACGACCAGCAGGCGCTGATGCGCCGCTACGACGTCATCACCGAGATCTGCGACGCGATGCTGTCGCTAGGCTGGAAGCCCTACCAGAACGATCATGAGGACGCGAACGGGCAGTTCGAGATGAACTGGGAGTTCGACGATGCGCTGGTCACGGCCGATCGCCAGGCCTTCTTCAAATATATGGTCAAGAGCATCGCGGAAAAGCACGGGCTGCGCGCCACCTTCATGCCCAAGCCCTTCGTCCATCTCACCGGCAATGGCTGCCACATGCATGTCTCGATGTGGAAGAAGGACGAGAATGTCTTCGTCGGCAAGGGCGAGGGGCTATCGCAGCTTGGCCTGAACTTCATCGGCGGCATCATCCATTCGGCCGATGCGATGGCCGCGATCACCAACCCCACCGTGAACAGCTACAAGCGGATCAACGCGCCGCGCACGCTCTCCGGTGCGACCTGGGCGCCCAACTCCGTCACCTGGACGGGCAACAACCGCACGCACATGATCCGCGTGCCGGAAGGCGACCGTTTCGAGCTGCGCCTGGCCGATGGCGCGGCGAATCCCTATCTTCTGGGAGCAGCGGTATTGGCGGCCGGCCTCGACGGGATTGCCGCGGGGCGCGATCCAGGTCCGCCGCTCGACATCAACATGTATACCGATGGGCACACCGTCCCCGATGCGAAGAAGCTGCCGCTGAACCTGCTCGACGCTCTGCGCGCGCTGGAAACCTCCGTTGTCATGAAGGACGCGCTGGGCGCCGTGGTACCCGCTTATCTCAAGCTCAAGGCCAGCGAATGGAACGACTATGCGCGTCATCTCACGCAGTGGGAACGCGACGTGACTCTCGACTGCTGAAATCAGCTTCCGACTGACGCGGTGACGTCATCGCAGGGGCATTGCTGCTCGATCCGGGACCGTCAACCCTCGTTGAGCTTCACGATCAGAGTGCCGTGATTTTCGCCGCGGAACAGTTCGGGATATATGTCCGGCAGCTTCTCCAGTCCTTCGCGCACATCCTCGCGGTGGCGGATCAGGCCCTGGTCGATCCAGCCCTTGAGTTCGACGAGGGCGGCGGGGAATTCATCGGCCCAATGCTGCGCCACGAAACCCTGCATCTTCAGTGCGCCATGGACGATCCGCATGAAATTGTCCGGGCCTTTCATGTCGCCATCGCCGGGATAGCCGGAGATCATCCCGCACATCACGATGCGGCCGCGCGGGGCCATGTTGTCGAACGCCGCCTGCAGCATCGCGCCCCCGACATTGTCGTAAAAGATATTGATCCGGTTGCGATAGTCGCGGGCGAGCACCTCCGCGACATTTTCCCGCTTGTAGTCGATTGCGCGGTCCAGCCCGCATTCGCCGGTCAGCCAGGCGCATTTCTCCGGCCCGCCCGCGAGCCCGACGACTTCGCAGCCCTTGATCTTGCCGATCTGCGCCGCTGTCGATCCGGTGGAGCCGGCTGCGCCCGAAACCACCAGCAGGTCGCCCGGTCGCGGTTCGCCCACCTTGGTCATGCCGAAATAGGCAGCGAGCTGGTTCATGCCGAGCACGGCGAGCGCTTCGACCGGATCGGTGCCATCGGGGTAGGGTACCAGCGGGACATAGAGCGAAGCGACGTCGATCACCGCATAGTCCGCCCAGCCGCCCAGCGTGAAGGTGAGCATGCCGGCCGAGTAGTCCGGATGGGTGGACACCACGATACGGCTGACATTGGGTGCCAGGACCGTATCGCCCAGCGCGAGCGGAGGATGGAAATTGATCCGCTCGTTCATCCAGTTGCGCTGATCGGGTGCGCACAGCGTGTAGAGGTTGTGGACCAGCACATGGCCGGGAGGCAGATCATCGGGCGCGATCCGTTCTTCAACCAGCGCGAAATCCCCCCGCACGGGAATCCCCTGGGGGCGGCGATGCAGCACCCAGCGGCGATTGAGCAGATCCTGCATGGCGCCAATCTCCCATTGTCCCGCCTTGCCGGATCGGGTCGGGTCGGGTCGGGTCGGGTCAAGGGATAGGGGGGCGCTTCTAGCCCTGTCAATCGGTCGAATGCGCCTTGTGGTTTCACATATAGGGGATCGCGGAAGACAGCAGCGCTGCCGGCTTGGCGAGTTCCGCGGCGAGCAGTTCGGCCCTGTCGGGCGAGAACTGGCCGGAGAACATGGTCGCGCTCAGGACATAGACGGCATGGCCCTGATCGTTGAAGACCGGAACCGCGACGGCCGCCGCGCCCGCGGTGTAATGGCCTTCGCTGGTCGCCCAGCCGCGCTTTCGCGCGACTTCCACATCGTTCATGAATTCACGGAAGGGCTGGCGGTGGGCCGGATTGGTGCGCTGGAACATCTGTGCGAGCTCGGGCTCGGTCATCTGGGAGAACGCCGCCAGCACCCGGCCCGCAGCCCCGACCAGAAGCGGGCGGCGCTGCCCGACATTCAGCTTGATGCTCATGTTTCCGATCGGCAGCGATTGAAGCACCAGCACGATCTCGTCCGGCTGGACGCGCTGCCACAGAGTCACCGTCACATCCTCGGTTATCGCGATCTGGTCGGTGATGGCGCGAACCGCTCTCAAATCGCCATTGGCGGCAAGGGCGCTGCTGACCAGCTCCAGAATGCCGAGACCCATCGAATAGAGCTTCGCCGAGGGATCGTAGGTCAGGTAATTCTCATTCACCAGCGTGCGCAGGATATTGAGGCAGGTGCTGGTGTTGAGCCCAATATCACGAGCCACGCGTGTGAGTGGCACGGGCTTCGATGCCGCGGCCATGTATCGCAGCACGGCAAGCCCGGCGAGGATCGCGCCGACAGGCTTGTAGGAGAATTTTTCTCCGCGGGACGGCGCGCCATCCGGCAACATTTCCGTCTCCGCCTGCTCTACCTCAATGTCCCGCCGGCCAGCCATGAATATTCTCCATAACAAAAATACTTCTCATAAGAAAAAATTAGTTGATCGATCGAGCTGTTGGAGCATACTCGATCCTAGCGGAAATCACTGGAGCCAAGGCTCGGAGAGGACAAGAGGAAAATGCGCGGTTTTCCGCATTTTGAACGGCGTTCTATTGATGCGCTTAGTGGTTCGCCGGGCTTCGAGCCCAGCGCAGGGCGCTCGCGCCGGATAGGGCGGGATATGAACTCGTCTTTCCAAGCCGATGACATGGCCGGAGCGGCCAGAGGAGATTGCATGGAGAACTCGGATAGCAGCTTGCTGGAACGCATCGAACGGATCGAGTCAGAACTCGAAATCCGTAATCTGGCCGCGCGTTACGCGGTGGTGATGGACGATCGCGACGTCGATCGGATTCCGGCCTTGTTCACGAAAAACGCGCGGGTCACGACGGGCGACGGGGTGATGAATTCGAGCGGGCGTGACGAACTCCTCAAGCTTTATGAAGGACGCTTCGCGCAACTCGGTGCGACGCATCACATCGTCCACGGCATGGACATCGCAGTCGACAGCCCGACTACTGCGCGTGGCGTCATCTCATCGACCGCGGAAGTGCATCGCAACGGCGTGCATCAGGTCGTGGCGCTGCGCTATCACGACAAATACGAGAAGGAAGACGGCGCCTGGCGGATCGCGGACCGCTGCATGCTCTATTTCTATTACGTCCCGCTCGACGAATATCCGGGCATTCTCGGCAAGATCCATCGCAACCTGACCTATGACCGGCCGATCGAAGCCGACGTTCCGGAAAAGACCGAAGGATTCAGGAAATACATGGCCAACCGCTGAGCCAGTTATGCTGGTCGAATGCCCTAAATCGAATGGATGCCCCGCAAGATGTCGGATGAACGCATGGAATCGCGAATTTCCCGCCTCGAGGGCCGGCTCGCCATTCGCGAGCTTTGCAGTCGCTATGCGCGTGCGATGGACGAGAAGGATTTGGACGGTTTTCGGGATCTGTTCACGGCGGATATGCGGTTCGGCCGAGTGAAGGAGCCGCTCTGGGCGGAAGGGCGGGATACGGTCATTGCCGTGATCGCATCCCGCCTTGAGCCCACGGGGCCCAGCTTCCATGTGAACCATGATCAGATCATCGAATGGACGGGCCCTGACTGCGCGGCCGGTGTGGTCTCGTGCCATGCGGAAACCTCGGGGCCGCTTGGACATCTTGTCGGTGCGATCCGCTATCACGATCGCTACCGCAGGGAGGGGGATGGCGTCTGGCGGCTGGAAGAGCGGCTGCTGGGCTTCCTCTACTACGCTCCCGTGGCAGATTATCCCGGCTTGCTGATGCAGCGCGATCGCCTGCGGACGAGCAATCCGCCCCAGAGAGCGCATTGGCCCGAATACGAGCTGCTGTAGATCGGCGAGAAGGCGTTCCGCCTCAGGCGAAGTGATCCATCACCTCGCGGAAGCGCTTTATGCCTTCGATCTGCATCGTGGTCGCCTTGTTGTCCAGATCATCGGCCGTGTGGGTCGACAGGCGCAGGTGGATATCCGTTGCGCCCAGATCGCGCAGCGCCTCGATCTCCGCGATGATCCGCTGCTTGGGCTTGTCTTCCACGAACACGCAGAGTTCCAACGGCAGGCTGTCGCGCACGCGCCCGGCTTCGCGCGCATGGGCGTTGACCTTGCCGATCGCCTCTGCCGCGTCTGCGGGTATCTTTCCATCGGCATCCAGGCGGAAGAGCGGCAGCCAGCCATCCGCCATCGTCCCGATCCGGCGCAGGATATTGTCGGCCGGAATCGGCTTCTCGAAACTGCCGGCGCCGAACCAGATCGGGATCGGCTGCTGCAGGGGGCGCGGGTTGATGTTGACGTGTTCCAGCGTGTGATATTCGCCGGTGAAGTTCACCACCGGCTCGCTCCATAGCTTGCGCAGGACCGTGACCTGCTCCTCGAACCGGCGGGCGCGATCCTTGAAGTTCGCGCCCATCGTCGTGAACTCGATGAAATTATACCCGATTCCGACGCCGATCTGCGTGCGACCGCCCGACAATATGTCGATCTCGGCGGCCTGCTTGGCGACGAGCGCCGTCTGGCGCTGGGGCAGGGCGAGGACGCCGGTCGCCAGCGTGATCCGCTGCGTCTGCCCTGTGAGATAACCCATGAAGACGAAGATCTCCCGCATATGGGCTTTGTCGGTATAGGGCGTGGGCCCCATCTCGGGATGCTTCTCAGGCACGATCAGGGTGACGTGGTCGGCAAAGCGGATCGTGTCGTAGCCGAGCGCGTCCGCCGTCAGCACATAGTCGAGCATGCCTCTGAAATCGGCGGTATGCGTGAAGGAATGCGTGTTGACCGTGAATCTGAGCTTGCCCACCTTGATATCCCGTCCTGATGTTCGTTGTTCGGGCGCGGTCAGAGCCGCGCGTAAACGGTCTTGTGTTCGAGGAAGGCGTCGAGCCCTTCGAAGCCGCCTTCGCGCCCCCAGCCGGACTGCTTGAAGCCGCCGAACGGCATGGCCTTGTCGGTGAAGCCATAGCAATTGATCCAGACATTGCCGGCGCGCAGCTGCTTCGCCAGGCGATGGGCCTTGCCGATGTCGCGCGTGTAGATGCCGGCGCCGAGGCCGTAGGGCGTCGCATTGCCAAGCGCGGCGACCTGCTCGATATCCGAGAAGCGCGCGGCGGAAAGCACCGGTCCGAAGATCTCCTCGCGGACGATCTTCATCGGCGCCGTGGTGTTCGCGAATACCGCCGGCTGGAGGAAATATCCCGGCCGGTCGAGCGGCCTGCCGCCGGTGACGAGTTCCGCGCCATCCTCCTTGCCGCTGGCGACGTAGTCCATCACGCGCGCGCGATGGACGGAAGAGACGAGGGGGCCCAGCTGCGAGCCGGGGTCCATCCCGTCGCCGAGACGGATATTCTCCGCGAATTCGGCGATACCCGCCACGACGCGGTCGAACATTTTGTCCTGCACATAGAGGCGCGAGCCAGCGAAGCAGATCTGGCCGCTATTGTTGAAGATGCCCATCGCGGCAATCGGGATTGCGGCTTCGATATCCGCGTCGTCGAAGATGAACACCGGCGACTTGCCGCCTAGTTCGAGGCTCAGCCGCTTCAGATTGCCGGCGGCTGCATGGATCAGCTGCCTGCCCACCGCGGTCGATCCGGTGAAGGAGATGTGGTCCACATGCGCATGTTCGGACAGCGCCGCGCCGGTCACCTGGCCGAGGCCCGTGACGACGTTGAACACGCCCGGTGGGACTCCTGCTTCCAGCGCGAGTTCGGCCAGGCGCAGCGAACTGAGCGGCGTCTGCTCCGCAGGCTTGAGGACGATGCTGCATCCGGCCGCCAGCGCGGTGGCGGATTTGGTGCAGGCGATCGCGAACGGTGCATTCCACGATCCGATCAGCGCGGAAACACCGATCGGCTCCGGGGACGAATAGGTATGGAATTCCGCGCCATCGCCGGAGATGTCAACCGTGCGGCCATAGATCTTGCTGCAGATCCCGGCGAAATAGCGGATCGTGTTCGCGCTGTAGCGCACGTTCCCCGCGGCGTTTGCCAGCGGCATGCCGTTGTCGAGCGTCTCGAGCTCCGCCAGCTCGTCGGTGTGCGCAAGGACCAGTTCGGCCCAGCGCCACAGGATCTCGGCGCGCCGAGTGTATTTCATGCTTCGCCAGACGCCTGCGTCGAACGTTCGCCGCGCGGCCGCGACCGCGCGATCGACGTCGACGATGTCGCCTGCCGGAACCGAGCCGATGATCTCCCCGGTCGCGGGATTCTCGACATCGAGTACGGCGTCGGAGACGGCATCGACCAATTGGCCGTCGATGAGCATCTTGCGGTGCAGGTCGAGGCGCCCGGCGGTGGTCTGGAGATCGGTTTGGACGGTCATGCAATCACTCGCGAGGATAGGAGCTGGTTGATGAAACACATGCGTGAGGCACGGTATTTTCAGTCGAAGAGGATGACCGCGCGGTTGGTCTTGCCCTCGCGCATCAGGTCGAAGCCGTGGTTGATCTCGTCGAGCGCGAGGCGGTGGGAGACCATGCCGTCGAGGCTGACGGTCCCGCCCACGAACATGTCGACGAAGCGGGCGACGTCTTGCCGTGTCGCGCCGCCCATGAAGGCGCGCTGCCAGATGCGGCCGCCGAGA
Organism: uncultured Erythrobacteraceae bacterium; assembly: GCA_946482075.1. Next base: position 29,607 of record CAMLQG010000031.1, read on the forward strand.
TCGGTCCAGACAATCGGCACGGGCACCTCGTTATTGTTCATGCCGACGCTGATCATCTTGGCCCAGCCACCCCGACTAAGGCTGGCGAGCCCCTGGCGAAATACTTCGGAATTACCAACACAATCAAATGCATAGTCCGCACCGATTTCGGTCAGCCCGAGCACTTCGGCAACGACATCCGTTTCGCGCGCATCGAAGAAATGCGTCGCGCCGAACCGGCGGGCCGCACTTTCCTTGTCCGGATTGGCGTCGATCGCGACGATCGTCTTCGCGCCCGACAGCCGCGCCCCCTGGACGACGCTGAGCCCCACTCCGCCGAGGCCGAAGACCACGACCGAACTGCCCGGCTCCACCTTCGCCACGATCGTCGCGGCACCCAGTCCCGTCGCCACGCCGCAGCCCACGCAGGAGGCTTCGGCCGCAGGCGCCGCAGGATTGATCGCCTGCACCTGGTTCTGGGCGACCACGATATATTCGGAGAAGGTGCCGAGTCCGTTCATGGCGTAGACCGGGCGGCCGTCCAGGCTGAACCAGGTCGGCAGATCGGGGCTGAAGCTGCGGCCGAACTGTGCGCACCAGTTGGTGCGGCCGGAACGGCAATAGGCGCATTGCCCGCATTGCGGCACGAGATAGGGGATCACCCTGTCGCCTTCACGCACATCGCGGACATTCGCGCCCATCCGCACCACCGTCCCGCAGCCTTCATGGCCGAACACGGCGGGCAGCGGCTGCTTGACCGATGCCGCGCCGTTCATGATCGTGAGGTCGGAATGGCACAGGCCGGCAGCCGCCAGCTTGATCAGCACCTCGTCCGGGCCGGGATCGGCAATGTCGATCGTCCTGATCTGCAGCTTCTCGCCCACGGCGAACTGCACGGCGGCACGCGACTTGATCGGCAATTTTCCTGTCCTCTCGATTATTCGTCATTCGCGCGGAGCGAAGATCATTGCCTGTAGGAGATTCCGCGGTCCCGCTCGAGCTTGCGCATCAGGCCCGGCCATTCCCATTTGCCGGATTCGGCATGCGCGCCTTCCGAGAAGATCGAGCGGCCCTGCCGCGCCGTCCTGACGATCGTGTCCTCGGTCAGCCAGTTGAGCTCGCGATTTCCGGACAGCCCGTCGATCTGGTAGCGGCAGGCCGCTTCGAGCTTGTACATCCACGAGAAGGCTTCGCCCACTGAACGCCCGACAGTGAGCGCGCCGTGATTGCGCAGCAGCAGAATGCGGCGGTCATCGCCGAGATCGGCCAGGATGCGCTCCCGTTCGCTCAGGTTGAACGACGCGCCCTCGAAATCGTGATAACCGAGGAAATCCCACAGCAGCAGCGCCTTCTGGGTCAAGGGCAGGAGCCCGTCCTTCTGCATCGCCACGCCGTTATTGGCCCGCGTGTGCGAATGCATCACGCAGATCAGGTCCGGCCGCGCCATGTGGATCGCGCTGTGGATCACGAAGCCGGCCGGGTTCATCTCGCTTTGTGATCCGCCGATGACGCGACCTTTGAGATCGACCTTGATCAGCGACGAGGCCGTGATCTCGTCGAACAGCATGCCCATGGGGTTCAGCAGGAAATGGTCTTCCGGCCCGGGCAGGCGGGCCGAGATATGCGTGCCTGCCATGTCGGACAGGCCGTACATGTCCGCCAGCTGGTAGCAGGCGGCCAGTTCGCAGCGCAGCGTCCATTCCTCTTCGCTGCAATCCGGTTTCTTGGTCGGCGAGGGAGCCAGGCCAGACATTCAAATTCCTTTCAGGCGCGCTTTTCGGGGAGCAGGACGGGAGCATCGCCGGCAATCGTCGTGCCGTGCATCGTGCGCCAGTTCTTCGGATTGGCGAGATCGCCCGTATCGTAATCGGGCGGGGCGTAATGGGTGGCGCAGCGATTGTCCCAGAACAGCGTGTCCCCCGCGCGCCAGCTGTGACGGAAAGTGATCGTCTCCTGCGTGGTGTGGCGGTGGAGGAATTCGATGATGCCCGCGCTTTCCTCCGGCGTCATGCCTTCGAACTGCTCGCAATTGGTCTTGTTGAAGAACAGCGTGCGCTTGCCCGTCTCGGCATGGGTGCGCACGCAGGGGTGAATGCTGGTGGGCACCGCCGCGCGTTCCTCCTCCGTCAGCGGCTTGCGGTTCGCGAGCCGTGCATTGGGGCTGTTTACGATGTCGTAGATTGGTCGCAGCAGTTCCACGACCTTCTGGAAGGCCGGCGTCAGCAGCTCCCAGG
>CAMLQG010000032.1 GCA_946482075.1 uncultured Erythrobacteraceae bacterium
GCGCGGCCCAGAACTTCGTCACCAGCAACGGTGCGCGGGGCAGCGTCGTCACCGCCGCGACGCGCGGACCGGTGCGGGGTAGAAGCAGCGAGATGCTGAACAGGAGGTAGAAGAACATCTCGTAGTTGAGAGTCCAGCCGACATACAGCACCGGAAAGATCGTCCCGTCCGGCTGGGCATAGGGGAAGAAGAACAGCGATCTCACAAGATCTGGCATAGGTACCGGCGGCGTGTTCAGCCCACCCAGAAGGTGGGAAAGTGCGAAGACGGTCAAGGTGACGCCCCAATATATCGGGACGATGCGGATGACGCGGTTGGTGAAGAAGCTCCCCGGGGTGCTGGGCCGCAGCCCCGCGACGTGGACCATCACGAAACCGCTGACGACGAAGAACAGGTCCACGCCACCGGCCCCCGCCTCGAAAACTTCCGGCCTGAAGCCGAGCGGGCCGGCAAGCGTCTTCAGATGCACGAGGACCACCAGATAAGCGGCGATTGCGCGCAAGGCCTGGATGTTGAGGATCATCGCTACACCTATTGCCGCAACAGTTGATCAAAGCGATCCAGACATATCTCCGCCGAGATGGATCGCGCCAGATCGAGCCGCTTGTCCTTCGTATCGTCCGGCGCGTCGATCAGTCGTTTCAGCCCGTCTGCAATCGCGGCGGGATCGCCGGGCGGGACGATCGCCGCCGCGCTGTCCAGGAAGATCGCCAGTTCGCTGTCCTCATCGGCAGTGACCAGGATGCGCCGTCCGCTGGCGAGCATCCCGCCCAGCTTCGAGGGCAGGACGAGATCGCTGACTCCCGCATCCTGCGGTAGGACATGGCAGTCCGCGAGATTGAGGAAGGCATTGAGGCGCTCTTCCGGCTGAAGGCCGAGAAATCGGACATTGGCAAGCTGGCCATAGCGTGATTGCAGCGGCGCTTTCTCCGGTCCTTCGCCGGCGACAACGAAGATGAAGCGCGGATCCTCCGCGAGGCGCTTGGCCGCTTCCAGCATCAGATGCAGCGCCTGCTTGCGCCCGATCTGCCCCGAATAAAGGCAGATGAACCGGTCGCCTGGAATGCCGAGTTCCGCACGATAGGGATTGGGGCCGGTCAGAGGCTTGATGCTGTCGACATCGACCCAGTTTCGAATCAGGGCGATCCGGTCAGCCGGCACGCGCTTGCGCTCGATCGTCTCGGCCATCTTGTTGGAGATGGTGACGATTCGGTCGAAGCCCTTCATCAACAGGCGCTCGAAGATGAAGGCCGCCTTTTCCAGCAGTTTGGGCAGCTTGATATGGCCGACCACCAGCGCCGCGTCGAGCTCGAGATCCTGGACGTGCAGCACCGTCTTCGCCCCGACCAGGCGCGCTCCCAGCCAGGCCGCCGGAACGCTGGCCAGTGTGGGTTCGACGACGAGCACCACATCGGGGCGCGAGGCCAGAATCCGCCAGAACAGGACAGGCGCGGAGGTTATCGCAAAAGATACCGGCGAGAGCAGCCGCACAAGACCGGATGCGTCTGGTCGCACAAAGATCGGGCATCGCCGCACGATGGTTCCGTCCAGTTCCTCCCGTTGGTAACGCGTCGCCGAATAGGGTGCGCGCACGTGCCAGCCCGGATAATAGGGTGGCGGTGCAACGACTTCGACCTGATGGCCACGCGTTGCGAGGCCGCGAGCGAGTTCGCCAGAATAGCGTCCCACCCCAGTCAGTTCGGGTGCATGGAACGGTGTCGTGATGAGGATTGAGCGATTCGATATCGTCAAGGAAATGTAACTCTATCAAGAATTTGCACAGAAAACTCTCCGGTATGGGCGATGATCGGAGACTACATGCCGCCAGTCATGCTGCATAGCAGCATAATGCTTGACTCATCGGACGCTATCATGTCTTCATGGCGGGGGGTGACTAGGGGCTGGTCCGCTGACCAATTGCAGCGAGGATTTTTTCGACCGGAGGTCCGATCACGATGAAGGATGTGGTCTCACTAGAGCTGAACGAAATCAATTTCGATTTCGTGCAGAGCTATATCGTTGCTGGCGAACTCCCGAATTTCGCGAGCGCCTTACAGCGCTACGAATTGTTCGAGACGATAGCCGAGGATCGCTATCCCCATCTCGAGCCCTGGATTCAGTGGCCGACGGTCTACACCGGCAAGGATTATGCTGGACACCAGATTTTTCGTCTCGGTGATATCGTCGAAACCGATCATCGCCAGATCTGGGAAGTGCTGGCTGACAAAGGGGTCTCGGTGGGAGCGATCTCACCCATCAACGGCGCCAATCGCGTGCCCGGTGCCGATTTCTTCGTGCCAGACCCCTGGACGGTGACGCCGGTTACGGGTGACGCTTCGCTCAAGGAGCTGTCCGCCATCGTCAACGAGGCGGTGAACGGTAACGCTCATGGCGGCAGTGGCACGGTCACGCTGGCGCGCCGGCTGATGCCGTTCGTCTGGCGCTTCGCGTCGGTCCGCTCGTGGCGGGAATATGCGCGTATCCTCGGCTATTCGAAGAAATACAAATGGGCGCGGGCAACCTTCCTTGACCGTTTTCTCGCGGATGTCTTCCTGAAGCTGCGGACACAGAACGGCACGCAGTTCGCATCGCTGTTCCTCAATTCCGGTGCGCATATCCAGCATCATCACATGTTCGAATCCGGCGTGTATCAGGGCTCTCAGGAGAACCCAAACTGGTACAGTTCGGCCAAGGATGACGGCGTCGACCCGGTTCTGTTCGTCTATCAGGTCTATGATGCAATCCTGGGCGAATTCATGCAGCTGCCCAACACGCGGCTGTTCGTTACGACGGGCCTCAGCCAGGTGGCCAATCCGCGCCTGATCTACCAATACCGTTTCACAGATCATGCCGCGAGCATGGCGAAGCTGGGCGTCACGGGTTTCGAGCTTGCTCCGCGCATGTCGCGCGATTTCCTGCTGAGTTTCCCGACCCGCGAAGCTGCGGCGGAGGCGAAAGCCTTGATGCAGCGCGTGAGCTGCGCGGGAGAACCCATGTTCACGATCGAGGACCGTGAGCTCTCCCTGTTCTGCCAGATCGGATATTTCGGTGACGAGATCGCCTTCGCGGAAGTGATTTGCGATGGCCAGGTGCTGGATATGCGGAATGAGATCGTGCTCGTCTCGATCGAGAACGGCATCCACCAGACGATCGGCTATCACATCGATACCGATGTCGCGAAGCGTGCCGGGGAGAGCGAACGGCCCCGCATTCCGTTGACGTCCATCTTCGATCGGATGTGCGGCGCGTTTGCGGAAGCGTCGGCGCGAACAGCAGAGATCGCTGCCTGATGCGGGCCGCGATGCGCCGCTGGCTGCGCATAACATGCTCAAAAGGGTTCCCGGGGATACTAGGACAATGCAGGAAAAACTTCTCGAACGCTTCGCGGATTTGACCGTCCTGCGAGATTTCGATTTCGATCGCGATGGTTTCACGGTGCTGCGCAAGGTCTTCGACGTCGCGCAGCTCGCTTCCTTGCGCGCGACGCTGCATTCCATTGTCGAATATGCCGAGAAAGAACTCGAGGACCCGTTCGAGCGCTTCTATATGCGGCATCGGGCCGATCAGGGCGTGCTTTATGACGTCTACCAGCGCCATCCCGAATTCGGACCCTTCGCGCGCAACCAGCGCATTCTCGACGCGGTTGCCGAAGTGATCGGGCCGGATGTGCTGCTCTACGAAAACAGCGTCGTCTACAAGCCCAAGGGCAAGCGCAATGGCGTGCCGTTCCACCAGGATTTCATCTCGCGACCGGACGAGCCGCGCAAATTCATCGCCTGGATGGCGATTGACGATGTGACCAAAGAGGGCGGTGCGCTCAAGATCATTCCCGGCTCGCACAAGACCGGCTTCCTGCCCTGGCATCGCGTTGTGGGCGAGACCCACCACGACCGCATCGATGAGGTCGCATTGGATACGACCGATCCAGTGCATGTGACGTTGGCCGCGGGCGACGTGCTGATCTTCAACCAACTGGTCGTGCATGGCAGTGACGAAGCGCACACCGACTCGCTGCGGTTGGTCTATCGTGTCTCGTTCCAGGGGTTCGATGAAGTCTACGCACCGCGCGGCGCGCCGCTGGTGATGCGGGGCGGCCGTCCCGAAGTAATGGCCACGCGCTATCCTGGTCCCAAGGTCGTACCCGCGAAAAAAGGCGTGGTCCGCCGCGCGATCAACAAGGTCGGGCGCAAGCTCGCCGCCATCTGAGGAATCGCTGCGTGGTAGCATTGCCCGGCAAGCTCAAATCGCTCGGATATGCGCTTTCGTCGCAGCCCTATCCGCTTGAGAAGCCGATCGTTGTCCAGTTTCCCGTAATCGATATCTGCAATTCGCGCTGCCAGATGTGTCGTATCTGGGAGAACAAGAAGTCGGACGACATCACGCCGGAAAAGCTTCGTCAGGGGCTCCGCAACCCGCTGTTCAGCGAGGTGAGGTCCGTGGGGCTCAATGGCGGCGAGCCGACCTTGCGCAAGGATCTGGCCGAACTGACCCAGGTGCTGTTCGACGAATTGCCGAATCTCAAATTCATCGCGCTCATCACGAATGGTTATCGTTACCGTGAAGTGATCGACCGGATCATCGAGATCGGCACGATCGCGAAGAAATACGGCGCATGGCTGGATGTGATGGTCTCGCTCGACGGCTATGGCGAAGTGCATGAGGCGGTCCGCGGTCGACCGACCAATTTCATGCGTGCCAACAAGGTGATCGAGTTCGCGAAGGCTTCGCCGCTCGTCGATGAAGTGCGCATCGGTTGCACGATCATCCGCGAGAACGTCTATGGTCTCCACGATCTGCTGGATTTCTGCCAGCGCGAGGGGCTCTATGTGAAGTATCGCCTGGGTGTGCCGCATCAACGGCTCTACACTACGGAACTTATCGATCCCTATGCGCTGACATTCGAAGAACGCTATCACGTGGCTGAGTTCCTCGAGGGGCTTATCGAGCATTACGAGACGGGCGAGCACCAGAACCACTTCTATCGCTCGCTCGTCGACCAGATCATGCACGACAAGCCCCGCGGCGCCGGCTGCGACTGGCAGCATCGCGGCGCCACGATCACCTCGAAGGGAGAATTGCTTTATTGCGCGGTGCAGTCGAAGTCGCTTGGCCTGATCCAGGAAGTCGACAGCGAGGAGGCATTCTTCTCGAACGCACCGCATCTGGCCGAGATCCGCGCTACCAAATGCGGCGATTGCCACCACGATTATGTCGGCCTTCCCGATCAGAAGGAACAGTTGCGCCGGCTGGCGCTCAAGGCGCTTCGCAAGACGGGGATCGAGCAGCCGATCCGCCGGGTCGCCAAGCTGCCGGCGCTTGCGCGCATGCGGCGCGCCCGTTCACTGGAGAAACGCCGCGAGGAACTGGGGCGTCAGGTCGCGGCGCTGCCGGCAAAGCGCCGACGTGATACGCTTGGTCCCCGTAAAGTACTGATTTGTGGCTGGTATGGTACCGAGACATTGGGCGACAAGGCAATCCTGGCAGGCGTGATCGAGACGCTGCGCCGCTTGCTCGGCCCAGTCGAAATCACCGTTGCATCGCTTCATTCCTATATCTCCGAAATGACGCGGATGCAGATGCCGGAACTTGCAGGCTCCGCCATCGTCGATATTCGCGGTGCGATTGCTGCTGCGGGGGACCAGGATCTTGTCGTGTTCGGCGGCGGTCCGATCATGGCAATCTATGAGCTTGCGGATATGGAGGCGATCTTGGCAGCGGCTAGGAAGGCCGGCGTGCCGACGCTCATCTCCGGTTGCGGCGTCGGCCCGGTCGGTGCGCCTGCTTTCCAGACGCAGATTGGGCGCGTGCTCGCACTTGCCGATGCGCGCGTTTATCGCGACGCCAAGTCGCTCAAGGCGGCGACCGCGCTCGGCGTTGATACAAGTGCAGACGCAGTGGCCGAAGATCCCGCCTTTACCTGGCTCGCCACACGGCCCAAACGCGTTCCGACCGTGCGGAACGGCAAGGTTCTGATGCTCGGCCTGCGTAATTTCCCCTGGCACGATTACGCCCAGCACATGACGGCGGATGAAGGCCGGGATGTGGCGAGGCGTTTCGAAGATGCAGTGCTAGCAGCGCTCGGTCGGCTCGTCGCTGAGCGTCCGGACCTTACGATCCGGCCGCTTCCGATGTGCACCAACCACTTCGGTGATGACGACCGCTTCTTCTATCGCAGGTTGTTCCAGCGGGCATCGGACGAAGTGGCGGGGCGGCTGGACTTTTCGCTGCTCGGCCGCGAACTGCTGCCGACGGATTATGCGGAGGCGTTCCGGGCGGGCGATGCGATGATCACCATGCGTTTTCATTCGCTGGTCTTCGCGCTCGGCCTCGGACTGCCGGCGGTGGCGATCGACTACACGCTGTCGGGTGGCAAGGTAACCTCGCTGGCCGAACGCTTCGGTGTCGCCTCGCAGCCGATCGACACGCTGACGGCGGATTTCCTCTTCGCCGAGATATCCCGTCAATTGGACGAGCCGGAGGTTCCGGCCGTCTCCCCGAGCCTGACGGAGGTCCTTGCGCCGATGGTGGCGAGGCTCGACTTCGGCCCGCCGCCGGTTGCTCCGGCCAAAGTCGCTCCGCCCCAGCTGGTCGCCTGACATGGCCTCCACGCCCGAGCCTCGCGCCGCCGCGGCCCGGCTGATCGCCACGCTGCGCGCGCCGGCGGTGCGCCGGATTCTCGGCAATAGCGGCTGGATGATGGGCGAACAGCTGCTGAAGCTCGTCGGCGGGCTACTGATCGGCATTCTGATCGCCCGCCACCTTGGTGTCGCCAAGTTCGGCGAGCTCGGTTTCGCCATGGCCTATACCGGCCTCTTCGCCATAGTCGGCACATTGGGGCTGAACCGCATCGGCGTGCGCGAACTCGTGACCGCCAAGGTCGAGGGTCGCGATGCAGAGACCATCCTCGACACAATGCTGGTCATGCGCGTGGGCGTCGCGCTGCTGTTGGCCGCGCTTTCCATCGGCCTCTCCTGGAGCCTGTTCCCCGACAAGCTGTTGCTGATCGCCATCCTGGCGCCGATGTTCCTCTTCAGCTCGTTCGACGTGGTGGCGCTGTGGTTCGAATCGCAGACGCTGGCAAAGCGGACGTCATCGGCTCGCTCGCTTTCCTACCTTCTCGTTATCGGCTTCCGGGTCGCGCTGCTCGCGCTCGGCGCGGGAGTGGAATGGTTTGTCGCCGCCTATTTGCTGGAGATCGTCGGCGGCGCGGTAGCGCTGTTCATCGTCTATCGCCGCGCCGATGGCCGCTTCCACCCGCGCCGCTTCGACCGCGCGCTGGCCGTCCGGCTGATCCGGGAGAGCTGGCCCGAGATCATCGCGGGCTTCGCAGGATTGCTCTACATTCGGCTGGATCAGGTCATGCTGGGCATGATGATGGACGACCACGCGGTGGGCATCTTCGCCGTCGCATCGCGCCTGTCCGAAAGCTGGTACTTCATCCCAATCGCTCTGGTCAGTTCGACCTTCCCGAGCATCGTGCGCGTGCGCGAGGTCGATCCGCAGCTCTATGTGCGCCGCATCGGCCATCTCATGCGTGGCCTCGTCGCGCTGTCCTACGGAGCGATCCTGGCGACGACGCTGCTCGCACCAATCGTGGTTCCGATGCTCTACGGCGCCGAATACCGCGATTCGGCGACGGTGCTGACCATCCATATCTGGTGCGGGCTATTCATGGCGCTGGGCCTCGCCTCGGGTTCGTGGATCATGGCCGAAAAGCGGGTCAAGCTGAACCTCTACCGCAACCTATGCGGCGCGGCGGCCAACATCATTCTCAACTTGCTGCTGATTCCGCCCTACGGCCCCATCGGTGCCTCGTTCGCGACGCTGGCCTCGCTGATCGTCGCCTATATGCTGTTCGATATGGTTGTGCCGGAGATGCGGGCTATCTCCAGGGCCAAGTGGCGTGCACTGTTGCTGCTTCCATGAACAGGCAGACCTCGATCAAACTCGACCTCGTGCGCTGGCTGGCGGCCTTCATGGTGTTCGCCTCACATTTCCTCCAGCGCGGTGTGACACTGATTGACTCAAAGGTGATCGATCCGTTCAGTCACCTCGGCGTCCTCGTGTTCTTCGTTCTGTCCGGTTATGTCATCCGCTTCGTATCGGATGGCCGGCATCCCGACGCGCGCGGTTATCTCGAAGCGCGCTGGGCGCGGATCAATTCCGTATTCCTGCCCGCGCTGCTGTTTACCGTCGTGTTCGATCTGATCGGCCGGCAACTCGATCCCGCGCTATACGCGCGCTATCCGGTACCCGACCTGCTGCATGTGGCCGCCTACATGCCGGTATTCGTCACATTCATGTTCGAGAATGCGTTTCACGGCCTCCGTTGGTTTTCCAATGGGCCTCTATGGTCCGTGGCTTACGAGGTCTGGTATTACATCATCTTCTGCATGTTCTTCTATTTCCGGGGCAAGGCGCGCACGGTTCTGACCGGACTGGCCATGCTGTTCGCCGGTTACAAAATCCTGCTTCTGATGCCGCTGTGGCTGGCGGGCTGCATGATCTATAAACACCGCGATGCGATCGAGCGGGTGCCGATCGCCCTGCGCAGAGTGCTTTGCCTCTGCTCGCTCGGCATGATCATCTTTCTGCTCCTGCCCCAGGGGCATTCGCTGCTCGACCCGTTGCGCGATGTCGGACGGATACTGACCGGTCAGGGCTATCATGCCGCTTTCCTCGCCGATTACATGATGTGCGTGTTGTTGAGCGTGTTCCTTGCGACGTTCTGTTCCACTGGCGTGTTCGACCTGCCCGCCGCTGTCGCGCCGATGATACGGTGGAACGTCAATTACAGCTTCACGCTCTACGCCTTTCACGTTCCGGTGCTGCTTCTGCTGCGCGCGACGGGAATGTATGATCCGACCGACATCGTGCAGGTTGTGGCGGTCGGGTTGCTCGTCATAGCGATATGCTGGGCGATTTCCCTTGGGACCGAGCAGCGCAAGTCGGAATGGCGCAAGATCGCGAAGATGGGCGGTGATGGGCTGGTGCGGCTCGCCGCCGCGATCGGGATCCGGCCGTCCCGCGAGCGCGCCTGACATCACAGCCCGTTCGCCGCCAGCAGCGGGCTTGCCGCCGCCTGCACCAGCGCATGGCCGGCAGCCGACCAGTGTACCGAATCTGTCAGCCGGTCGGCGCTTATGGTGCCGTCCGGTTGGTTGACCAGCGTTCCGAACGTGTCGAACAGCGTCACGTCGCCTCGCGCCGCCAGCGCCGCGTTGAATGCCGCGATCTGCTGCCCGTTCGCGCCCGAGGAAGGTTCGTCCGCAGCCGGCGTGCAAGTGGCGGCGATCAGCCGCACGCCGGGAGCCAGCGCCGCCTTGGCGCGATCGATCTGCGCCATGACATCGGCGATCATGCGGTCCACGATTTGGCGCGCGGTCTCGCCGCCCGCTCCGCCATTGAATACGGGTCTCCCCGCATCGGCGCGCAGCAGGCGGGTTACCCACCCGCCGCTGACCGCGCCATCGCCCGTGCCGGCGGCAAGTGAATTGCCCCGTATGGCGATCGCGCGGGCGGGGGCGTAGTTTACCACCGCAGCAGTACGAAATTGCGCGGCGTGAAGCCCTGCAAAGTGACCGAATCCCCATTGATCGGGCGCGTCTCGAAGTACATCGTCTGATCCATCGACAGGTCGGCCGCCAGCGTGACGGGTTGAACGGTCTGGGCGCGGAACGGCGCGCCCTGGCCGTCGGTCGGCGCCACCGGCCCGCCCACATTGGGGTTGAGCACAGTAACGAATTTCAGATCCGGGGTGACATGCAGGCGCTGCAGGAATTCCTGCCCGCCGATCGTGGCCGCCGGGTTCGACTGCGCCACGGTCTGTTCCCCGATCCTGATGCGCCATGACCGGCCCGCGAAATTGGGATAGCCGAACAGGATCAATCCGGCGATCTCCAGCACGCTGTCGGGCTCGACGCTCCCCGTGGGAAGAGGGACCGACGCCAGCGGGAACCAGGTCGCGCTGCTGGCCGCGTTATAGACGCAGATCGGTGTCGCCGAGGCGGCGAGCAGCCGGGTCGAGGAGCTCGCGCGATTGAGGCCCCTGGTCGCCAAGCCGCGGGCGATGCTGTCCGCGCTCATTGCGCCACCCGATAGGCAAGGGTCCCGGCCGAAAGGCCGATGCTCAGATAGTAAGTCGCCGCGTCCGAGCTTTCCTCGCCCACCGCTTCCTGCACATTGCCGGTGAACCGCGCCCAGGGCTGACCGGCGACGGTCAGCGGCAGGCGGATGGCGCCGCCATCGACCGAACGTTGCACTTCGACAGCGCCTGTCCAGCTGCCGGACAAGGTGATCCAGATCGGCCGGTCCTGTTCCGGCACGAACGGGCCGATCACCGCGCTGACGCTGGTCGATCCGGCCAGGGCCGCCGATGTCGCGGCCGGCCGGCGGGCGACCACGGGCAAAGGATTGTCCGCTCCAACGGCCATGGCCGCTTCGCCGGCCTGGCCGAGCGCCAGCGCGTGCAACGGCACATATTCGGCCGGCGCGTTGACCTGCTTCGTCATCATCGATCTCCTCGGAAATGTTCGCTTTATGTTCCAATAGCGATTTGCGATGATGCAGGAAAGTGCCAATTTGGTTATGTCTTCCGAGTGGCCGCGGCTTCGCGATAGGCCTGAAGGTAAAGAGGGGCGATCACGCTGTCGTCCCATTCGCGGACTGCCCGTTCGCGTGCCGCATGGCCTAGCCGCTCGCGCCGCTCGTCATCGCGCAGCAATCCGATCATGCCTTGCGCGAGCGCTTCGGAATCGAACGCGGGCGCGAGGACGCCGGTCACTCCATCCTCCACCGCATCGCCCAGCCCGCAGGCATCGAATGCGACGACCGGGCAGCCGCAGCTCTGCGCTTCGGTCGCGGTCTGGGGGAGGTTGTCCTGCCGGGAAGGAACCACGACTAGATCGAGCGCGCTGTAGAGCAGGGCCAGCACCGGATCGTCGCTGAGATGCCCCGTCCAGTGGATCGGCATGCCGATCGCGGGTTCCTGCACTGGCTTGCTCTGGCCGAAAATGACCGCTTCAGCGCCGATCCCGGCCGCCGCCACGCGGGCAAGCGCGGGTTCCAGCAGATCCCAGCCCTTGCGGGGATCCTTCGTGCCCCCCATCGCGCCGAAACCCAGCAGCGGCTTGTCCGCCGGGAGGCGCAGTATCTCGCGCGCCAAAGGCTTGGGCCACGGCTTGAAAAGCCCCGTATCGAGCGGATTGGCGATCGCCTGCACCGTCCAGCCCCGCATCAGCGCGCTTTCCGCCGCGCAGCGTGCCAACCATCGCGTCGGGCAGATCACGTGCTGCGGTCTGGTGAGCAGCTTGCGCTTGCGCCGCCAAGTCGCCGCGTCGAGGTCGGGCCCGGAAGCGCTTGCTGGCCGATTCGCTGCCGTGTAGCCTTCGCGCCAGCGCGCGTCGGGCCCGTCCGGGCCGTAATGTTCCGCACCGCAAAAGGCCCACATGTCGTGCAGTGTCCACACGACCGGACGGCGGATCGCGGCGATCTGCGCGACCGACAGAGCTTCCCCGCCGATCCAGTGCAGGTTGACGACATCCGCGTCGGATGTCGCCAGATTCCGGCCGAGACGGGAAGACAGGAGATTGAGCGAACGCAGGTTGAAATCGCCCGGCTTCTGTCGCGCTGCGAGCTTGAGCCCGGCAGCCGCGCGCAGAGTGGAAACCGCGCTGCCCTTGAAGCCGCGCCCGCCATGGACCCAGGGAAAATCGGACGTCTTCTCGCCCACCGCCATCTCGGCATCGGCACCGGCCTTGCGCAGGGCCTGGACGAGGCGCATCGCCGCTCGTGCGGCACCGCCTGCCATATCGCTCTTGCTCACGATCAATGGTTTCAAGACGTTCCCCTATCCTCGTGGATGCATCCGGGCCTTTGCTCTAGCAACGGATCGAGGACACGGCTATGCTGCATTGCACAAGGCGTAATCTATGAGCCATTTCGGGCGTCGGATCTGGGCAGGTTGGTGAATGAAGCAAGATTGCGAGTGTCGGAAACAGGCTGATCGCCAGGCATGCTGGGGGTGATATGCGGCTTTTGGTAACGGGCGGCTCGGGCTTCATCGGCTCGCATTTCGTGGATTTGGCTCTTGCTCGTGGTCATCAGGTTCTGAATTACGATATCAAGGCACCCACTTTCACGCATCAGTCCGAATTCTGGCGGCAGGGCGACATCCTCGTCCAGCCCGATCTCGATCGCGCCGCGGCGGATTTCGGGCCTGAGGCGATCGTCCATCTCGCCGCCCATGCGGACATCACCTCACGCGAGTGGGAAGAGTTCGCATCGATCCATCGCGGGACCGAAAACATCCTGCGCATGATCGACCGTACAGCGACGGTGCGCAGTCTGGCCAATGTCTCCACCCAGCTGGTCATTGGCCCGGGCTATGAACCCCGCTCCCTGCTCGATTATCGCCCCTATACTCTCTATGGAGAGGCGAAGGCCCGGGCCGAGGCGACCGTGCTTCAATGGCAGAGCGATTGCCATTGGTTCACCGTACGTCCCGCGACTATCTGGGGGCCGCACCATCCGTCCTTCGCGTCGCAAATCTGGCGCTATATCGACAAGCGCTACTATCTCCATCCGACGACGCGGGAACCCGTATTGCGCAGCTACGGCTATGTCCGCAACACGGCCGCGCAATTATTGGGCCTGGTCGAGGCGGATCATGCGGCGACCTCCCGCCAGACCTATTACTTGGCCGATGCGGTTCTCGATTCTGCAGTCTGGGTCGATGCTTTCGCGCGCGCCTTGACCAGCCGCGATGCGCGCAGGATTCCGGCGGCGATGCTCAAGACCATGGGATGGGCGGGTGACGTGGTGAAGGGCGTCGGCCTTCGCTCACCCATCGATTCCGGCCGCGCGCTTCGCATGACGGAAAGCTACGCGGTGCCCCTCGACGCCACTTTCGCGGTGACCGGCGCGGTGCCTGTGCCGTTCGAGCAGGGCGTTTCGGAATCGGTGGATTGGCTTCGCTCGCTCAAGGCAGCGGCCTGAGCACCGGCGGCATGCGGCTTCTCTTCATCGTCCAGCAGTTCCGGCAGGGCTGGGGCGGCGCGCCCGAATCCGTGCGCCTGATGGCCAATCAGCTGCAGGATGCCGGCGTCGTCTCAGATGTGTTCGACAATGGCCGCTGTCATCACGACATCGGCACATTGCAGCTGCTGCCCGAACCCGGCTGTGCGGCACTCGATTTCGACGCCGCGCAAGTTGGCAATTATGATGCGCTGATTATCGCCGGGCCCTGGCAGAAGCCGGGTGCGATCCGCCGCCTGCTCGCATGTCGCATGCCCCACCAGAAGCTCTTCTACCTGCCGCGGGGAGGATTGGCGCGTGCGGAATTCCAGCGGCCGCGCGACATCAAGAAATTCCCCTATTTCTACGGGATCGAGCGTGCCTTCCTCAAGGCGGCTGACGGCATCGTCTTCTCGTCCGAGGCGGAAGCGCGCCACACCATGCCGTTCGCTCAAGGGCTGGCTCCGAGCCATATCATCCCTGATTTCGTCAATCCCGTGGAACGACCTGCGGCGTCCGGCGATGCCTCGTCCGGTCCAGTGACGCTCAGCTTCCTTGCCGAGATAAGTCCGCGCAAGGGACTGTTGCCGCTCGTCAAGGGCTTCACCGAATGGAGCCGGAAGACAGGCTCGCGAGACAAGGCTCGACTGGTCGTGGGCGGCGCCGTGCGGCCGGGAAGCGAGCGCTATCTCGCCACCGCCCGCAGCATTGCCGAGGCGAATGCGGACGCAGCGGATATCGAGTTTCTCGGTGCTGTCCCACATGGTGAACGTGACAGCTTCTACGCCGGCACCGACCTCATGGTGGTTTCCAGCAGCTTCGAAAGTTATGGCCTGACCGTTATCGAGGCTCTCGGCCAGGGCTGTGCCTTGCTTTGCTGTCCGTCCGTCGGCGCACTCGAATATCTGGCATCCGGTCAGCCGGTCACGATCGCCAAGGGCCATGACGCCTGTGCAATCGAGAGCGCGCTGGCCCACTCACCGTTCGTTCAGCGCCGCGCCGAATCCCGGCGTGCGGAAGATCGCATCACTGCCGCCGCCGCTGTTGATGCGATCAACGCGCGCGCATCGGCCCTGTGGGAGAAGATACTCCATGCCTGACCGCTCGACTTCCGGCGAAGCGGCACGCACCCGGATCGGTGTCGTGGTGACTTGCTTCAATCGGCGTGCGACGACGCTTCAAGCCCTGACCGCGCTTCGCGCTGCGGCGGATTCCGCCATGATCGATCATCACGTCTATCTGGTGGATGACGGCTCGACGGACGGCACGGGCGATGCCGTGCGCGCCGCTTTTCCTGAAGCGAGCGTCATCCAGGGCGACGGCAGCCTGTTCTGGAACCAGGGTATGCGCAAATCCTGGCAGGCGGCGCTGCAGGACAAGCCCGACTACTATCTTTGGCTCAATGACGATCTCAAACTGCTGCCGGGCAGCATCGATCACGTGCTGGCGCTGCAGAAGGCGCAGGAAGCGCTTCATGGTCCGAAGGTCATCACCGTCGGCAAGACGGTGGATGAGGCGACCGGACGGCCGACCTATGGCGGCTATCGCTTTCGCCGCAAGCTGTCGCGACTGAACTTCCGGTTGCTGGAGCCGGGCGAGGAGACCTGCGATTCCATGAACGGCAATTGCGTGCTCATCCCCGCACGCGCCGCCGATGAAGTCGGCATCCATGCCGCCCGCTTCAGCCATCATTGGGGTGATGTCGAATATGGCCTGCGTGCCGTCAAGAAAGGCTATCGCATCGTCGAGGATCCCGAACCGGTGGGATATACGGACTACAATTCCGCAGCCGATGAAAAAGTGTCCCGGCTCGGCTTCGGCAATGCGCGGTTTATCCTTACCCATCCCAAGGGCTTGCCGGTCAGGGAATATCTCTGGCTCTGTCGCCAGCATGGGGGGTGGATCTGGCCGGTCAATTTCGTGTTCCGCTACCTCAAGATTTTGCACTGGAGGGCCTGACTTGGAGCGGCCCGCATCCATTCTCATCCAGGATTCGAATGTGGTCGCCGGCCAAAGCGGGGGGCTCGCACATGATTGCCGGACAGGGCCAAAACCAATAGGTTGTCTTTCAGCGGCGGCTCGGTCCGGCGAGAAACCGGGCAGGGAAAAGCGCTGACATCTGGCAGGCGATTCTAGGAACATCCAATGGAAACTCTTTTCCTCCTTCTGCTGCCATTCATCCAGTTGGGCGTGAGCGGCTATGTCGCCGTTGCGACGGTGAGCGTGCTGATCGTCCTCTACAGGTTCCGCAAGCAAGTTCGAGCCGGGGCATCTCGGGCGAGTCTCGTCCTTGTTCTCCCCTTGCTCATGCTCCCCTCGCTGTTCATGGGTTCCGACAGCGATCTGCTCCAGAACGTTCTCCGGACAGTACGAGAAGTGGTGGTCCTGATATTGATGGTTTGGATCCTGTATGGTTCCGGCATCTATCCTGCGCAGTCAGATCCGAAAAAGTATATGCGCGTCACATTCTTGCTAGTGACGGCGTTGTCCATTTTCACGGTCATCCAGTTCGTCCTGCTTCAGCGAGGGATATATATCGGATTTCCGCGAGAGTTCTTTAACAATGATGCCGCGCTGGTTCCCGACGAACTCGCCTTGCGCTTCCAAATCCCCAGACCTCAGGGCACATTTTCCGAACCCAGCCATCTGGGAATCGTATTGCTCTCACTGATGCTGATCACATCGCAGATCCACGGCTATGCAAGGATGCGTCTCGCAATCTTCGTGGGAGGGATCGTGGCCGGACTGCTATGTCAGTCTGCCAGTTTCATCCTGTTCGGGATTTTGCTTCTGGTGGTTGGTATTGACAGAAAGGCCTTCAAGAAAACCGCGATCCTGCTGTCGTTCGTGTTGATCGCCGTCCTTTTCACCTCCTTTTTTGCCGATATCGGCTGGCGCGTTCTCGGACGGTTCTCGATCCAGAATGCCACGAGCGATTGGTCATTCTTCGTGCGCATTTTCGGACCTATCAGAATGATGGGTACCTACCTCGCTTCGCATCCCTTCGGTCTGCCCGCGCTTGAAGTGGCCGACGCGATCTATCCACTGACGCTCGGTACTGGTGTGCCGCCCGAATCGTTTCTATCCAACAGCATTTCGAACATGCTCTTCCAGTATGGCTTGGGGGGGGGGCTCCTCGTCGCGGCGCTCCTGTGGGCGCCGCGGTCGAATATCCTGCGGACATACATGCTCGCCGCGATGCTTCAGAATGGCGGTATTCTGGGCATCGACAAACTTGCTCTTGTCGGCTTCACGGTCTGCCTGTTCCAAGCCCATTGGGCGCGAAAGGACAAGAAATCGACAGTCCCTCAGCAGATGCCCGCCACGTTGATTCACGAATCCGCCAAAGGCACGCGCCGTCATCTCCTTGCATCGTAGATTGATTCGTATTCAGTTTTAAAAGATTGCTAAAAAATCTGCTCAAATGTATAAATAATATCAAGAAAAATCGGGTCGCTTAATTTTCTGATAGGGGTAATTTATGGCGATTCAAATTAAGGGTAAGGTATTTAATCTTAGCTCAGCTTCAACCTTCGCTGGCGCAGCGGCTGCATCCATTACCAATGAGGAAATTCTTTGCATCGATGATTTACGCGCGGCACCCGCCGCATCCACCGCTGTTAAACAGGTTTGGGGTACCGGCGTCACCATACCCGCCCATTCCACGCCTACCAGCCAACCGGCGGTCAACATTGTCAGTGATGGCCGCATTTTCAATTTCGAGTTGAACGCGACCTATGCCGCACTGGGTATCCGTAGTGCGGAAACGAAGAATGTTAGCGTCCTTAACAGTAGTATTGTCACCACCACGCTCGCAGCCTACGGCATTGGCACGGAGAAGAGTGCGGACAATCTGTTCGGTATGACCATTTTAGGTAACTATATTGATGCCGCTGGTCACGGGATACTGCTCGATATCGATTCCTCCGGTCAAGACCCTAGCAAGCCTCAGGGCGGCTTTCTGGTGGCCGCAAACCGCGTATTCTCGGGAAGAATTGATTCCGAGGCGGGCACACGGCTGGGCGATGGGATTGAAATCAATGTGCCGGGCATCGAATTCATCGGCGGTGTCATTTCCGGCAATTGGATCAAGCATTACGGTGACGACACCGATTTTACGGGTATGGGCATAGGCATTGCCAATCCTCAAGATTTCGCGGTCGTCGGCAATAGCATTCAAGGAGCTAGCAAGGAGGTCATCCATCTGGAGGACAACCACAAGGGCATTGTCGTTGTCGGCAATGTCGGGCGTGGCCCGTATGACGGCATCAAGCTCAACCCGCCCAGTCACGCGCCCTTCGACCAGCGTCCCGCCACCGTTGTTGGCAACAATGTGGGCTGGGATGATGTCAACGGTCCCAACACGAACACCACCTACGGCATATCGCTATTCTATTCCAATCCCTGTAGCCCATCGGGAAATCCGATCATCGGCAACGTGGTCAGAGACTATGATGTGGGCATCAGCGCCGGTGGCGTAGGCAGTTCCATCGGCGACAATCCTGCCGGCCCAGTGCTCAATATCATTGATGGAAATTCGATCCTGAACTGCGAATCTGCCATGCAAATGTATGGTAGCAAAAGGTCGAAGGTTTGTGTTCAAGTCGGCACCAACTATGCCGAGGGCTGCGACTATCTTTTCCAGCCCGAGGCAAGCGGCTGTGGTACATTCGGCAAGGTGGTATCGCGCACGCATCCCACCCGTATCTTCAAGCCCGTGACCTACAGTGGGATGCCTTTCACGTGCGAAGGCTTCGCCTATCCGGTCCCGGAATTCAATTCGGTAGCCGGAACGATAGTCGCGTATACCTTTCCTCAGACGTTAGGCCCATCATTCGGTCGGTTGTATTTCCACTGCCAAGCCTCCGGATCATTTGACACATGGTTGCAATATTGGTGCGAATTCTCACTTAAATCAGACGGTACACTGATCAAATCGGAGGATTTTCGCGTTGGCCCGGGCAGCCTGATAACCAACATCACTCTTGTAGAGAATGGGACGACACCGAACCTTCTGCAGATTGAAGTGACGGCCGCCGCTCCGCCTCCGCCTGTCAGCGGTGTATTCTATCAGATCAACTGGCTTGATGTCAGTGGGCGACTATCTGATGCCTGAGGCGCACTTGTGGCCACTGCGGCGACGGACCCGCAGATTCTCCTCTCGATAATCTGCAGTAGCTTCTTGTGATTGGGCGTAATGCCCTCGCGCGCCAGCAGATAGCCAAGTTGTCGATAGTCGAACCAGCGTGCTCAGCCCCTGCTTAGCGTCCCGTAAGAGATTCTTGTATATGTCCCGATGTCGCCTGCGTGATTTCGGAGAGCTTTATCGCACCATCGCCGGTCAGGCAGAGTGACGCAGAGTTCTGTTAACGAAGAAGCGGAGTGCCGGTCGAGAGCCGGGGCGCCAACTCAGTACGCGTTACGATGCCACACGACCTTCACGGTCTGGACGACGATGCCCAGATCCCGCCAGAATGACCACTGGGAGAGATATTCCATATCAGCCGCCAGCCTGTCGGTGAGATCGCTGATCCGCTGCGTGGAACCGCGATAGCCGCGAATCTGCGCAAGGCCGGTAAGGCCGGGCTTGCAGGCATGGCGATGCCAATACCGGTTGTCGATTTCCCAGAACAGGCGATCCTCCGCCATGGAGCTTACCGCATGGGGGCGCGGGCCGACGACGCTCATCTTGCCGGCAAGGACATCCCAGAGCTGGGGCAACTCGTCTATGCTCAGCTTGCGGATGATCCGGCCGACGCGCGTGATGCGATCATCGTCCTTCCCGGTCGAGCGCGTTCCGCTGGCATCGCATCGGTCGGAATACATGCTGCGGAACTTGCTGACATGGAACAGCTTGTTCTGGCGGCCGATGCGCGATTGCTTGAAAATGATCGGTCCTGGGCTGTCGATCTTGATCGCGAGGGCGACGAGCAGCAGCAGCGGGGCCAGCACGACGAGAGCAGCCAGCGAAAAGGCGATGTCGAACATTCGCTTGATCAGGCGTTCACGTACGGAAAGCGGTCCCCGGGCGACGACCAGCGTCGTCTGACCCTGATAGGAGCCGATCGCGATCGGGCGGGTTTCACCGATGGACGAGATCACGATTTCGCAATGGACGTTCATGCCCTGCAGGATATGAATCCATGCGCGCCGCCGCTTTGACGGGCATTTCACGATCACGCGGTCGATGGCGCCGATCAGCGTCGCCAGCCTGTCGAGGCTTTCCGGCGTCGGGCTGGCGGGATCGAAGAACGAGCTCGTATCGAAGGACGGTGCGCCCCCGGAGTGACTGGCCATGACGCCGTCCCGCAGCTCGATCACCGAATAGAGCGGGCCTTTCAGGTTCTGCACCGAACGGGTCATGTAGGCATAGCGGCCGGCCGTGAGAAACAGGCCGGCGACGCCCGCCATCAGGCCGAGAGTCTGGATCGAGGAAAGAATGGAGGCGTTCAGCGAGGCCGCAGCGAGGATCGCCACCACCGCTGCAATGGCGAAGCCACCGCCGCTGCGCAGGATCGCTTCCTGCCGATCGAGCACGGAAGGGCCGGAATAGGCGCTGACCATATGAGCGCAGACCAGGTAAACCGGCAGAAATGCGCCGATGAAGCCGATGAAGAAGGCATGGCCGGGTTGCCATGCAGATCCGAACATCGCGAAGCCGACCAGCAGAGAGGCCATGCAGATGGCCAGGACGTCCACCACGACCAGGCCAAGGGAAAGCCTCAGTCGAAACGTCGAGTTCGAAACGGATTGTTGATAGGAAACGGCCTGGTAATTGGCCCTATCCATCGCAGCGAGAGAATTCATAGCGTAACTCCCGACGTTTGCCGGGCATTCTCCCCCAGATCGTATGATTCGTCTGCATGGTATGCTGCAATTGCACACAGAGCAATCGCGGAATACGTAAAATCCGAAAAATCAAGATGGTTAATTCGTGTTTGGGCAGCCTTTGAATCTGACTTTGCCATCGCAAGAACTCCGATCTCTTACACTGGTCGCTCTTGGCGTTCCGATAGCTTCTTCGCTGATTTAGATCGCATAGTTCTGTCGATGTTGTGCTCTTTGCGGTACAATGAACTATTTATCCGACTAAAGGACACAGAATGGCGCAATTGCAGCGCAAACGATGCTGTGATTGCGAAGATCGGCCGATCTGCGTAGCGATTCGCTGGCCCGGTCCGCGGACCTGGCGCCCTATCGGGCGGGTCGCAGGGAAAGCCGGGACAGCTCGAAACCGGCAGACACCTGGCTTTCGTCGGCCAGCGCTTTCCAGGTCCATGTCTGTGCGTCGCAGCCTGGCGGTATGTCCACGGCGCTGCGCAGAATCCTGCCGTCGATACGCGGTTCGGACTGTCCCCGGGCAACGACCGGCTGGCCGCTCTGGCTCGAGCATCGCATATGCCATTGGACAAGAATGCTCGACGAACTGTCTCCGCCGGCGAGTTTCTGGTCCAGCACGTATCGGCCAGGCGGCAGGAGCGTCACCCGCGTCATGATCGGAGTTACCGCGCTCGGCGCAAGCTCCACGTGCAGGGCGCCATCGGAAGCCAGTTCGGTCTGTACGACACCATCCGACGTCAGCTGCCAGGCGAAGGGCCCGAGCGCCGGATCGACCGTTCGCGCTTTGACTCCGAAATCATCCAGCGTTGCGGCGGACGCACCGCCGAATTCGATCGCGAAGGCGCGGGCGGCACCATGGCGGCCCCGGTCCACGAGCCGCTGGAGCATGAGCGGCAGGAGATCGCTCCGATCTTCCCGGGGAAGCTTGTGGCTTTTCCTGAGGATCGCCGCGATCGTATCGGGATCGGGGCTGGTCCTGATGGCCTCCTTGGCGAATATGGCGAACCAGGGACGGCCTGAATAGGACGAGATCAGCGTGCCGAGTTCCGGATCGGCGGAAAGCGCGACTATTCCGGGCACGAAGACGAGGCCTGATCTCGGCGAAACCGTGAGAAGCTTGTCCAGATGCGCAAGCGTGCGAGCGTAGTCTCCCCTGGTCGCCGCGATGCGCAGGAGCGCGTTCTGCCCAACCCTGTCCCGCCGCGATATGCGCTCCGAGAGCAGAAGCGTCCGTTCGGGATCCGCACGCCCCAGGCTCTCGAGCGCGAGAGCGAAATCGCGCAGCGCTGCCGGTTCCAGCGGTGCCGCTCGCAGGGAAGCCTGCGCCTTCGCGGCGATATCTTCAGCGGTCTTCGCATCCGCCTTGTTTGGCGGAACGACCGCGCGATCGACGGCGGCGAGCGCCACCCGCGGATCGCCCTGCAAGAAACCCGACGCGGCCGAGACCCGATGGGAGAGCCATAAATTCGCGGCCGCATCCCGCCATGCGAAAGGGGCAAGGACGAGGGCGCCGGCGGCCAGGAGAACTGAGTGAAGCCTCATGCGATCTGCAAGTACCTCATCGCCCGAGCATCAGCGGGCAGCGCCCGAATCAGGCGCTTCGGCTCCCTTCGCTCTCGGCCTTGTCCTCGTAATTGTAGCCGTAGCCATAGCCGTAGCCATAACCGTAGCCATAATTGTGGCGTGCAAAATCGACCTTCGTCACGACGACACCGAAAATGTGATTGCCGATGGAGCGAAGCCGCTGAAGAGCCGCACGGGCAGCCCGCCGCGGGGTCTGTTCCGCTTCGATGACGAACACCACGCCTTCAACCGCATGACCGATGAGCGGGCTGTCCGCCAAGCCGAGAACAGGCGGGGAGTCGATCACCACATGGTCGAAATCGGCCAGGAAGCCCTTGACCAGTTCCGTAAGCCGGTCGCTGCTGAGCAGTTCGGCCGGGCTCGGCGGAATGGGGCCGCTGGACAGCAGGAAGACACCGCGCCGCCCGGTTTCCCGAACGGCCTTGGATGTCTGATCGTCGCCAGCGAGGAGGTTGGAAAGGCCGATATCGTTGCGCATGCCCAACATGTAGTGCTGCGAAGGCGAGCGCATGTCGCCATCGATCAGCAGGACACGCTTGCCCGTGCGTCCGATCACTTCGGCCAAGGCGAGGGCAGTGGTCGATTTGCCTTCCGACTGACGCGTACTCGACACGGCGAGCGATTGCGGCAGGCCATGGTTCGTCGCGAAGGCAAGGGTCGATCGGACGCTGAAATAGGCTTCCGAAACCGAGGACTTCGGATCGGAAAGCTCGTCCTGCGGTGAATCGCCCGACATCGGCACGTTTCCGATCAGCGGCGCGGCCAGATACTTGTTCACGTCGGTCGGGTTGCGGATGCCTTCGTCGATCTGCTCCAGGCCGAAGACCACGGCTGCGGAGAGCGCGAACCCGAGCAGCAGGGCCAGCGCCATGTTGATGAGAAGGTTGGGCGACGAAGGAATGATCGGCACTTCGGCGGGATCGACAATCGCGATATTGCTGTTGCCGACCGTACCGGCCACGCCGATTTCCTTGTAGCGCTGGAGCAGAGCGTCGTAGAGTTGGCGGTTGGTGTCGGCTTCGCGCTGATAGATGTTGTACTGGATCGAGGCCTGGCGCTGTCCGTCCAGCTGCGCCTTGAGGCGGGTCACGCGGGCTTCCAGCTCCTGTTCGCGCTTCAGGGCTTCCTGATAGGTCTGCTGCCGGCTGCCCTTCACGCGACCGGCTTCCCGGGCGATCGCCGAGTCATAGGCGTCGATCTGTTGCTTCAGCGCTTTCGCCATCGGATAGCTCGGCTCGAAGCGGACCATCATCTCGGCATATTTCGCAGCGGCCTCGGCGCGTTTGGAGCGCAGTTCGCCGATGGAGTTGTTCGCGAGGAATTCGGCCGAATTGTCGGGGGCGCCTGAATTCGCCCTGCTCTCGGCCGCGATGCGGTCGGCGCGCGCCTGGATCAGGACCTGGTTAAGGGCTTCGAGATCGCTCGAAGCGAGAGTGCGCTGGGTGAATGTCCGGCCATCCTGGTCACGCATGCTGTCCAGCGTGACAATGTCCTTGCTGGATGCGTAGACGACGACGTCCCGCTCTGACTGTTCGAGCTTGGCTCTGAGCGCTGCAAGGCGGTTTTCGAGGAATTTGCGCGCTTCGGCAGTCGATGCGAACTGGCGATCCATCGTCGCGCCGATGAATTCCTGCGTCCATGTATTGGCGATTTCGGCGGAAAGCTTCGGATCGCGGCTCGTGTAGGAGATATTCACGAGGCGCGACAGGCGGACCGGCGCAATCTCCACATTCTTCAGCAAGAGGTCCACGGAATCGCGATCGCGCTTGGCGCGAGCCATCATCGCTTCGGGGGACTTGTCGCTCGCGACCGGCATTTCCGGCATCTCGACGCCGTTGGCGGCGAAGAACTGCTCGGAATTCCGCAGCTTGAGCTTCTGCGCGACGCGCTCGGCCAGCGAATTGGCTCTCAGCAGCGCATATTGCGTTTCATAGAATTCGAGGTCACGCCCTTCCTGCTGGGATTCCAGCCCCTCGACATTCGTGACGTTCTTCTGCTCGCGACTGATCTCGATCTGCGTGCGCGCCGTGTAGCGCGGGGCGGTAAGCAGGGTGATCAGGATGCTGGCGACAAGACAGGCGCCGATGATCCCGAGAATGACCAGCCGCCAGCGGACGACGCCTTGCCAGTACTGCAGAAGCACGGGGCCGAGAGAAAATGATTCATCCCCCAAATATTCCTGTTCCGCCATCATGTTGGTGGACAGGATCTGCGGTTGGCCTTCGGGCATAGGTTGCGGTCCTAATTGAGTTGCGTCGCGCATCAGTTCGAAAGGCGATCTAGCCCTATCACGATAGGGGTTACTGCAGCCGGCAAGGCGGCCAGGATGTCCTTGAACAGGCGGCGTCCGCGGGATTCACCCACCATCACGACATCGCTGGCATAGACATCCGGGTCTGGATAGGCGCCGTGGCGGATGGCGTTGAGATCATAGAGCGCGGCATAGCGCTTGCCATGTACCGTGCGGAAGATGACGACATCGTTGAGCTTGGAGAACTCGACCGTGCCTTGCGCTCTCGCGATCGCGCCCATCAACGTCATGCGTCCGACCACCGGGTAGATGCCGGGACTTTTCACTTCGCCTTCGACCGTAATCACGCGGCTGATCGCTTCCTTGAGGTTCACAGTGACCTGCGGATCGCGCACGCCGTGAATGGCAAGGCCGCGAGCGAGTTCCCGTTCCGCTTCGTCGGGGGTCTTGCCGTTGAAATCGACGACGCCCACGAGCGGAAATGAAATCCGTCCCGCGGCGTCGACCTGGAAATCGCGCTGGGAAAGCTCGTCGACACCGAACACATCGATGACCAGACGGTCGAAGGGGCCGATGTAATAAGGGGTCGCGATTGCCGTCGCATCCGTACGGTGCGGCGCGGCAAGTTCGGTTCCTTCCACGACGGATAGATTGGGATCTCCGCCGATTACTGGGCGCCCGCCTCCGCATGATGCCAGCAGAACGGCGAGGCTTGCGCAAAGTGATTTACGCCAAAAATCCTTAGAATTCATTGACTTTCCCTGAGCCCAAGCGTGGCCGGCTAAGCCACCCCTCGGAGTTTCTTGCCGGAACTCCATGCGATCGTCAAACTTTTGCACTTGCGAGAACTTCCTTGCCGCGCGGCAATCGCGCCATATTGATCCAAAGTAGCGCGAGGGCGCCCAGACATGCCATGGATGGGACGCGCAGCGTGTAATCCGTCACCGAAGCCATCCCCAACATCACGACCAGGACGAAGCCGAGGCGCGCTGCTCCCTGATCCGGCGTCCGTGCGCCGGAGATCGCTGCCGGCAGATTTCTGGCCAAGAAGATGAATAGCGCCGCCAGCAGGATGAGTGCGGGGAGGCCGCCGGTCAACGCCAGGTCGAGCCAGTCGTTATGCGCCTGGTTCACGTAGAATGCGCGCAACAGCCTGTCCGGTTCGTGCATGCGAAAAACCGCCTGGAACGAGCCGATCCCGATTCCCCAGGGGAAATAGGTCTCGACCATCGACATCACGGTGGGCAGGATCTGCATGCGGGTTTCTTCATTGATCCGGGTGGTGCTCACGCGGTCGATCGAGAAAGCCCGCCCCAGAGACATCGCGAGACCGACCATCACCGCCATTCCCCCGAGGAAGAGGCCAGCCCAGAGCGCTCGCGGGTTCGATCGGTCTTGCGCCATCTCCGATCGTCCCGTCGGATCGAGAAGCATCGCGCCGGCTGCGACGAGGCCGACCATCCCTATGACCGTGCCCGAGCGCGAACCGGTCAGCAGTATCGTTAGCATGAGGACGGTCGTTCCACCGAAGATCGGCAGCCACCGGCCAAGAGGCGACCGGCCAGGAGGCGTGTTCCGGTTTCGGGACGTGATCCACAGAGTGAGCGCGGGAATGGCGCAGGCCAGCAGAACGGCCTGGTGGTTCCGGTTCGCCAGGAGGCCAACGGGAAGGCCGCTATGAACGTAGCGATAGAAGTAAAGCATACCGCGCGACGGACCGGCGATCTGCAGCATGCCCACGAAAAGGCTCGTGAAGGCGATCACCAGGAATGTGGGCACCAGCCGCAGCACATCCTCTCGGTCGAGGCCGATCCCCAGTGCCAGGATCGAGGCGGGGACAAGCGAGGCCCAGAATGCATTCAGCGTCGCGAAAGGCGCCAGGCTGAGCGGACGCCAGATATCGTCGCCCAGCTTGGTCGCATCTCCGATCTCGCGGATGATGTCCCGGTCGCCCAGCGATTGCCAGAGCGCGGGCGGCAGCGGGACGAGCTGGAGCAGGATCAGGCCAAGCCAGCCTGCAGACAAGGCGACGATGGCGCGATTGCGCTTGAAATCTTCGATCGAGAGCGTGGCAAGCGCATAGGCCAGCACGAACAGCGCCAGCGGACGCAGGAGCGGCAGCGTTGCGAGATCCGCTCGCGAGCTGCCTCCCAGCAGGAAAACTATGGCCAGCCAGCCGGCAAGAACGTGGAAGCGCCGGCTCTTTCCCATGATCTCCCTCATGCCCCGGGAGCGTGCCTTGGCGCCGGGCCCACGTTGACGGGAAGGAGTTGCAGAAGAGATCGAAACGGTTTTGGGCATTCCTAGCTTTCGAAATATCGCCGCACTGCTGCGGGCGATAAGTTATGCCTCTTGAATTAGAACCAAGGTGTTTGGTGAACGCGTTTCGCTTCTGCGATAATCAATCTGCTTTCGGGAGCGAATAACGCGACGGCCGCGATGGTCCGTGGCCGAATCGCGGCGCGGTGATCTTCCGCCCGTGAAATCCCATTTTGTGGCGAACTGCATGGGGCGATCATCTCGCAGTTGCAGCATCGCGTCAATTCGTTAGCATGTGCAACTAACGTTTCGATTCAGGACGGGCATCGGCTGATTCATCGGGGGAAGCGCCATGTTGCATACGGAATTGTTGCCTGCATGGCTCTTCCTCGGGCTGGCGGGGGCCGTCTTCGCGTGGTGTGCCGTGCTGGCCGTCTTGTCCCATCGCCGATCGCTCGAGATGAGAAAACGGCAGCAACGCAGGCGAAAAAGCCTCGCTCGCGGAAGAATGTGGGCCTGGGTGATGGTGAGGTCGCGCCAGCGACTGCTCACCTTTCAGGCGCCGGAAGATTGATTTGACACCGGTCCGTAGCCTGGAAATCGTTGGAAAGGCCGCCGAAACTTTATTGCGGCGTATCGAGCCGTGCCAACGACGACACGTTGCGGCGCAGCAATATTCTTGTTGACGATTCGGCTTAGCTGATGCAATATCAAATTATTCCGAAATTCTACGCAATTCGCGGTTCTATTAGGAGGACGTAATGAGGAAAGCTTATCTCGTCGGGCTCGTTGCTGCGGGTTCGCTGGCTCTGGGTGCGACTGCGGCCTCCGCTGCGTCGGGCGCGCCGATGACGACTTCGGCCTATATCGCTGCCGCCGGCCTCAATGCGTCGCAGGCCTATCCGGCTGCTGCCGGTGCCCGCGTTCTCAAGAAGCGCGCCGCTTCCGAGGCGCTGCCCTGGATCATCGCTGCTGCTGTTGGCGGCACGGCTCTCTTCATTGCTCTCGATGATGATGGTGACTCGCCCGACAGCGTGGGCTGAACCGCTCAATCATCCTTGATGGAGATCGGAAACGCCGCCTTGCTCGAGGCGGCGTTTTTCGTTGCCGTTAAGGCACATGATGGATGCGAGATGAGCAGGGCGCGCCCCTAGGGCCGCGCCGCCGCAGGTCCTTTGCTCTCGTTCGCAAGTGTCGCCATTTCCGCCCGGACGGCTGCTATCCGGCGCGATGTGCCCGGATGAGTCGTCGCGATTCTCAGAATCTTGGCTTTGCCGAGACGCTCGAGAAAGCGTTCCGACGCGGTCGGGTCGTAACCTGAGGCCGCCATGAGCCTGACAGCCTGGATATCGGCCTGCAGCTCCGTCGCCTTGATCTCTCCGGCGCCGATGCCGAAATGCACTAGTGGATTGCCGACGCCCCTGGTCCGGTCATGGCCGAGCATATTGTGCGACATCTCGTGCGCGACGACGAAGGCGAGTTCCGAATCATCCTGGACGAATTCCATCATCCTCGTCGTCAGGCCGACATAGCGCCCGTCCGACCAGGCATTGAGCGATCGCTCGGGCATCAGGGCCATGCGGCCCCCGCATCCCGCATCGCCGTGAAGCGCGATCGAAAGCAGGCTGGCCCCGCGGCGTATCGTCAGCCGGGCAGGGCCCTTATGCAGTTCCGTATCGAGCAGATCGTGAAACCGCTCCGTCCGGTCATAGGACGCATCGTCCGTCGTCAGATCCGCGCCGAAGCTGCGAAGATCCTCACCGTTCACGGCCATGATCTCGTCCCTTTCCTGCAGGCCTGCCCGCGCGGCGGCGCTTTCCGGTACGATCACGCGAATGCCGAACCCGTAAGTCAGGCCGAGATCGGCCGTCACCGCGACTCTGTAGCGGGCGGCATAGGCCCCCAGTTCGTGCAGGATCAGCCCGGTCATCATCTGAGGTTTCGGGCAGAGACCGGGATTGGCGGTGGCGATGCGATAGCCGACCAGCGCCAGGCGAAGCTCGGGCGAAGTGCGTGCGGCGGCGACTGGAGGCGCAGTGCCGGCCATCGCACCGGGAACCGTGCCGAGGGCGATGCTCGCACAAGCGATCATCAGCACCGGCCGGACGGAAAAGACTCTCGGATTGCGCATTTCCGGAAGGATAAGCGTATTTTCGACCGGGATCACGAAGAAAGCGCGGATATCTTGCCGGCTCGGCGCCCACCTGTCTGCGAAATGAACCGCTGCATGCCGATTGCAACGGTTCGTCCTGCCGGGGGCTCGCATCAGGCGAAAAGGCCTTCCCGTTACCGATGGCTTTACCATCTTCTGCAATGAAGCCATTCGACAAGCGGAGAGTGCTGCCGAGGTCATCATGTCATTCGCGTTCTGGATATTAGGGGTTGATCTGGTTGCGCTCGGAGCCGTCTGGCTGATGTGTCGCGGCGCACCGTTCGGATATCAGGACCGCGAGGGGTTTCACCACGGCATACCGCCGGAGACCAAAAGCAGCGAAAGCGATCGTCCCGACCTGCTCACGCGTCGGGCAAGCTCGGTCTTCGATCGTTTTTCCGGGCATTGCTTCGGGGGGATCGGTTGATCCGTCCGCATCGCGACGCCGGCGAGATTCTCACCATCAGCCCGTGAACGGCCAACAAGCATCCGGATAGATCTCACCAAGCCGGGAGGGGAAAGACCGCGCCGCCGAAGTCGATCGCAGAGGAAACGCCCCGTCCGGTCCGACGGGGATCGATATTACAAAGTGTTTCCTGAGAAGACCTTTTATTGACTTTTCAAGATATAGAACACAGAAACCCGATTGTTCGGGCGTCAGAGGGAGGTGGGCGCGCTGTTGCATGGCACCGTTGCCGAAGACATGCAGGCTTTCTTCACGATCGATACGGAATACTCCTCCAAACTGTTCCGGAACGGGACTGCCCGTTCCTGCGCCGAAAATTACGCGCGCTGCATCGACTGCACGACCGAGGATGACGCGGTCGGCGTCCGTTACCAGATGGATGTCTTCGATCGCTACGGCCTGACCGGTGTGTTCTTCGTCGATCCCATGCCCGCGCTGGTGTGGGGCGGGGATGCGGTTCGGCGGCTCGTCGATCCGATCCTGGAGCGCGGTCATGACGTGCAGCTCCACTTGCATACCGAATGGCTCGAATTCGCGGACCGCAGCCCGGTCGGGGCTGCACGGGGGCGGAACCTCTCCGATTTCACGCTGGCGCATCAGGAAACCCTGATCGATTATGCGGCCGAACAGCTGATCGCCGCCGGCGTGCCCGATCCGGTGGCTTTCCGCGCCGGCAATTACGGCGCCGACGACGATACGCTGCGCGCGCTGGCGCGCCGCGGCATCCGGATCGATACGAGCTTCACGCCGGGGTTGACGGCATCGGACTGCCGGATCGGTCTCGATCAGGCCGCGCTCTTGCCGACCCGCCGCCATGGCGTGTGGGAGTTTCCGGTGGGGGCCATTGCGGGGCGGGGCGAGTCCATGCGCCATGCCCAGCTGACCGCTCTGTCTTTCTGGGAGCTGGCGGCCGCCATCGGCCATGCCGCAGCGACCGGATGGCCGGCCTTCGTTCTCGTCTCCCACAGCTTCGAGCTGATGAACCGCGATCGGGGCATCGCCAACCGCATCGTGAAAAAGCGGTTCGAACGCTTCTGCGACTGGCTGGCGCATGAAGGCGGCATACGATCCGCCCGGTTTTCCGACCGCGCCAGCGTCGCCGCCGCGCTGATGCCGCCATCCGCAGCGCCCAGCCTCCTGCCCCATAATTCGCTGCGCACGTTCATGCGAGTCACCGAACAGGCCGGCTCCGACCTGCTTTACGGCAGCAATCGCGGTGTGCGGGTCCGAGAAGTGGTGGACAGCGTCAAGCATACGGGTTGGCGCAGGGCGGATCTGCTTACCGCCTGGAACGATACGGTGCAGGCCGCTTCCGCTCTGGTCGCTTCGGTTTGACTGTCGGTCCAATCCGTCCGGCACGGCCCGAGATAGATTGGAGCTCAGCGGCGCATCGCGAGTTCGAGCGTCTTGCAAGGCAGGCGGGAATGAATCCCGCTGACCGCTGGGTGGGCGCCTATGCCGAATATGAATGGCAGCATCTGCGCAAGCTGCTGGAAGCTTACCGCATCGACGTGCGCGACCGCGACGTCCTCGAATTCGGGTGCAATGTCGGCGCATCCTCGGTGGTCCTCGCGGCGCTGGGCGCGTGGGTGACCGCGATCGATGTCAGTGCGGAGGCCACGGCGATCGCGCGAGCCAATCTCGAACGCCACGGCCTCGCATCCCGCGCCACCGTGCTTCACGTAGCGGACACGCGCGAGCTCCCTTTCACGGCGGCCTCCTTCGATCTCGTCATCGCCAACAGCGTTCTCGAATATGTCGATCCGAAGCACCTCGACAGCGTTGTCGGCGAGTTGCACCGCGTGACGCGCGGCGGCGGCCGGCTGTTCGTCTGCGGAACGGCAAGCCGCATTGCGCCGCGCGAGATCCATTCCCGCCGCTGGTTCGTCAATTACCTGCCGCAGGCGGTCGACCGCTGGACCGGCCGGTCCTTCCAGCGCGGCATCGATCCGTTCCTGCTGGCGAAATGCCTGCGCGGGCGCTTTGCCGGAAACCCTCCCTCCCATTGGCTCGAAGCGCGCCGGGCGGTTCATGGCAAGCCGTCGTTCCCCATGCGCTGCGTCGATCGGATCGCAGCGCGTTTCGGCTGTGCGCCGGGTTGGCTCGCGCCGAATATCGAACTGTCGCTGATCCGCTGCGCCGGGGCAAGCATGGGACAGCCCTGATTGTCGCGGCCGTGGGGCTGGGATAATCATGCCGGCGATGGGCGCGGAAGCCGCCCGATGCTGATGGAGAGAGCGCATGAGCGAAATGGTGGATCTGAACTGGCTGAGGGAACGGGGCGGGCTGATCTGCGATTTCAACGAGATCGAACCTGGGCGCACCGCATTGGTGGTGATCGACATGCAGGACTGTTTCGTGAACCCGCAATACCGGATCGGCGCGCCGGGCACCGCCGATATCGTGCCGGCCATCAACCGGCTGGGAGCGGCATTGCGCGAGGCCGGCGGCATGGTCGCCTTCACGCGCCATACGTCGAGCGAGGAGCCGCCTTTCGCGCTTCCCAAATGGCTGCGCGAGAGCCCCAACATGAAAGCCAACGAAGTGTTGTTCGAGAAGGGCAGCGCGGCGCGCAGCCTGCATGACTCGCTCGACGTGCGCGATGGCGACCTCGTGCTCGACAAGCATCGCTACAGCGCGTTCCTGCCCAATTCCTCCACGCTCCATTCCGAATTGCGGATGGCCGGGATCGATACGGTGATCATCACCGGCACGGTCACCAATGCCTGCTGCGAAAGCAGCGCGCGCGATGCCCATATGCTCGATTACAAAGTGTTCTTCCCCCACGACGCCAATGCCGCGGCCACGCGCGAAGGGCATCAGGCGACGCTGGCGAACCTCGCGGGGCTGTTCGCCGACATCAGAGGCACGGACGATATCATCGGGCTGATCGAGGCGGCCGGATAAGGAAAAAGGCGGTAGTATCGATTGTAAACACGGACGCGCATTCCAGGGCATTCTCCCCCTCCCCTTCAGGGGAGGGGGGCTTATCCCGTTCGCATACCTACATCCATTTTCGTCATCCCGGGCCTGACCCGGGATCCCGCTTTTTTCCCTGTGACCCGGGCGAAGAAAGCGGGGCCCCGGGTCAAGCCCGGGGCGACGGATCAACAAGGGCCAACAGGCTTTGGCGCCCGGTGTTTCCTCCCCTCCCGTTGGCGCTGCGCGCCGCCTGCGGCTCCAAGGGAGGGG
>CAMLQG010000033.1 GCA_946482075.1 uncultured Erythrobacteraceae bacterium
CGTCGCCGCCGTGCTCGGCGTGGTGAAGACGATGGGCTCGATCGACAAGCCGCCGGCCATCCTGGGCGGCATGATCGGTTCGGCGCTGGTCGGCACCTTCCTGGGCGTGCTGCTGGCCTATGGCATCGTCGGTCCGCTCGCCTCGCGCCTCAAGCAGGTGATCGCGCATGACGAGCAGGTGTTCCATGCGGTGAAGCAGATCATCATCTCCTCGCTGCATGGCTGGCCGCAGCCGCTGGTGGTGGAATCCGCGCGGTCGGGCCTCGGCCATGCCAATCGTCCGGAACTGACCGAGCTGCTCGACAGCCTGCGGGGCCGCTGAGATGGCCGCTGCCGCGAAACGAGGCAAGAACGAGCCGCCACCCCCGGTCATCGTCAAGAAAGTGGTCGTCGCCGCCGGCGGCGGCCATCACGGCGGCGCGTGGAAAGTGGCCTATGCGGACTTCGTGACCGCGATGATGGCCTTCTTCCTGCTGCTGTGGCTGCTCGGCGCGACCGAGGAGAACCAGCGCAAGGGCCTGGCGGACTATTTCACCCCAACGCTGGTCAAGCTGCGCGAACAGAGCGCGGGCTCCGACGGCATGCTCGGCGGCTCCTCGATCACCGATACCGACAGCTATCGCCATCGCATGGGCCAGACCGGGACCCGCTCGCTCACTATCCCGCGCGACACGACCGGCGGCGTGAAGGAAGGCGCCACGCGCGAGAAGACGATCCACGAAATGCGCGCGCGCCTGGAATCGAAGCTCGCGGAATCGAAGACGCTCCAGCGGCTGATGAGCCAGGTACGCATGGTGGATACGACCGAAGGCATCCGGATCGACCTCGTCGACGATGCGGACTTCTCGATGTTCCAGCTCGGCACCACGGTGCTGACGTCCGACGCAGCCAACCTGCTGGACGCGATCGCCGAGACCGTCTCACCGGAAGCCGGCGGCCTCACCATTCGCGGCCATACGGACTCCGTCCCCTGGAAGGGCGGCGGTATCGGCGTAGGCAACAATTGGGCGCTTTCGGCGGGCCGGGCCGAGGCCACTCGCCAGGCGCTCGTCCGCCAGGGCATTGCGCAATCGCGCTTCCGCCGCATCGAAGGCGTTGCCGATCGCGAATTGCTGGTGGCGAACGATCCGTCCGATCCGCGCAACCGCCGAATCTCGATCCTGTTGATGAATTAGGCCTGTTGATGAATTAGGCACTCTCGTCATTGCGAGCAAAGCGAAGCAATCCAGAGCCCCCGCGCGGCGCTCTGGATTGCCACGGGCCTGCCGGCCCTCGCAATGACGCTAGAAGCTCAATCGATCTTCGCCAATGCACTCGGCCGCATATGCCCATGGAGCGAGGCGTTGAACGCTTGCGCGGCCTTGTGCATCACCTTGGCTTTGAAGCGCCCGTCCCCCTGGCGATGCACCGGCTGACCGAGCGGCAGGGCCAGATCCCCCAGCAGGCGATGGATCTCCTCGCCGGTGCACATCTGCATCCGCGCCAGCCGGGGAATGTGCTTCAGGTCCAGATGGGTGAGGCCGAAAGGGAACAGTTCCCGATAGGCCACTCTTTCGCTCAACCCGTGGCCGAGCCGGAAGCCCGCAGCCTGCGCAAGGCCTTCCAGCGCCAGGTCGATGCGCTGCTGCTGCCTGCTTTCCGCCGCCCGCGAGCGGTTCTTCATCACCACCCAGTCGATCGGGCCGAGGCCGTGGCCGATCCGTTCCTGCCGCAGCCCGTTGACGAGGCACGCGAAATGGCCGGGTTCCTTGAGACGCATGGTGACGGGATCATATTTGCCGAGCAGGTCGAGATCGACGAAGGAACTGTTCACCGGCGTGACCAGAGTATCCGCCAGAGCGATCGCCCGGCGGGCAATGGCGGAATCATGGCCGGCCACGTCGATCACGATGAAGCGGCAATCCGATCCGATACGGGCGATCTCCTGGCTCAGCTGCGCGCCGCTCTGATGATTGAGCACGGCATGACGCGGCCTTGGCAGATCGACGCCGAGGCTGCGCGCCGTGCCCTCACGATTGCCGAGCGCGCGCGCCAGCGTCTGCTGCTGGCGATCGAGATCAATCACCGCCACCTTCTCACCCGCGTCGCACAGCGCGACGCAGCAATGGAAGGAGAGCGTGGACTTTCCCACACCGCCCTTCTCGTTAGCGAAAACGATCACATGGCCATTGGGGCGCGGGCGCGAGGCGAGGTCGCGCAGGATCACCCCGGGCTGTTCGCCCTCGCTCGGAAACGCGCGATCCCACAGGGCATCCGCCCCGCCGATTCCATCGGTTGAAATTGCCCCATCCCACATCGTTCGAATCCCAAAGCGTTCAGCACGACTCGGTTTCCACAACTTATTAACAGCATTTTACCGCGCCTGAGTCACGCTTCACAGGCGACCATATCGGAGCTTCCGTGCCGCGCATCGCATAGCGAGACACCGGCGCTCGCTCATTCCCTCATCGACAATGGGCGCGGTGGCGCTTAACGGCGCGCCATGCACGGAGCCAGACTCGCAAGCCGAAACGCCGGCATCGGGACGTTCATCGTCCTGAGCGCGCTGGCACTGCTGCTGCGGATTCTCGTGCCTGCCGGCTTCATGCCGAGCACCACCCAAGGCTACGCGATCTCGCTCTGCTCCGACATGTCGGGGATGAGCGCCTGGGTCGATCAGGCCGGCAAGCTCCACAAGGGCGAAAAGCCTTCCGGCGACGAGACGACCAAGCACCAGCCTTGCGTGTTCGGCGGTTTCGCGAGTGCGCTGGCGCTCCCGGACGTCATCGGCCCCACCTCCGTCACGCCGCTGGCCGCTGCGGCAGTCTTCATTCCGCTCCGCGATTCCGTCGCTATCGGCCGTGGCCTGGCCGCGCCGCCCCCGCCGCCGACCGGACCACCAGCCCACCTCTGATCGCAACCGTGGCCACCGCCCATCGCGCGCGGCCGTTCTGCCCAGGCGCAATCCATCGCGCCCGATCGGGGAAATCCCATGTTCCATAATTCCCGTTGCCTCGGCGCCGTGTCGGCGCTGGCGCTTGCAACACTTCCATCCCTCGCCCACGCCGATGAAGCCGGCGACCAGGACCAGCGCCGCATCATCGTGGTAACCGCCCAGCGCGTCACCGACGAAGCGAAAGCCGAGGCCGAGAAACGGCCGGGCGGAGTCGATGTGGTCGACCGTTCCGCCTTCGAGGACAAGATGGCCGTCTCGCTGCGCGATGCGCTGGCCTTCTCGCCCGGCGTCTACACCCAGCCCCGCTTCGGCCAGGAAATCCGCATCTCCATCCGCGGCTCCGGCATCAGCCGCGGCTTCCACATGCGTGGGCTGACGCTGCTGCAGGACGGCATCCCGATCAATCTGGCGGACGACAATGGCGATTTCCAGGAACTCGATCCGCAAGTGTTCGAACGGATCGAGATCTATCGCGGAGCCAATGCGCTCCGGCTGGGCGGTTCGACGCTGGGTGGCGCCATCAACGCGGTGACACCCACCGGCCGCACCGCGCCGCTGGCTGAGCTGCGCGTCGATGGCGGCAGCTTCTCGACCTTTCGCGGCAAGGCCGGTTTCGCTTTCGCCAATGATCGGTTCGATGCCTATGGCGCCGTCACCAGCGACAGTTCGGACGGCGATCGCAGGCATGCCAAGCGGGATGCCTTGCGCTTCAACGGCAATGTCGGGATCAGGCTGGGCGATCGCGTCGAGACGCGCTTCTATGCGAGCTACAATCACATCGACCAGGACCTGCCCGGATCGCTGACGCTTGGCCAAGCGCTTACAACGCCGAAACTCTCGCTGCCCGGCAATATCGCGCAGGACCAGGAGCGCGATATCAGGTCCGTCCGCCTGCAGAACCGCACCACGATCGCACTGGGCAGCGGGAAGCTGACGCTGGGCGCCTATTACAATGACAAGGACCTGTTCCACCCGATCTTCCAGGTGATCGACCAGAAGGGCAAGGATCGCGGGTTCTTCGCCAGCCTCGATCTCACGGGCGATCTCGGGGCGCTGCCGTGGGAACTGACGCTCGGCACGCAGGCGCGCTTCGGGACCGTGGCCGCACGGCAATACGTCAATGTCGCAGGCAGGCGCGGCGCGCTGACCGCCGATGCGCGACAGACGGCGCATACGATCAACACCTATGGCGAAGTCCGCGTGAAGCCCCTGCCCGGCCTGACGCTGATCGCGGGCGGCATCCATACGGCGGGCAAGCGCGAGATCGACAACCGGCTCGCCCCGCAGCGCAGCGGCAAGGCCGATTTCGACGCCTTCTCGCCCAAGTTCGGCCTGCTCTACGAACCGCTCCGCGACATCCAGTTCTATGCCAATTACAGCCGGTCGGTGGAACTTCCGGGCTTCGGGGAGCTCAGCCAGACCCCGGCGACCGGGCTGCCCGGCTTCACGGCAGTGGGCACGCAGAAGGCCTGGACCTTCGAGATCGGCACACGCGGCGCCAGTGGGATCGCGAGCTGGGACATCAGCTTCTATCGCGCGGACATCAGGGACGAGATGCTGCAATATGCGGTGGGGCCGGACTTCCCGGCAGCCACCTTCAATGCCGGGCGGACGCGGCACCAGGGGATCGAGGCCGGGTTGGCCCTGCGCCTCGCGCCCTGGGCTACGCTGCGCCAGACCTACCAGTTCAACGACTTCACGTTCCGCAACGATGCCCAATATGGCGACAACCGCCTGCCGGTGGTCCCGAAGCACCTCTATCGCGCGGAAGTGAAGCTCGGCCCGGACTGGCTCAATATCTCGCCCAATGTCGAATGGGTGCCGCGCGGCGCCTGGGCGGATTATCGCAACACCACGCGCGCACCGGGCTACACGATGTTCGGGATCGGGGCGGAGATGCATCCACGCGAAGGTCTCACGCTGTTCCTTGATGCCCGCAACCTGACCGGAAAGAAGGCCGTGGGCGACATCTCGGCCGTGCTGCTCTCAACGCCCGCGACTGTCGCCTATTACCCGGTGGAACGCCGCGCCATCTATGGCGGGCTGCGCGCCGTGTTTTGAGGGATTGGCAGCTCTCTCCTCCCCTGAAAGGGAGAGGCTACGAAAAAGGCCCGGCGGCAAGGACCGCCGGGCCAATTCCCGTGACGATTTTCGCGAGTGCTTAGCGCAGGAGCGAAAGCACGTTCTGCTGGCTCTGGTTCGCCTGAGCAAGCATCGCCGTCGAAGCCTGGCTCAGGATCTGAGCCTTGGCGAGCTTCGTCGTTTCAGCCGAGTAATCGGCGTCTTCGATCCGCGAACGCGCGTCGGAGAGGTTCGTGACGTTGCTGGTAAGCGTGTTGACGACCGATTCCAGACGGTTCTGGCCGGCACCGAGCGACGCGCGAGCGCTGGAGATCGAGTCCAGTTCCGTGGTCACCGAGGTGAGCAGAGCGTTGGCGGCAGTCGCCGTCGAAACGTCGTAGGAACCGGCCGCACCGCCGCTGGCGGCCAGCGAGGTCAGGTCGGTCATAACGAGATCGACCGTATCGGCAGCGTTCGCGCCGGTCTGGATCGTGACCGAAGCCGTCGAACCGTCG
The DNA here is from genome assembly GCA_946482075.1 of uncultured Erythrobacteraceae bacterium. The sequence goes on from CAMLQG010000033.1 coordinate 5,512, forward strand.
AACAGCTTCACGCCATTGAACTCGCTGTTGGTGATGACCTGGTCGATCTGAGCGGTCAGCTCGTCGACTTCCGTCTGCATGTAAGCGCGGTCCGTGGTGTCCTGATACGTGCCCGAAGCGGACTGGGTGGCCAGTTCGCGGACGCGCTGCAGCATGTTGGTGACTTCGCCGAGCGCACCTTCAGCCGTCTGGGCCAGCGCGATACCGTCGTTGGAATTGCGGATGGCCTGGTTCATGCCACGCACCTGCGAGGTCATGCTGGTCGCGATGGCGAGGCCGGCGGCATCGTCCTTCGCGCTGTTGATGCGCTTGCCGCTGGACAGACGTTCCATCGCGTTGGCGCTCAGCTTCTCGGCGGCGGTGGAGGCATTGCTCGCCCGCAGCGCACTGATATTGGTGTTGATAACCGACATTTCGTGACTCCCGTGTCTTCGATAGAGAGGCGCCGCCGGCCCAATGCCATTCGCGGTTGCCACGGCTAAGAGCGGCAGGTGTTCGGGATTTTTCAGCCCCGGCTCAGCGGTTTTTTTCGCTAACCTACGGTTAAAGGAAATTTTCCCGTAGTTTTCCGGTGCCGGCCATTACGGACCTGTTTCCCATATTCCCGGCAAATCGTGCCTACCGATTATAGTTAATTCGGGGGCAATGATGGAAACGGTTCACTTCACGAGCGCCGCAAGGCTGGAACACAAGAGCCTGGGGCAACGGCTCTCGGTGATCCTCGACGCCGGCGCCGTGGGCAGGAACGTCTGGATCGGCGATAGGGGCGAGGAAGCGCAGGCAGGTGCCCGCGCGCTCCACCTCGCCCGCACCGATGCGCCGAAGCTGGAACGCCTCGCTTCCGGCCGGCTCGCGCTCTCCTACGGCGATCCGCTGTCCGAAGCTTCTCTCGCCGCCGCCATCGCCGCGGCCACCCGCCCCGGCATGCCGATCGCGGCCGATCCGGAAAGCCTCTCGATCCTGGCGCTCGGCGAACGTCTCGCCGCCAGCGAAATCCCCGTCCTCATCACCGGCCCGACCGGCACCGGCAAGGAAGTGCTTTCGCGCTTCATCCACGAATGCAGCCCGCGCAGGAACGGCCCGTTCATCGCGATCAACTGCGCCGCGATGCCGGAAACCATGCTCGAAGCGATGCTCTTCGGCCATGAGAAGGGTTCCTTCACCGGCGCCAATGCGGCCGGCGAGGGCTTCTTCCGCGCAGCCCACGGCGGCACGCTGCTGCTCGACGAGATCGCCGAGATGCCGCTCGCCCTCCAGGCCAAGCTGCTGCGTGCCCTTCAGGAAGGCGAAGTCGTGCCCATCGGCGCCACCCGCCCGATCAAGGTCGACGTGCGCATCATCGCATCGGCCAACCGCGATCTGCCGCTCGAAGTCGAGGAAGGCCGCTTCCGCGCCGACCTCTATTATCGCCTCAACGTCTTCCCCCTCTCGCTGCGCGCGCTCGCCGAGCGTCCGCAGGATGTCGCTCCGCTCGCCTTCTCGCTGCTGCTGCGCCACGCGCCGCAAGGCCAACCAGTACCGTGGCTGAGCGACGCCGCGCTCGCCATGCTCAAGCTGCACGGCTGGCCGGGCAATGTGCGCGAGCTGGAAAACGTCGTCCGCCGCGCGCTGCTGCTTGCGCAGGGCCGCGAACGGATCGAGCCCGAACACATCATCTTCGACCAGGCCCCGCGCAACGCGGCCCGCGTGGAAGAAACCGCCGCGGCCACCGCCAACGGCAAGCTCTCCAACATCGTCCAGATCTCCGAAGCGCGCGCCATCATGGCGACGCTGGACGCCTGCGGCGGCCGCCGCGCCGCCGCGGCCAGGGAACTGGGCATTTCCGAACGGACGCTGCGCTATCGCCTCGCGTCCTTCCGTGACGCCGGCATCGCGGTCGGCGGAGGTCGCTGATGAACCCGATCAATCCCACGACGGGAGCAGCCGGCGTGCGCGACATCATCGCGCTGCGCCAGCAGCTCATCGAACGCTCGCAACTGCTCCAGCAGCTGCGCGAACCCGGCGCGGCCGAAACCGCCGCCACGCCGCAATCGACGACCGGCGGCTTCGCCGAGAATCTCCGCACCGCGCTCGACAACGTCAACCAGACGCAGAGCAAGGCGGAAGGCCTCTCGGCCGCCTACGAACGCGGTGAAGTCACCGATATCGCCAAGGTTATGATGGCGCGACAGGAGGCGGGTCTCGCCTTCGAAGCCACGCTCCAGGTCAGGAACCGGCTGCTGTCGGCCTACCAGGACATCATGCGGATGGGGGTCTGATTAGATGAGCGATCTCGTTCCAGCAGGCAATCACGGCGGCCAGGGGTCGCCTCTTGCCGTTCTGACCGATCCGGCCGGCGGCAGCGCCTTCTCGCGGGTCCGCAGCTTCACCGACCAGCCGGCTATCCGCCGCGCCTTGCCGTGGTTCGGCGGCGTGGCGGCGATCGGCGCGCTGGCGCTGACCTATGTCGTGCTTTCGCCCGCGCCGCAGCGCACGCTCTATACGCAGCTCGACGACGGACAGCGCGCGAGCGTGGTGACCGCTCTCGACAAGGCAGCGATCCCCTACAGGATCGACAACAACAGCGGCTCGCTCTCGGTGAACGAGGAGGACCTCTACCGCGCCCGCATGGTCGTCGCTTCCGATGGCGCATTGTCCACGCCGGAAAGCGGGATCGAGCTGCTCGATACGCTTCCGCTGGGCGCCAGCCGCACGATGGAAGGCGAACGCCTGCGCGCCGCGCGAGAACGCGAACTGATGCTCACGATCAAGGAGATCGATGGTGTGGAAAGCGTGCGCGTGCATCTGGCCGAACCCGAACAGTCGGTCTTCGTTCGCGACAGTTCCCCGCCATCCGCCTCCGTCATGCTGCGCCTTGCCAATGGCCGTCAGCTCAACGACAGCCAGGTGGTGGCGATCTCCAATCTCGTCGCCAATTCGGTATCCGGCCTTTCGGTGGATGATGTCCGCATCGTCGACCAGCATGGCCGCCTGCTCTCGCAGAAGGCAGGCAAAGACGCGGACGGGCTCGAACTGCAGGCGCGGATGGAGGAAAAGCTCCGCGCGCAGGTCAACCAGCTGCTGACGCCGGTGATGGGCGCGGAGAACTTCTCCAGCGAAATCCAGGTCGAACTCGACATGGAGGAGCGCACCGCCGCACGCGAAAGCTACGACAAGGAAGGCGTGGTCCGCCAGGAGACCGAGGAAACCTCGAACTCCGCCGGCGCCGGCGCCGCGGTCGGCGTGCCGGGCGTGCTTTCCAACACCCCGCCGCCGCCCTCCACCGCCCAGCCCGGTGCGCCCGAAGGTACGCCCGCACCGGCTGCAACGCCGGCCGCCGCGCCGACTACCCAGGGTGAAAGCCGCGCCTCGCGCACTTATGAGCTGGGCCGCGAAGTGGCCGTCACCAATAGCGGCCCGGGCCAGATCAAGCGCCTGTCCGTCGCGGTGGTTCTGAGCGCCGAAGCGATGAAGAAGGCCAAGGCGGCCGATATCGACAAGCTCAAGGCGCTGGTGGGCGCAGCCGTGGGTGCCAATCCCACACGCGGCGACCAGGTGGAAGTCATGGTCCGCAGCTTCAAGGTCGCCGAAGCGGAAGAGCCGGCTTTCTATGAAACCGCTTGGTTCGCCACGGTACTGCGCAACGTGGTCGCCCTGATCGGCGTGCTGCTCGTGCTGCTGCTCGGCGTCCGTCCACTGCTGCGCATGTTGAAGAACAACGCGTCCAAGCCCGATCCAATGGATATCCTCCCGCTGTCGCCCAAGAAGGACGATAGCGATGGCGGTCCGGTGCCCGATGCGCTGGACCGTTCGCTGCTCAACCGCCAGGTCGGCGCGGCGCAGAAGATCGTCGACGAACGGCCTGACCGTGCGGTGATCGCGCTCAGGCAGATGCTCAGCCAGCAACCGGGTGCGCAATCATGAACGCTGTAAGGGAACTCGATCCCGCCGGCCGCGCTGCCGTGATGGTAATGCTGCTGGACGAAAGCCAGGCGACGCAGATCCTCGGGCAATTGGAGCCCGACGAGCTGCGCATACTGGGCGAGCGCATGTGTGCGCTGGGCGATATCGATCCGACCACGATCTCGAAGACCGTGAGCGATTTCCTGACCCGCACCCAGCATGATGGCATGCCCGCATCCGACCGCGTGCGTCAGGTGGAAAACCTGATGGCCGGCGCCGTGGGTGAGATGAAGGCGTCCAATATCATGCGCTCGATCAGCCTGCCCTCCGCTGGCCGCAAGACCTCCTCGCTCGAGCTTGCCAGATGGCTCGATCCCGAAGTTCTCGCCCCGCTGATCGATGGCGAACATCCGCAGACCATCGCCGTGCTGATGGTGCAGATCGATCCGCAGGTCGCGGCCCGCGTGCTCCATTCGCTGCCCGACCAGCTCCAGTCCGAAGTCGTCCACCGCGTGGCGACACTGGGCGCGGTATCCGGCGAAGCGATCGCGATGCTGGAAGAGCTGCTGTCCCAGAAGATCGCCCAAACCCACGGCTCCCTGCCCTTGCAGCTGGGCGGACCGGCCGATGCGGCCGAGATCATCAACAAGTCGGGCAAGATGGTCGAAAAGCAGGTCATGTCCCACCTCACCCGCGTAGATCGCGCGCTCGCGCGCAGGATCGAGAGCGAGATGTTCCGCTTCGAACACCTCTTCGTGCTCGACGGCCAGTCGATGGGCGCCCTGCTGCGTGAAGTGGACAGCGAGACGCTGGTCGATGCGCTCAAGGGCACGCCGGAAGGCGACCGCGAAATGTTCTTCGCCGCCATGTCGAGCCGTGCGGCCGATGGCGTGCGTGACGAGATCGACAATCGCGGCCGGATCAAGATGGCCGAAGTCGAAGCCGCGCAGAAGGCGATGATCGACGTCGCCCGCCGCCTGGCCGCCGATGGCGCGATTGCCTTCGGCTCGGGCGGAGACGACGATTATGTCTAGCCTTCCGAGGGACTTCTTCGAACCGCGCGCGGGTTTCGCGCGCGATATCCGTTTCGCGCCTTTCACGATCGAAGCGACGCCGGAACCCAGGAACGACGATCCGATCTCCCAAGCTTTCGCCGATGGTTACATGAAGGGCGCGGAGGAAACGCTGCTCCAGGCCCGCGTCACCGCGGCCGAGGAAGCCGCGGCGCGTGGGCGTATCGAAACCGCGCTGGACAGGCTGGGCGAAGCGGAGACGCTGCGGCTAGAGGAACGCCTGCGCGAAACCGTGCTGGCGCTGTGCCAGGAAGCGATGGCGCCCCTCGCGATCGATCCCACAGGGTTGAGGGCCCGTATTCGCAAGGCGCTCGATCTGCTGCGCCGCGCGGAGGATGACCGTATCCTGCGCCTCCACCCGGAAGATCTCGCGCTGGTCGCCGATCGCCTGCCCGATGGCCTCAAGGTCGAACCCGATCCAGCGCTGCAACGCGGCGGGCTGCGGATCGAGACCGCCGAAGGCGGCGTGGAGGACGGTCCGGAGCAATGGCGCCGCGCCATCGCGGAAGCACTGCGCCTATGCTGAAACGCTTCGATTGGAGTGGACGCGCAACACACTCCCCTCCCCTGAAGGGGAGGGGCTGGGGGTGGGGCCTGTCCTTTGCATCCAGCATCGGCGAGTGGGGAGAGGCCCCACCCCCTACCCCCTACCCTGAAGGGGAGGGGAATTTATGCTGAAGCGCTTCGAAGCGATCCTTTCCGCCCTGCCGTCGGACCCGATCGAGCTCAATCCGCGGCGCTATGGGCTGCTGTCCGCCTGCGATGGCGGCTTGCTGGAAGTCAGCGGCCTGTCCGTGCCGGTCGGTTCGCTGTGCCATGTGGCGCAGGGCCGTCAGGCGCTCACCGCCGAAGTGATCGGCTTCCGCAACGGCCGCACGATCATGATGCTGCTGGGCGACACGGTATCGCTCCGCCCCGGCTCGCGCGTCTATCCCGGCGGCACCCCGGGTATGGTCGGCGTGGGCGAACGTTTCCTCGGCCGCGCGGTCGATGGCGAAGGCAAGCCGATCGACGGGCGCGAACCCGTCCGCGCCGATGAACAATGGCCCGTGGGCGGCATGCGCGTGGGCGCGCTCGACCGCACCCGCGTGCGCGAACCGTTCGACACCGGAATCCGCTCGCTCAATGCGCTCACCACGTTCGGCATCGGCCAGCGCGTGGGCATCATGGCGGGCTCGGGCGTCGGCAAGTCCGTCCTGATCGACATGGTCGCCAATGGCGCGGAAGCCGATATCGTGGTCGCCGGCCTGATCGGCGAGCGCGCGCGCGAAGTCTCGGACTTCGTGGAACGCCACATGATCGGCGCCAGGCGCGAACGGACCATCGTGGTCGCCGTGCCGGCCGATCATGCGCCCAATCTGCGCCTGCGCGGCGCGATGCTCGCCACCAGCCTTGCGGAATATTTCCGCGCCAAGGGCAAGCGCGTGCTCCTCATTCTCGACAGCCTTACCCGCGTGGCGCATGCCGCGCGCGAGATCGCGCTGCTGCTGGGGGAACCCGGCGCGGCGCGCGGCTATCCTCCTTCCGCCCTGTCCACGATCACCAAGCTGGTCGAGCGCGCGGGCAATTCCGGCCAGTCGGGCGGCTCGATCACCGGGCTCTACACCGTGCTGGCCGATGGCGACAATCAGGACGACCCGGTGGTGGACACCGCGCGGTCGATCCTGGACGGGCACATCGTCCTCTCGCGCGATCTCGCGCAACGGGGGCAATATCCGGCGGTCGATGTGCCCGCATCCCTGAGTCGCGTGATGGCCGACATCACCGGCGCTGAGCACCAGCAGTTCGCCCGGAGCTTCCGCGCGCTGATGGCGAGTTACGAGGCCAATCGCGATCTCGTGCTGATGGGCGCCTATCGCGCGGGCGCCGACCCGCAGCTGGACCGCGCCATCGCCAAGCAGCAGGCGCTGGTCGCTTTCCTCTGCCAGTCCGGCAGGGAATCCATCTCCTATGAAGACAGCGTGCGCGAGCTGGCGGAATTGTTGAGCGATGAAGGTTGAGGAACAGCGCCTCAAGCGCCTGCGCCGGCTGGAAAAGGTTCGCGCCATCGCCAAGCAGACGCTGGCGGCCGAAACCGCGCAGGCGGAAGGCACGCTGGCCCAGCTGACCGCGTTGACCGACCGGACGCGCAAGCTGGCGGATGACTATGCCACCCGCAGCGATGCGGTGGACGGCCAGGCGCTGCGCCAGAACGCGCGCTTCGTATCCGGCCTCTACCGGATCGCGGCCTCCGCGGGCCTCGACGCCAACAACGCCCGCGTCCATGCGGATCGCAAGCTGGCGGAACTCGCCGCGGCCGAGCGCCGCCGCGCAGCGGTGGAACAGCGCGCCGACAATGAAGCGCGCGCCATCGTGAAACGGACAGAAAGTCCCGTATCTTCAGCCAGAAAGAGAATCTGGCACGGTACTTGAATAATATACCTCGGCAGCAATCGAGGTGTTCATGATCCAGTTTTCCTCCCTTCCCGGCACCGTCCCGGCAAACCCCACGAAAGCGGCCCTTCCGGCTGCTGTCGAGGGCCTGTTTGCCGGCCTGCTGGAAGGCGAAATCGGACAGGAGCCGGCAAGCACCGGCAAGGATTTGCCGGAGGGTGGCAAGGATCTGCCGGCCGTTGCCGCTCCGATCGCCCTTCCCCTGCCGGTGAAGCTGCCGGCCCGCCTGAGCGAAACCACCTCGCCGGAACTTCTGTCGGTCGAGGAGCGCGGCACCATGCCCGTGCGCGACAGCGATGAGGGCCCTGCCGAGGACATGGTCGCCCCGGCCAAGTTTTTCCTCGATCCCATCATTCCCTTCGCCGCTCCGCCGCCGCCCGCTTCGCTGCCCGAAGCGACCGCGCAGGACGCCGAAACGCTGCCTACCGGCCGCGCCGCGCCGCAACCCGTGCCGGCTGCCAAGCCCGAACGAGCCGCGAAGCCCCAGGTCCAGCCGATCGGACAGGTGGCCAAGCCGCTTCCCGTCCTTCCGACCATCGAAATACCGAAGACGATGGCCGAGCAGGCCGCCGATCCGCGCATCGCAAAGCTGGTGGTCTTTGCTCGACCCGTCGCCTCTCGCGAGTTCCGTGTCGAACTTGGCGTCGAAACGAAGCCGATGCCGGCCCTGAAGCTCGCCGAAGCGCTCGTAACCGACACGCAGCCTGCCGCCACTGTCGTTGCACCTTCCACCGATACTCCGGCCGCAATGCAGGCCCCCGCCGTGGCGCGCCTTGCCGATGCCAACGGCATCGCCCGCCCGCATGATTTTTCCGCACTGGTCGATCGCCTGGTGGAAGCGCGCAACGCGATGGCGCCGCAAGAAGCGACGATGACGGTCAAGCATGCCGAGTTCGGCGACGTCTCGCTGCGCTTCACCCATCAGGACGGCGCGCTGTCGGTCTCGATGACCAGCCAGGACCCTGACTTCGACCGGGCCGTGAATGCCGCGATGCCGGCCGAGCGCGCGCAGAGCGATACGAACGGCCAGGCTGGAGCGCAGGGCAATCGCCGCGACGACGCTGGCGCGCGCGGCGCGGCCAATGCCGATGCCTCGGCCCGGGACGGAAACGCCCGCCGCGGCCATGACGCATCGGGTGACGAGATCGACCAGACCAATCCCGGCCAGGCCGCGCGGCAATCCGCCCCCAGCCGGGGCGGGATCTTCGCCTGAGCGCAGCAACACAGATTTGAACAAGGGGGCATGCAAGACATGAGTGAACAGGAAAACGGCCAGGGCAAACCCAGGAAGAAGGGCAAGGGCCTGATCGTGAAGACGCTGGGCGGGGTCATCCTCGTCGGTGCGGGCGCAGGCGGCACCTATGGCCTCGTCGAGGCCGGGATGCTGGCCGGCGGCGCGCACAAGACGGAAAAGGAGGACAACAATCCCCAGCTGGTCCTCAAGGGCCAGGAAGATCCCTTCGCCATCAAGGCGAAGGAAGGCGACGAAGCCCCGGCCGACATTCCCGGCGACGGCGGCAGCAAATACCGCACCGCCTATTACACCTTCTCCGACGAGTTCACCTCGAACCTGAAGAATTCCGCCGGCCTCATCCAGCTGAGCCTTGCCGCCTCCACCCATCGCGACGGCCGCGTGCTGATGTGGCTCAAGAAGCATGAGCTGGCCATCCGCTCGCGCATCCTGATCGAACTGGCCGATACGCCGGAAGAGGACATCCTCACCCAGGACGGCAAGGTCCGCCTGCAGAAGCGCCTGACCGGCGCGATCAACGAAGTGCTGACCGGAGTCGAAGGCTTCGGCGGCGTGGACAACGTCTATTTCCGGAGCCTGCTGGTCCAATGAGGCCCGAAGGGAACTTCATTGCCGAAGCCATAGCTGCCCAGCACGCTCGCGAGCTGCTGCGCGCGGTCGCGCCGGGCTGCGATCCGCTGAAGGATCTGAACCGGTTCGCGGCCCGCGTGGGCGAATTGCTGAACGGTCCTCTCGCTCGCCTGTGCGCCGGGCGGAAGCTCAAGCTGCGCGCCGTCTCGGCGGTCGAAGTCGATGGCGGCGAGGAACTGGCTGGCAAGCTCGGCCAGGTCGCGGCCAACAGCCTGCTTGCCGCCGGCGAGGGGCAGGCGCCGCTGATGATCTCGATCCCGGCCGCCACCGCGCTGGCCTTTGTCGACCTGATCTATGGCGGCACCGGCGAGGTTCCCGAACGCATCCCCGAAAGGCTGCCGACCGCGGCCACGCTGATGAGCAACCGCCTGGAAGCCATCCTGGTGGAAGCGCTCGCCGCCGGCCTCGAGCTGGGCGAAGGCCAGGGCATCCAGACGCTGTGCTCCGGCATGGACGAGGAACTGCTCGCGCCTTTCGCACAATGCCGCGTGGCGCTCGTCTCGCTCGAAGTCGTCGTTGCGGGCACTCGCCCGTGGGCAGTCACGGTAGGCTTCCCCGCCGCGAGCATGAGCGAACTGTTTGGCAAGCGTACGCCGGGCAAGCCTGCGTCTGCCAAGAACCCCAAGCCCGCGAGCCCGGCGGCCGAGCCGTTCGCCGGCATCCCGCTGGAACTGAAAGCGGTGCTGGTGGACATGAACGTACCCGTTTCCCTGCTTTCCGCGCTGAAGCCCGGAATGGTCCTCCCCGTCGCCGTGGCACGCACCGTGCCGCTGGTCGCGGGAGATCAGATCGTTGCTCATGGGACCGTCGGCGCGATGGACGATCGCGCGGCCCTGCAGCTGACCCAGATTACCTCTAGGAAGGAGAAATAAGATGTTCGACGGCAATGACGGCTTTGCCCTGCTGAAGGATGTCGATGTCCGCCTCTCGGTCGAGCTCGGCCGCGCCAGCATGAAGCTGAAGGACATTCTCGCGCTGAACGAAGACAGCGTGGTCATGCTCGACCGCCTGACCGATGAGCCGCTCGACGTGCTCGTGAACGGCAAGGTGATCGCCAAGGCCGAGATCGTTTCGGAAGGCGGCCGCTTCGGCATGCGCATCGTCGAACTCGCCAATGGCGCCAAGGCCACCGGAGCTGCCGCCTGATGGTCTGGTACGTCCTCAAGCTTATCGTCCTGCTGCCGCTGATCGGCCTGCTCATCTGGGGCAGCCTCAAGCTCGCGCAGCGGATGCAGTCGCGTTTCGGCGCGCCCGGGAGCGGCACCAAGGCGGTGCGGATCATCGAGACGACGATGCTCTCGCCCACGCTCAAGCTGGTGGTGATCGAATTCCACGGCCGCGAGATCCTCGTCTCCGCCTCGCGCCAGGGCCTTACCCGCCTGGCCGAGGCACCCGCACGCCCGGCGCTCGACCGCGCGATCGAAGGGGATGCCGCGTGAAGCGCCTCCTGATCGTCGCGGCCACGGCCGCGCTTCTCTTCCCCGTCGCGGCTTACGCGCAGGATGCCGTGCAGAGCGCGGTTCCGGCTGCGAGCGCGATCCCCGGCGCGATGGACCGGGCGTTCCAGAATATCGGCGGCGGCCAAGGCTCCGGCCTCAGCCTCTCGCTGCAGTTACTCCTCATCATGGGGCTGCTCACGATCCTGCCGGGCCTGCTGCTGATGATGACCAGCTTCACCCGGATCCTGGTCGTGCTCTCCATCCTGCGCCACGCGCTGGGCTTGCAGCAATCGCCGCCCAACCAGGTGCTGATCGGCCTGTCGCTGTTCCTGTCGCTCTTCGTCATGGCGCCGACGCTGGAACAGGTTAACGCCAAGGCGATCGCACCCTATTCCGCCGGCACGGTGAACGCCGAACAGGCGATCGCGGCGGCCGGCAACGAATTCCACGCCTTCATGATCCGCCAGACCCGCAAGCAGGACCTCTCCATGTTCGCGGAAATGGCGAAGACGCCGAAATTCGCCTCGCCCAGGGACGTGCCGTTCTCGATCCTGCTGCCGGCCTTCGTCACCAGCGAGCTGAAGACCGCCTTCCAGATCGGCTTCATGCTGTTCCTGCCCTTCCTCGTGATCGACCTCGTCGTTTCCAGCGTGCTGATGTCGCTGGGCATGATGATGATGTCGCCCACCATCATATCGCTGCCCTTCAAGCTGCTCCTCTTCGTCCTCGTGGATGGCTGGGCGCTGCTGATGGGCTCGCTTGCCGCAAGTTTCGGATAGGCCCGATGGACGAACTTACCCTCCTGCTTTCGCTGGCCGACCGCATGCTGTGGGTGACGGCGCTCGTCGCCGCCCCGGTGCTGCTTTCCAGCCTCGCCGTTGGCGTGGTGATCGGGATCATCCAGGCGGCCACCTCGGTCAACGAACAGACATTGACCTTCGTGCCGAAGCTGGCTTCGATCGCGCTCATTCTCGTCCTGTTCGGCGCTTCGATGATGGCGCTGGTGGGTGACTTCACCCAGGACATCTTCGCGGAAATCGCCCGGATCGGCCGATGAACGGCCTGGATTTCGGCTTCGGTCCAGTCGAGGGCGAGTTGTGGCGGATGCTTTTCGCCATGACCCGCATCGGCGCGGCGCTGCTGGCCGCCCCCTTCTTCGGCGCGGCCACCGTGCCCATGCAGCTGCGCGTCGGCATGGCGGGCGCGATCGCGATCCTGGTCTGCGCCTGGACCCCGCTCCAGGCTCCGCCATCGATGCTGTCTCTCAACGGCATGCTGATCATCGGCGGCGAAGTGCTGGTCGGCCTCGCGCTCGGCTTCGTGCTCCAGATCATCTTCGCGGCCCCGGTGATGGCGGCCGAGATGATCAGCGGCACGATGGGCCTGAGCATGGCGACGGCGGCCGATCCCGCCACGGGCGAGCAATCGACCGCGCTGGGCCAGTATTTCTCGGTCGTTCTCGCCCTCATCTTCCTCACGCTCGGCGCGCATCTCCATTTCATTGCGCTGGTTGTGGAAAGCTACCAGGCCTTCCCGCCGGGCCAGACCTGGCTGGGCGCGGAGAAATTCTCCGATATCGTGGCGTTCGGAGGCGAGATGTTCGCCACCGCCGTCGCGATCGCGCTGCCGGTCACCATGGTGCTGCTGATCGTGCAGCTGGTTACCGGCGTGCTCAGCCGTTCGGCCCCGTCGCTCAATCTCTTCGCGCTCGGCCTGCCCGCCGGCGTGCTTGCCGGCATCGCCGCGCTGATCGCCGCCTCGCCGCTGCTGGTCGGTCAGCTGATAGAGCTCAGTCATGCCGCCGTGGCGGATAGCGGGAGCCTGCTGGTCCGATGAGCAACGACAGCGGCGAAAAGACTTTTGCGCCGACACAGAAGCGTATCCAGGACGCCGCCAGGAAAGGCGACGTCATCCGGTCGCGCGAACTCGCCACCGCAGCCGCCATGCTGGTGGGCGCGGCCTGGCTCAAATTCGCTGGCCCCTGGCTGCTTTCCGGCCTCGAAGACGTGACCCGCATGGGCCTCACCTGGGACCGCGCCAGCCTCGACGATTTCACCCCTTCGCGCATCGTCATGCCGATCGTGCAATCGGTGCTGCTGCCGGTCATTTCGCTCGCGGCAATCGTGATGGTCGTCACCGTCGCCTCGCAGCTGAGCTTCGGCGAAGGCCGCTTCATCAGCGGCAACATCATGCCCAAGGGCTCGCGCCTCGATCCGATGGCGGGGCTGAAACGCATGTTCGGCCTGCAGGGCCTGATCGAGATGGTGAAAGGGATCGCCAAGGTCTCGCTGCTCGGCGCGATCGCCTATGGCTGGGTCAACTCGCATTTCGAGATGATCTCCGGCATGGCCCATGGCCAGCTCGCCCAGCAGCTGATCCTCGCCTGGGACGCGATCACCTCGCTGCTCTTCGCGCTTGCCGGGGGCCTCGTGCTCATCGCGATGATCGACCTGCCGGTGCAGATGTTCCGCCGCATGCAGCGCCTGAAGATGAGCCACCAGGAAATGCGCGACGAGCACAAGGAAGCCGAGGGCTCGCCCGAGAACAAGGCGGCGCAACGCCAGCGCCAGCGGCAGATCGCGATGGGCGGCATGCAGGCCGCGATGCGCGAGGCGCAGTTCGTGATCACCAACCCGACCCATTATTCGATCGCGCTCGCCTACGATCCGGCGAAGGCCTCCGCGCCGATCGTGCTGGCCAAGGGCGTGGGCGAAAAGGCGCTGGCGATGCGCGAACTGGCCGCCGAGCTCGACGTGCCGACGCTGGAATATCCCGCGCTCGCCCGCTCGATCTACTACACCACGCGCGAGAAGCAGGTGATCCGCGAGGAACTCTACGCCGCGGTCGCCAGCGTGCTCGCTTTTGTCTTCTCGCTGAAGCGCGGCGAAACGCCGCCACGCCCGGCGATCCACGTGCCGCTCGAGCTGCGCTTCGATACCGAAGGCCATCTCGATCCCAAGGCAAGCACTTAAGGAAGCGCGGCGCCAGCCGTTCTGGAGTCCATGGCCACCTCTCCCACCTCGTCTGCGACCCAGTCCCTGGTCACCGCACTCGGCGGCGGCAGCGGAATCGACATGGCGCAGCTCGCCGCCAATCTGGCGCAAGCGCAGTTCGCCTCGCGGATCGATCGGCTGGCAGCCCAGAAGGAAACGCTGGAGAAGCAGATCTCCACCGCCTCCACGCTGAAGAGCCAGCTCTCGCAGCTCGCCTCGGCGCTGGGCGACCGGGTGCGCACGGGCGATCTCGTCGCGCAGCCCTTGATCGCGAACGCGTCCGTCGCGCAGGTGACGCGATCGATCGCGGCCAAGCCGGCCGGTTCCTATTCCCTCGAAGTGTCGAAGCTCGCCACGTCGCAGACGTTGGCCGGCCCGCCCTACGCCTCGAAGACGAGCCCGTCAGGCGCCGGCACGCTGACGCTGCGCTTCGGTACCGTGTCTGCCGCCGGTTTCGCCGAGGATACCGCCCACGCGGCGGTCGATATCACGATCCCGACCGGCGCTACGTTGTCGACGGTCGCCGATGCGATCAATGCCGCCAAGGCAGGCGTTTCCGCCTATGTGATCCAGGGTGCGACCGGCGCGCAGCTGGTCCTGAAGGGGGCCGAGGGGGCCACGAACGGTTTCGTCCTCGAAGCCGCCGAGACGCCCGGCGAGGAAGGCCTTGCCGCACTTGCCTGGACGCCGCCGGGCGGCGATCCGGCGCGGTTTCTGGCCATGTCGGGCGATGCCGAATTCTCGCTCGACGGCGTGGCTATGACCTCGCCCAAGAATGCCGTGGCCGATGTCGCACCGGGCATTTCGGTCAATCTGACCGGTACCAATATCGGCAATCCGACCAAGATCAGCTTCAGCGATCCCACGGCCAACATCACCTCGGTGATGAATGACCTCGTATCCGCCTTCAACGAGATCCTGGCCACGCTCAACACCGCCACCGATCCGAAATCGGGCGAACTCGCCCGCGACGATGGCGCGCGCAATCTGAAGCGCCAGTTCACCAGCCTGAGCACGACGGTGATCATGCCGACGGCCACCAACGACGCGCCCAAGACGCTCAGCGACCTGGGGCTCTCGCTCCAGCGCGACGGCACGTTCCGGCTCGACGGCGCCCGGCTCGCCGCTGTGGTCGCACGCGATCCCGAAGGGGCGGCGGCAATGTTCACCAACGGGCTGTTCGGCGTCTACGCCACGGTCGACAAGATCGCGCGCAATGCCTCGCTCAGCAGCAATCCCGGGTCGCTCGGCGGCTCGATCAGCAGATATACGACGCAGCAGACCAGGAACGCCGAAGAGAACACCAAGATCGCCGAGCAGCAGGAAGCCCTGCGCGCGCGGCTGGCCAGCCAGTTCTCGGTGGCGGATTCGCGGATCGGCGCGTCCAAATCGACCCTGTCCTTCCTCCAGGCACAGGTCGCCATGTGGACGAAGGATGATTGAGATGCTGGCGCAGCGTGATCCCTACAACGCCTATCAGCGCGTGGAATTCGAAGCGCGCGTGAACGGCGCGAGCGCGCAGCAGCTCGTCCATATCTGCTATGACCAGCTCATTTCCGGGCTGAACACCGCGCTGCTTGCGCATGACCGGCAGGACGCCTCCTTGAAGAGCCAGTCGCTGACCCGCGCGCTTTCGGCGCTGACCGCGCTTCAGCTCGGTATCGATCCGGAAAGCGAGATGGCCGAAATCCTGTCCGGCTTCTACAATGCGGCCCGCAAATCCGTGCTGGAAAGCTCGGTCCATTTCGAAGCCGCCAGCCTGCGCACGATCCGCGAGGATTTCCTCGAAATCCGCAACGCGCTCTTCCCGGGAAGCTGACGCTCTAGCGCGAAATCTGGAACACCGCGTTCTGCGCGCGCCAGTTGGCGCCGGTCGCGGCAATCTCGACCCCGTCTGCCAGGAACCAGCAACGTTCCGTCTTCACGCCCTTATCCGCCAGCAGCGCTCGGAAATCCGCGACCGTCAAATGGTGGATATTGGGAGTATCGTACCAGGCTTGCGGCAAGTTGCGCGTCACCGGCATGCGGCCCGTCCAGAGCAGCGCCGCCCGCACGCGCCAATGCCCGAAATTGGGGAAGCTGACGAAGGCCTTGCGGCCGATCCGGAGCAATTCGTCGAGCATCAGGTCCGGGCGCGATGTGGTCTGCAGCGTATGGCTGAGGATCGCGTAATCGAAAGCATCGTCGGGATAGGCGGCGAGATCGGTGTTCGCATCGCCCTGAATCACGAACAGGCCCTTGCTGACGCATTGCTCGACCTTCTCGGGATCGATCTCCATGCCCCGCGCATCCACGCCCTTGCCGTCGCGAAGTGCCGCCATCAGCTCGCCGTCGCCGCAGCCGATATCGAGCACGCGCGCACCCGGCGCGACATGGTCGGCGATCACCGCCAGATCGGGGCGGAGCGCGCTCATTCGACCAATCCCCGGCGATAGACGGGATCGAGCCGCTCCATATGGTCCTGTGGCCGTTCCACGGGAACGAAGCCGAAGGGCCTGTAGACCTCATGCGCGTCGCGCGTGTTGAGGCCCCAGCGGCGCAGGCCGGCCAGTTCCGGATGATCGATCAGGAAGCCCACCATCGCCTTGCCCACGCCCTGCCCGCGCGCGCTATCGGCCACGATCACGTCCGCCAGCCAGGCGGTGGTCGCCCGATCGGTGACGGCGCGGGCGAAACCGACCTGCATTCCGTCGCGATAGGCGCCGACGCAGAGAGAGTGAGCGATCGCACGCTCCAGCGTGGCCTGCTCCATCGCGCCGCCCCAATAGGTGGCCCGCAGCCAGCCCAGCACGCGGAGCACGTCGATCCGTTCCCGATCGTCGCTCAGGTCCAGCGCCCTCATCGGCCGAGAAAACCGGAAATGATGCGATCCTGCGCCGGCACATCCAGCAGGAAGCTGTCATGGCCATACGGCGCGGAGAGTTCCATGAAGCTGACCGGAGCCGCGATCGCATTCAGCGCATGGACCACATTGCGCGATTCCGCGGTCGGATAGAGCCAGTCCGTATCGAAGCTGATCAGGCAGAAGCGCGCCCTGGTGCCTGCAAAGGCATCGGCCAGCCGGCCGCCATGCTCTTCCGCCAGGTCGAAATAATCCATCGCGCGGGTGATATAGAGATAGGAATTGGCGTCGAAGCGGTTGGTGAAGCTCAATCCCTGATAGCGCAGATAGCTTTCGATCTGGAAATCCGCGTCGAAACCGAAGCTCTTCGCGGCGCGATCCTGCAGACGGCGGCCGAACTTGTCCGTCAGGCCGGCTTCGGAGAGATAGGTGATGTGCGCGGCCATCCGCGCCACGGCGAGCCCGGCATCCGGACCTTTGCCGAAGCTGTAATAGCTGCCGTTCTGCCAGTTGGGATCGGCCATGATCGCCTGCCGCCCGACTTCATGGAAGGCGATGTTCTGCGCCGAATGGCGCGCAGTGGTGGCTATGGCCAGCACGCGTTCGGTGCGGTCGGGGAAATTGGCGGCAAGGCTCAGGGCCTGCATCCCCCCCATCGACCCGCCGATGACGGCGTGCAGCCGCTCTATGCCCAGAACATCGAGCAGCGCGATCTGCGCGCGCACCATGTCGCGTATGGTGATGACGGGAAACCGCATGCCGTAGGGCTCCCCATCGGGCGCGAGGCTGGCCGGCCCGGTCGACCCCATGCAGCTGCCGATCACATTGGCGCAGATGATATGGAAGCGGTCGGTATCGATCGCCTTTCCCGGCCCCACCGAATGCGACCACCAGCCGGGCTTGCCCGTGATCGGATGCGGATTGGCGACATATTGGTCCATCGTCAGCGCGTGGCAGATGAGGATCGCGTTGCTCTTGTCCGCCGCGAGCTCGCCATAGGTCTCGTAAGCGATCTCCACCCGATCGAGCACTTGCCCGCTATCGAGCGGCAGCGCCGCAGGGAGGATCAGCGTCGAGCTGGTGGAAGTGGATATGGTGGCCATCGCGCCACGCGGATTTGGGGAACGCAGAGCGGGCTGTCAATCGCGCTGAAACAGGGCTATGCGCGCGGCCGTGACCCATACGTACCCTATCACCAAGCCCTGGATCGAAGCGATCCACGCCTATGTGCCCGGCAAGAGCAAGGCCGGGGATGGCCGTCCGCTCGTCAAGCTTTCGGCGAACGAGAACCCGCTGGGCACCAGCGAACATGCCTTGCAGGCGATCGCGAACGCCGTTTCGCCCGACCGCTATCCCGATCCCGATTCGATCGAACTGCGCGCGAAGATCGGGGCCGTGCACGGCATCGATCCCGCGCTGATCGTCTGCGGCACCGGCTCGGACGAACTGCTCAACCTTGCCGCCCAGGCCTATGCCGGGCCGGGCGACGAAGTGATCTATGTCCGCTACGGCTTCTCGGTCTACGACATCGCGGCGAGGCGTTGCGGGGCGACGCCGATCGTCGCGCCGGACAAGGATTTCGGCACCGATGTGGACGCGCTGCTGGCACTGGTGAACGAGCGGACCCGGGTGGTCTTCATCGCCAATCCCAACAATCCCACGGGCAGCTTCCTGCCGCGCGGCGAGATCGCGCGGCTGCATGCCGCCCTTCCGCACGACGTGCTGTTCGTGCTCGACCAGGCCTATGCCGAATATCTCGCGCCCGAGGACGATGATGGCGGCCTGGCGCTGGCTGCCGCGCATGACAACGTGATCGTCACACGGACCTTCTCGAAAATCTACGGCCTGGCCGGCCAGCGGATCGGCTGGGCCACCGGCAAGCCGCACCTGGTTGCCGCATTGAACCGCATCCGCGGGCCCTTCAATGTCAGTAATACCGGCCAGGCGATGGCGATCGCCGCGCTGGAGGACCAGGATTTCGTCACCCGCTCGCGCGAACACAACCGCGCGGAACGCGCCCGCTTCGTCACCGCGATCGAGGCCTTGAGCAATCACGGGCTACGGCCCGTGCCGAGCGAGGCGAATTTTTCGCTGGTGCTGTTCGAAGGCAAGCTGACGGCCGAAGCGGCGCAGGAAGGGCTCATGCAGCGCGGCTATGCCACGCGCTGGCTGCCAGGCCAGGACCTGCCGCAGGCGCTGCGCATCACCATCGGCACCACGGCGCAGATGGACGACATCATCGCCGGCCTGCGCGAAATGGCGGCGGCAACGGGATGAGCTTCGAGAACGTCGCGATCATCGGCCTCGGCCTGCTCGGCGGCTCGATCGGGCTTGCCGTGGCGGAACATCTGCCCGGCGTGACGACGACGGGCTATGATGCCGATCCCGCCGTGCGCAAGCGCGCGGCCGAACGCGGCCTTGCCGGCACGATCTGCGACAGCGCGGCCGAAGCCGTAGCGCGTGCGGACCTCGTGATCTTTTGCGTGCCCGTGGGCGCGATGGCCGACGCCGCGCGCGAAATCGCCAATGCCCTGCCCGCAGGCTGCGTGGTCAGCGATGTCGGCTCCTCCAAGCAGAGCGTCAGCGCCGCGCTGGCCGAAGCGCTGCCCGACCATACGATCATTCCCGCGCATCCGGTGGCGGGCACGGAACATAGCGGGCCGGATGCGGGCTTCGCCACGCTGTTCCACAACCGCTGGTGCATCGTCACGCCTCCGGGCGGCGAGGATTCCCCCGACGCGACCGCCCTGCTCGACTTCTGGCGCGCATTGGGCGCGAAAGTGGAAGTGATGACGCCCGAGCATCACGATCTCGTCCTCGCCGTCACCAGCCACATCCCTCACCTGATCGCTTACACGATCGTCGGCACGGCTTCGGATCTGGAAGACGTGACGCGCAGCGAAGTGATCAAATATTCGGCCGGCGGCTTCCGCGATTTCACCCGCATCGCTGCCTCCGATCCCACCATGTGGCGCGATGTCTTCCTCAATAATCGCGAGGCGGTGCTGGAAATGCTCGCCCGCTTCAGCGCCGATCTCGACGCGATGAAGACCGCGATCGTCGCACGCGACGGCGAAGCGCTGTTCGATCTCTTCACGCGCACCCGCGCGGTGCGCCGCTCGATCATCGAGGAAGGCCAGGATGATGCGCGGCCCGATTTCGGCCGCGCGGATCATGGGGAATAGGACCGAGCCTGCACCCTTTGCTCCATTCGTCCTGAGCTTGTCGAAGGACCGTCCTTTTTTCTTCGGTCGCCAAAAAGAAAAGCTGCCCTTCGACAAGCTCAAGGCGAACGGATTGCCTAGGCTCCGATGGCCTATCAAACATTCAGCGCGTTGATTTCCGTATGCACCCGCCGTTCGATCTCGTCGCGCGGCAGGCCGGGTGGAATGATCTCGCCGAAGCGCAAGGTGATCGTGCCGTGCTTCTTCCAGAGCGCGTGATAGAGCGGCCCGCTATTCACCGCGACCGGCACGACCGGCAGGCCGATCAGCTTGTAGAGCCCCGCAAAGCCCGATTGCAGCGGCGGCCGCATGCCGTGCCCCACGCGGGTGCCTTCGGGAAAGATCGCCAGCGGCCGGCCTGTATCGGCATGGCGGCGTGCGGCGGCGACCATCTTGCGCAGCGCGGCCGCGCCTTCCGCACGAGCCACGGGAATACCTCCATAATCGAAACAGGCCTTGCCCCAGCCGGGGATGCGGAACAGCTCCTCCTTGGCGAAGATGACCGGCAGGGGGAGATAGCGGGGCAGCTCGATCGCTTCCATGAAGCTCTCGTGCTTGATCGCGTACAGCACCGGGAAATCGGGCCGCACACCTTCCTCGCGCACCGTGATCCCCAGAATATGCGTGAGGCAGAAACGATGGAAGCCTGACCAGCCATGGACCACTGGCATCAGGCCGCGATCGCCCAGCAGGACGGCGGCCAGCGCCGCGATCACGAACCCCACCGATGCGCCGTAGAACACGGCGTAGAAAGCGAGGCTGCGGATCACGCCCACCGCGCTCAGCTCCCGGTGATGAGGGAGAGATAGCTGGCCAGCAGCTTGTTATATTCAAGGAACAATGTGCGGAAAGCGGGCTTGGACGAAACGGCGTCCCACTTGACCTCCACCCCGTCGGGCAGCTTGTCCGACAGTTCATGCGCCGCGCGGCGCATATGCCAGTCGGTCGTCACCAGCCGCAGCGAGGTGATCTTGTGCGAGGCCACCCAGTCCGCGGTCTCCAGCGCATTGCCCCGCGTATCGGCCGCTTCGCTGCCCAGCGTGACGCAGCATTTCATGACATCGGCCGCGACCTTGTATTCCGCCGCGAATTCGCGCCGTTTCACTTCCGGATCGACCCCGGTCACCAGCATGTGCCGCGCCCAGCCCTTGTCGAGCACCTCGAGCCCGCGTGCGATGCGCCCGCCGGCGCCGGTGGGCACCACAACGAGATCGGTCTTCTCATCGCCCAGCGGCCGGGGCAGCGCGATGGCGAAGATCACGAAGCCGCACAGCCACAACACGAAGATCGCTGCGAGGAAACGCCGCATCACAGCATCCGCCTGAGTGCGGCCAGCACGGTCAGCCGCGCGGTCATCGCAGCGAGGACAATGCCCATGAGCGGGATGCAACCGATCACGATCCAGTCGATCATGCCCAGCCCGCCGCCGGCAACCATGCCCGAATCCAGCCCGGCGAACCGGCCGGCAAGCGAGAGAATCGTGATCATTCCCACCGCGAGGCCGACCACGCCGCCGAGTGCCGCGTCCAGCGTCACCGATCGCTGGAAGATCGCCGCGATCTGCGCATCGGTCCCGCCCAGATGATGAACCACCTCGATCGTCTCGCGATTGACGCCGAGCGCAGTCCGCGCCGCAAGCCATACCGCCGCGATACTGGCGGCCGTGAGCAGCGTGATCAGTGCGAGTGCGAGCAGTTGGAGAGATCCGATGGCGGAGAAGACCGGTTCCAGCCATGAAGCCTGCGCATCGACCTGGGCCGCAGGAACCGCGGAAGCGAGCGCCTCCTGCAGCGCGGAGAGGCGCGCGGGGCTGACATCGCCGTCCAGCCGCGCATCGATCAGCGCTGGGACGGGGACGGCTTCCTCCTCATTGGCCGCCTTACCCAGCCAGGGCTCGATCAGCCGGTCGATCTCGTCCTTGGGCACAAGGCGCACCGACGCGACGCCCGGCGCGTCGCGCAGGATCGCGACGGCCGCGGCCGCCTGGCTTTCGCGCAGCGGCGCGCTCGCTTCCACGATCTGGACGGTCACTCCGCCCGAAAGTTCCGCCCGCGCGGCATCGGCGAGGTTCTTGAGCGCCAATCCGCCGGCAGCCGCCACGGATGTCAGCGCGATCATGATCGCGATCACCCAGGGCATCGGCCCCGCCAGCCGCGCCTGAGGCAGCAGCTTCGATCCGCCTTCGGTCCGCGCGCCCGAGAGACCGCGCACCAGCGCGCTGGGGATAAGCACCGGGGTTTTCTTCATGCCGGGGAGCTCATGAGCGCATCGCCGGCGCCCGGGGGGGATAGCGCAGCGCGCCGGTAGGGTCCGACAAACGCCCTTTCTCCAGCCGCATGATCAGCGATTCCGGCACTTTCTGCAGCAGATGGAGATCGTGGGTCGCGACCACCACCGTAGTGCCCAGCCGGTTCAGCGCCTCGAACAGGCGCAGAAGCTTCACCGCCATCTCGGCATCGACATTGCCCGTCGGTTCGTCCGCGATCAGCAGGTCGGGCCGGCCGATCACCGCGCGGGCGATTGCCACGCGCTGCTGCTCCCCGCCCGAAAGCGTGGCCGGGCGTGCTTCGCCGCGATCGGCCAGGCCGACCCATTGGAGCATGTCGTTCACCGGCCGCTGGAGATCGGCTTCCGCAAAGCCAGCCACCCGCAGCGGCAGCGCGATATTGTCGAAAGCAGAGAGTTGGGAGACCAGCCGGAAATCCTGGAACACCACGCCGAGGCGCCGGCGCGCGAAAGGCAGCTTGCCGCGCGGCAGGGTGATGACGTCGGTCCCGAACATCCGGATCATTCCGCGTGACGGACGCTGCGCGAGATAGAGCAGTTTCAGCAGCGAGGTCTTGCCGGCCCCGCTCGCGCCGGTGAGAAAATAGAAGCTGCCGGGCCAGAGCGTGAAGGACACGTCGCTCAGCACTTCCCTGCCCGTGCCGTACCGCAATCCGACATTGTCGAAATGCGCGATCTCCTGCGTCTCCGCGTTCATAGCAGCGATCTGGCGACGTGTGCCGGGGGAAGGTTGCGCGGAGCAGGCATGCCGAGCGGGCTATAGCGGCCAATCGATGTGGAAAAAAGCCATCCTCTGCCGTTGTAGACCGCTCCGCATCTTGCCGCCCGCCACCCGCTCATGCTTTAGAAACATCCATGATAATCGCCTGTCCTGCCTGTGCGACGCGATACGTCGTTCCCGACAGCGCAATCGGCTTGGATGGGCGCACCGTACGCTGCGCCAAATGCCGGCACAGCTGGTTCCAGGACGGGCCGGAGATGGCCCCGCCGCCGCCCCCCCCGGCCGCAGCCCCGCCCGCACCCGTCGCGGACGAGATCACGGGCGAAGGTTTCGCCGCCGAACCGGAACCGGTCCGGCCGGAGCCGCCGGCCGGCGATCCCTTTGCCGACGATCCGGCCGCGAAATATTTCGGGGACGGGCGGGAAACCGAAGCCCCGCCGACGGAAGAGCCCGCCGCGCGCGGCAGCGATCCCGATTATGATGATGGCAGCGTCGCTTACGAGGAACCGGCAGCCGCGCCGGTACCGGCCGACTATGGTCCACGCGAGACGGTGGAGGAGGAAGAGGCACTGCCGCCCCCTCCGCCCGTCTACGAAGATCTGAACGAGGACTATTCCCGCTTCGAGCACGAGCCCCCGTTCAAGCCGCGGCGCAACACGCTCAAGCTGCTGACGATCGCAGGCGTGATCTTCGCGCTGCTCGCGGCCGGCACGATGGCGGCGGTCAGCTATTGGGGTCTGCCGGACTGGGTGCCGATCAGCCGTCCGACCTTCGCGCGTGCGCAGCCCGATCTGGTGTTGGAATTCCCGCCCGCCAAGCAGGATCGGCGGACCATGCCCAATGGCGCGGAATTCTTCAGCGCCAGCGGTACGGTCAAGAATGTCGGCAGTTCCGTGCGCGATGTGCCCTCGATCCTGATCGTGCTGCGCGATGCGCGCGAACGGATCGTCTACAGCTGGGAAGTCGTCCCGCCGAAAAGCAGCCTGGCGCCGGGCGAAAGCATTTCGATAAACGAAGCCCGCACCGACGTTCCCCGCTCCGCCAAATTCGCGGAGATCGGCTGGAAGCCGGCTTGACGGAATAGAAGCCGAAATGTTCGCCGGACCCCGCCTTGGGTGCTTGCAGGGGTGAAACGGCTTTGCTAAGGGCCCGCTCCTACCCGGGGGAGGGAGCCCTTCCCCTGACGATTTTGCGGTCGTGGCGGAACTGGTAGACGCGCAACGTTGAGGTCGTTGTGGGCGAAAGCCCGTGGAAGTTCGAGTCTTCTCGACCGCACCAATCAGTCAGAAATGAACTGTGATTTTCGCCTTCGGGCGCACTGTCTGCGGAGAATGGCGCAGTTCTGCGGGCTTCGGCCGCGCCTAAAATCAAACTGAAGCGAGAGACACCAAAGCCCCTATCCGGCGCGAGCCAAAAATATGCCGGATTCTCTGCCGTTGAGAACCCGGCTTCACCTCATGTCGCTCAGTCAATTGCGGTCAGGCTTTGAAGCCGAACTGCCGCTCCTGCTCGGCCCATTCGATGGGCAGGTCGCACATGAGCAGACCACGACGTGTCAACCCCTTGGGCTGCGATCCCTCTGCAATAGCGTCGACGATCCGCGGGCTCATCCATGAGAGGCGCAGCAGTCTCCCGAGCTGGGTACGGCACCGACCTTCCCGCTTGGCCAGTTGGGCAAGACTGAGCTCGGGAGATGCGATCACGAGACGCTGAGCGACGATCGCATCGGCCATAAGACTCAGCAGATCGTCCGATGGGCCTTGGCAAGTGGGTTCGCTATCAATCCTGAGCCGCGCTTCGCGGAACGGCCGGCGCGTTAGCGTTGGGATGGCCCATGCCCAAGTGGCCGAGGCTTCGATGCCAAGGACATCAGGTTTGAGGATGATCTCGATACCCTCATCACGAACAGTCAGGGCAGCCACGAAGCTTCGCAATGCCCTCTCGACATTGCCCATCTCGAGGAGTTGGACCGTCAGCAGATGCGCGGTCGCGAACAGTGTTCTGAGCGAGGCTGCGTCCTCAAGACCCGAAAGCCGGCGCAGCGCATGCTCGTCGTTGAGAAGATCATCAATGTGCCCGATGAGATGTTGTTCGAGATGAGCGCGCTGGAAGCGCAGTCCGGGGGGATCGCCAGGCCGGGCCAGATCCTTTCGGGTTTCATAATACGCATAGCGCTTCGCTTTGCTCGAGCCGTAGGTCGGAACCATAGGACGGCCATGCGGATCGGTGAGCAGACCGCGCAGCATTGCCT
This sequence comes from uncultured Erythrobacteraceae bacterium, assembly GCA_946482075.1. Next base: position 30,538 of record CAMLQG010000033.1, read on the forward strand.
GCTGCGGTTCATTCGTTGAGCGCTTCCTCGGCGACGCTTTCTCCGCAAGCTGCCTTTGAACCTGTTCCCACAAAGTCTCGTCGACGATGGCATCATGCTCGCCATCATAGACCTTGCCTTTATGGACGATCTTCCCGCGGTAGATCGGGTTCTTGAGCAGGTGGAACAGGCTGCCGCGTTCGAATGGGATTCCACCACGGTGCGGTCCACTGGCACGTTGCTGAATCTTGGTAACCACTCCTTCGGCTCGCAATAGCTCGATCAGCGCGGGGACATTCTTCACCTGCAGGTAGCGCCGCATGATGTCCCGAACCCGTTCGGCCTCCTCAGGCACCGGAACCAGCTTCCTCTCGAGAACCTGATAGCCGAGGGGGACCGGCCCGCCCATCCAAAGGCCCTTCTTCTTCGATGCTGCGATCTTATCGCGGATACGCTCGCTCGTCACTTCGCGCTCAAACTGCGCGAAGGACAGCAGCACGTTGAGGGTCAACCGGCCCATGCTCGTCGTGGTGTTTGTCAATCGGCGCGGGATTTTGACCCTGGATCGGCGTCCAACATTGACCCCCTGC
>CAMLQG010000034.1 GCA_946482075.1 uncultured Erythrobacteraceae bacterium
CCCGCTCCACCACAACCAGATGAGCAAGACCACGCTCAGCACCCAATTCATAACGTCGCATCTCTCTTCCTCCATCAATGTAAGTAATATGATTAAACGCCCTATCCGCCTCCATCCGAGCGCTGGCAACAATGAAGCGGCCATGGAAGTATGCTTTTATGTCTCGGTTTGCGGATGGCGGCAGTGCTCCTGTCAGATTCGGGCAGTCGCTCGCTTCGGCCCTTGCTGTAGACAAGCGGCGATGAAAGCAATGGCGCCGGCAAAATGGGCTGAGGATGCAAAATGACACGCGATGAATGGCGCAATCAGGTGCGCGAAGCGGCGCTCGAACCCGATCTTCCGATCGTCGATTCACACCATCACATCTGGGCCTCGACTCCGGCGGAACCATGGGAGCCCTACCCGGCCGAAGCGCTGATCCGCGACAAGGCCACCACCGGCCACAATGTGATCGCGACGGTCTATGTCGATTCCCACGCCAATTATCGCGACAGCGGACCCGACCACCTCCGCGTGGTGGGCGAGACGGAATTCGCCGCCGGCCTGGGCGACGATTGCGAAGCGCGCGGCGGCAAGGCGGCCGGCGTCTGCGCCGCCGTGGTTTCTCATGCCGACCTCCTGCTGGGCGCTGCGGTGGGCGAAGTGCTGGACGCGCATATTGCCGCCTCTCCGCGCTTTCGCGGCATCCGTCACATGACCGCGATCGATCCCGACCTGCCGCCGATCTACGGCGCGACCGAGCCCGGCATCATGATGCGTCCCGCCTTCCGCGCAGGCTTCGCCGAGCTGGCGCGACGCGGCCTTAGCTTCGATGCATGGATGTTCCATCCGCAGCTGCCGGAGCTGGTGGACCTCGCGCGGGCTTTTCCCGAAGCGAACATCATCCTCGACCACACCGGCGGCCCGATCGGCGTGGGCCGCTTCGCGGGGAAAGAGGACGAGACCTATGCCGGCTGGAAGAAGGACATGGCGGCAATCGCCCGATGCCCCAACGTGTCGGTGAAGCTCGGTGGGCTGAACATGTCCTATACCGCGCTCGATGCGACGGATGCGCCGGCCCCCAACAGTTCGGAAAAGACCGCCGCGCTGCAGGGCCGCTACATCCGCACCACGATCGACCTGTTCGGCCCCGATCGCTGCATGTTCGAAAGCAACTTCCCGGTCGACATGCGCTCCATTTCGTATGATCTCGTCTGGAACAGCTTCAAGCGTATCGTCGCGGACATGACGCGGCAGGAAAAGGAACTGCTCTTCGCCGGCACTGCCCGGCGCGTGTACAGGTTCTGACGACGCGAAGCAGGAGGAGGAGAGGATGGGCCTGCTGCAGGGCAAGATCGCCCTCGTCGCCGGGGGGACCGGCGGCATTGGCGAAGCGATCGCCAACCGTTTCGCCGCCGAAGGGGCGCTCGTCTATCTGGGCGGACGGAACTCCGGGAAGACCGCGCAGGCGGCCAATCGGTGCAGCGCGCGGGCCATTCAGCTGGACGTGACCGATGGGACGGAATGGCACGCGGCCCTTGCCCGGATCGAAGACGAAGCGGGCCGGCTCGACGTCCTCGTCAACGCCCAGGGCGAGACTGTCCCTGCCCATGTCGAGGATGCCACGCTCGACACGTTCCGCCATCTGATGGCGATCAATGCGGAAAGCGTGTTCCTGGGTTGCCGGGCCGCCCTGCCGCTGATGCGCCGGACCGGGCCGGGCAGCATCGTCAATGTCGGCTCGATCATCCAGGCCAAGCCGACCAGCAACCTCGCCGCCTATGGCGCGTCCAAAGGCGCGATGACGGCGCTGAGCAAGTCGGTCGCACTGCATTGCGCGGAGACGGGATCGGGCATCCGGGTGAACGTGGTCCATCCCGGCGGTATTCTGACCAACATGCTGGAAAGCGCCGTGAGCAACATGGGCATGCCTTACGAGGAAGCCCGCGCCCTGTGGGAAGCGACCCATCCGCTCGGCCGCTTCGGCCAGCCGGAGGAAATCGCGGAAGCCGTGCTCTATTTCGCATCCGACGCGTCCCGCTTCACCACGGGAACGGAGCTCTACGTCGATGGCGGCGCGGCGATCCGGCCATAGGGAGATCGGGCATGGACAAGACCTATGACGTGATCGTGGCGGGCTCCGGCTCGGCCGGGCTGGCGGCCGGGCTGCGGGCGCTCGATCTCGGCCTTTCGGTGCTGCTGCTGGAAAAGGAACACCAATGGGGCGGAACCTCCGCTTCGTCCGGCGGCGGTGTGTGGGTGCCCAATCACGGGCTGGCGCAGGACGGCGACAGCCGCGAGAAGGCGCTGACCTATCTCGAAACCGTTTCACAAGGGCCGGTGCGGCGGGAGAACCTCGTCGCGCTGGTCGATAATGGCCCGCTTATGGTGTCCTTCCTCGAACGGATCGGCGTGCCGCTGCATGTCCTGCCCGGCTATCCCGATTACTTCCCCGATGCGCCGGGCGCGCATGCCGGCCGCGCACTGTTCCCATACGAAGTCGATAGCGGAGATCTGGGAGAGGCCGCCCACACGATGCGCGAAGCGCCGGTGCGCGGAAAGCTGTTCAATCGTTATGCTTTCGGGCTCGACGAGGCCTTCGCGCTCGCGACACGCGGGCGCGGCTGGCAATTGATCGTAGCCAAGATGTTCTGGCGCTACTGGACCGATTTCGGCTGGCGCAGGAAGACCGCCCGTGATCGCCGCCTGACCATGGGCAACGGATTGATGGGCGGCCTGCGCCGCGCGTTCGATCGCCTGGGCGGCGAATTGCGGACGGAGATCGCAGTCGTCGGCCTGACGACCGAAGGAGGCCGCGTCACGGGCGTGGAAGTGGACCGTCATGGCCGCCGCTCGACCATCAAGGCCACCCAGGGCGTGGTGATCGCGGCCGGCGGTTTCGAATGGAACCAGGCGATGCGCGACAAGTATTTCACGCTTCCGACCCCTGCCCAATGGTCGACCTCGCCCGAGCGCGCGAATGACGGCAAGGCGATGATCGCCGCCCAGGCGATCGGCGCCGATGTCGAGTTCATGGAGACGGGCTGGTACATTCCCAGCATGGTGATGCCGACCATCGGCGTGCCCAATACCGAGATGACCCACCAGATGTCGTTCGATCACGGCCGTCCCCACAGCGTCTGCGTGAACGGCAAGGGCGAGCGCTTCGTCAAGGAAACCATCGCCTACGACCAATTCGGCCTGGCGATGATCGCGGATCACCAGAAAAGCGGCGCCTGCTCCACCGCCTGGCTGATCTTCGACGATCAGTTCCGCGAGAAATACAGCGCCGGAGGCTTCATGCTGAAAGCGTTGCTGCCCGACGCCAAGGTGCCACGCCATTGGTGGGACCATTACATCTACCGGGCGGACAGCATCGAGACGCTCGCCGCCAAGATCGATATCGATCCGCAGGCGCTGGCCGCCACGGTTGGCCGGATGAACGATTATGCACGCACCGGCAAGGACCCGGAATTCGGCCGGGGCAGCGATGATTACGACCGTTTCTTCGGCGATCCGCGCGTCCAGCCCAACACTTGTCTCGGCACGATCGAGAAGGGGCCGTTCTATGCCGTCCCGGTGGTGCTGGGCGACATGGGCACCAAGGGCGGCCTCAAGATCGACGATAACGCCCGCGTGCTCGACACGTCCGGGACACCCATCGCCGGCCTCTATGCGGCGGGAAATGCGGCGGGTTCCATCACCGGCAATTGCTATCCGGGTGCGGGCGGCACGATCGGTCCGGCGATGACGTTCGGCTTCATCGCCGCCAACACGATCGCCCGGAAAGCGGGTATTAACTCCGCACCGGAACCTCAGTAAGGAAGCCGTCATGGCCGTAAACGCGACGTCCCCCAATGCCGAACTGGTGCTGCGCGCGCTCAAATATGCGAGCGACCGGGAGCTGGAAGGCTTCCGCGAGACCTGCGCGGAAGACGTGATCCTGAACTATCCCTTCCACCCGATGGGGCCGAAAACCTTCCACGGCGTGGACCGCATGATCCGCCAATTCAGCGCGGAAAAGGCATTCGCCACTTTTGCCTTATGGGCGGAGGAACTCTACGATCTGGGCGACACGATCATCATGGAAGGCCGCTCGCACGGCACCAACAGCAGCGATCTGCCCGACTACGACAACCACTACATGTTCGTTGTCCGCTGTCAGGGCGGCCGGATCGTCGAATGGACGGAATTCTTCAATCCCCTGGAAGCGATGAAGCAGGGATACGGCGTGAAGCAGCCGGGCGCCTCAGCCTGAGATCACGGTTCAACGCGCCGAATAAGCGCCGTCGACCGGCAGCACCGCGCCGCTGATGTAACGCGCCTCGTCACTGGCGAGGAAACACACGGCATGGGCCACGTCGCGGGCGTGCGGCATCCCCGGCAGCGGGTTCAGCGATTCCAGCATCGCGCGGAAGGCTTGCGGATCGGGTTCGGCCGCGATCCTTGCTTCCATCGCCTCGGTCATCACCGCGGTGGGCGCGACGCCATTCACGCGGATGTTGTTCGGCCCGTATGTGACGGCCGCCTCGCGGGTCAGCCGGGCGAGGCCCGATTTGGCCGCCGAATAGGGTGCATTGTCCAGCACGCCGGAAATCGCAGCGACCGAAAGCATGTTGACGATCACGCCCCCGCCCCGTTGGATCATGCGCGGAATGGCGAATTTGAGGACGTAGAACGCGCCGTCGAGATTGACCCGCATGACGGCCTGCCAATTGCCCACGGATATCTCGTGCAGCGGGACTTTCTCCGAGAAGATGCCCGCATTGTTGACGACGATGTCCGGGCAATCCCCGTCTGCGAAGACCGCCTCTACCGCGGCCGCGTCCGAAACGTCGCAGGCCACGAATTGCGCGCTCATGGCGCGCGCGGTCTCTTCTGCCCTGGCGGAAGGAAGATCGGCGATGACGACCACCGCGCCTTCTTCGGCAAAGGCCTCCGCGATGGCCCAGCCGAGGCCGCTGGCCCCGCCGGTGACGAGCACCCGCTTGTCGGCAAAGCGCAGCGTCACATTCGGTCCTCCACGCCGCAGGGGGTGCTCATGAATATCCGCTTGGTCGAACGATCGAGGAATTCCTCTTCATCCGCCGCGATCCGCGCGGAATTCTCAGGCTTCGCGAAGGATGCCCGCGCCTTGGCGAAATCGGCCTGATCCTTGAACAGGACCAGCGTGACCACATCGTAATCCGGCGCCCAGTCGTTCGGCCCGTCCGCCAGGTTTCCCCTCACCGACGTCCCCGGGATCACATAGTCGCGCGTGTAGCCGGCCATGTAGGGATTGATCTCCTCGATCAGCGGCACGTGGCGCGTCTCGTAATAATCGCGGAACTCCTCCGCCGTCGTTCCGGGTTTGCGCGACAGCAGCGCAACGAGACGGATCATGCCGGAAGCTTGCCGAACGGCCCCGCTGCGACTTCGGGCCAGTTGCGCAACTGGCTGAAATCCGTGCCGTCTCGCTTGCCGAAATGGAATGCCTTGTCGGTATAGAATTCGTCCGCTGCCGGGACCCTGCGCCCCCAGTCCATGATCTCGCGCCGGCAGGCGATCTTCCAGCCATCGCCGCGATCCTGATACTCGTCGATATAGCGGCCGGACATGAACACATCCATCGCCTCCGCTCCGGCGCCTTCGCGGTGCCAGGCGATGAAATAGACTTCGCCCGTGGCGCGCTTGCCGTCGACCTCGATGGTGATCTGGCCGAGCAGATGATGGCTCGCTTCGTACCAGTCGCGCAGCGCTCCTTGCGCGAAAGCGACGTAATCGTCCGGTCCGCCGCCGAACACGCCGCAATCGACATAGGCGTCGTCATGGAAGGCGCTGCGCTGGAGCGCGGCATCCAGCCGGTCCTGGCCTGCGATATAGGCATGGACCGCCTTCAGAATCTGGTCCTTGGCGACCAATGCTTCGACTTCTGGATCTCTGCTCATCTGCGGGGCACCTTCACGCCGGCTTCCTCCATGTCCCAGGTGGCTGGCGTGCGGCCTTCGTCCCGGAGCACATATTTGAGCGGCTTCCCCGTCGTCGTGCGCGGAACATCCTCTCGGAATTCATAATAACGCGGCACGGCGAAATAGGGGAAGTGCTCGATGCACCAGTCGCATAGCTCCCGCTCGCTAAGGCTTGACCCTTCACGCAAGATCGCGGTGACTTTCACGTCATCCTCGCCCAGCGGCGACGGCACGGGATGGACCACCGCCTCCTTCAGCGCGGGATGCTTGGACAGCACCATCTCGCATTCGAAGGTGGAGATGTTCTCACCCCGGCGCCGGATCGAATCCTTCTTGCGGCCGACGAAGGTGAAGAAGCCGTCGGCATCCATCTTTCCCAGATCGCCGGTATGCATCCACAGATTCCGCCAGGCCTCGGCAGTCGCTTCGGGCTTCTTCCAATAGCCGCTGAACATGATGTCCGGCTTCTTCGGGCGGTAGAGTACTTCGCCCGGCGTGCCCCGGGGCACCTCGTTGCCGAGATCGTCCGCGATGATGCATTCGAACTCGTCGGCGAGGCGCCCCTGCGAGCCGCGCGGAGGCAAGGGCTCGCCCGGAATGACGGTGAAGATCTTGCCTCCTTCCGTCATTCCGTAGCCGTAGGAATTGATCCAGCGCACGCCGAACCGTTCCTTCCATGCCTGTTCCAGCTCTGGCGAGAAAGGCAGGCCCCAGATCGAATGGATCTGGCCGAAGCAGCGCTTCATCTCCTCGCTGTCGGGCGCGTTGGCGATCAACGGAATCATGCTGGCCAGCACATAGGCGATCCGCGCACCGCTGCGCTCGATCTCGCTCCAGAAGCCGGAAACGGAGAAGCGCGGCGCGATCGCGGCGGTTTCGTGCAGCAGCAGCGCAGGCAGCACCGCGCCTGTCAGCGCGCCGATATGGAACAGCGGCATCGGCGTCCAGGTCACGTCCCCCGCATGGACCGGCGTCGTCTCGAACACCTGCTTCGCCTGGTGGAGGATGTAGTTGTGGCTGATCATGCAGCCCTTGGACGGGCCGGTAGTGCCCGATGTGTAGAGGATGCAGGCGATGCCCGCCGGATCGGAGCTCGCGATATCCTCTGCCGATGGCCCGCTGCGCAAGGTCTCCAGGCTTTCGACCCGCACCTTGCCGAGGTTTGCGGCCGGCACTCTCCCGCGCACCAGAACCGTCTCCAGTTCCGGCAGATCGGCCGCGACCTCGGCGATGCGTTCGAACAGATGGCTTTCGCAGACGATCAGCCTGCTGCCCGTATCGGCCAGCTGGGACGCCAGGAAATCCCGCCGCAGCGCCGTGTTGACAGGCGCCCACAGCGCGCCCGCCATGTTGGACGCGAACCAAGCATGGAGGCAGTCCGCATTGTTGTCCAGCATGGAGGACACGGCGTCGCCCTGCCCGATCCCGAAGCTGCGGAAGGCATGGGCGAGGCGCCGGCAGGCGGCATCGAACTGGCCGAAGGAATGTTTCTCGCCCTCGAAATCGAGGAAGATCCTGTCGGGCGCGGCCGCTACCGCGCGCGCCAGCGCATCGATCACCGTATCGCGTTCGGGGCCGTGATTGACCTTGGCAGGTCCGAGATCCGCCATCACGCCGCCCGCTTCCAGCACCGCGTTCATGCGCTCAATCGACCGAATAGCTGGTCATCAGGCTGGTGACTTCCTCATCCACCAGCTCGCGCACTCTCGGCGTGATCGCGCCCAGCGCGCGGTCGTAGAGCCCGGCCTGGATCGCGTCGAAGGACGGGATATCCCAGATGTTCACGCAGGTGTTCACGCGACCGACCACGGTGGTGTAGCTCGCCAGCAGCTTCCAGCCATGGGTTTCGAACACGGCTTTGCAGTCGCGCACCGTCTCGCGATATTCGCCGAAGGAGGCCCCGGTCTTCAGCTTCACTGTCACATGCATGATCATTGATCGTCTCTCCCCATGCGCATTCAGCTTCGCGGTATCGTCTTCAGCCATTCGCTGCCCTGGGCGGAGAACAGCAGGTTCTCGACGTAGTAACCCAGTTCCGCGCGGAGGTCGGCATAGTTCATCCGCGCGCGGCCGCTCGTTTCCGAAGGGACTGGATCGATCGGGAAGGCAATGCCGGCGGCGCGCAGCCGATCCATTTCGGCATCGAACTGCTCGTCTGTTTCGAAGATGCGGGCAACGTGGTGCTGGCGAATGGCATAGTCCGCGCCTGCCAGCGGCTCGCGATACACGGCATCGTCGCCGCCCAGCGGCTGGATCAGTTCCAGCATCAGATCGCCCTTGTAGGCCAGCGCGACATGGATCTGCGCATTCTGGCCGGGCCCGATGGACACCGTGCTGTCGCGCATCTCCAGCCATTGGCGAATGCCCATCGCGCGGCCCATGTCTCCCATCGCGCGTTCGAGCGAAGTGGTCACATGGGCAAGTTGGGCGATCGGCGGCAGGTCAGCCATCCGTGTTCGCCTTCGCGTGGACGAGCCGCAGCGGGAGCTCGGACACGCCCTTCAACCCCATCAGCGGGTGATATTTCACTTCATCCAGCGGGATCGCGAGTTCGAATTCGGAGAAGGTGTCCAGGAAGATACGGAAGAAATTGACCATTTCCAGGCGCGCCAGATCCTTGCCGATGCAATTGTGGAAACCATGGCCGAAAGCCACGTGATCGCGCATCCGCTCCCGGTCCAGCCGGACCTTGTCGGCATCGGGGAACTTGGCCGTATCGCGATCGGCCGAAGCCAGGCTGACGAAGACCTTGGAGCCTTCCGGAATCGTCACGCCGCCCACTGCGACATCGCGCAGAGCCCGCCGGAATACTCCGGTGACCGAGGTTTCCAGCCGCAACGCTTCTTCCACGAAAGGCGGGATCAGCTCCGGATCGGCGCGCAGCCGGCGTTCGAGATCCCGGTCCTGCGACAGGATCAGCAGCGCATTGCCGAGCGCGTTGGTCGTGGTTTCGTTGCCGGCAACCAGCATGGTTTCGAGCGCGGAGAGGATTTCCTTGTCGGTCAGCGGCCGCTCGTCGCCGAGCTGGGCCTGCAAGAGATCGGTGATCAGGTCCTCTTTCGGTTCCTTCCGGCGCTCTTCCATCATCGCCATCAGGTAGTGCTGCATTTCCGCGATGGTCCGCGCGTATTCCATGCGCGTTTCCTTGGGCAGCGGCGGCTGGAGCGTGTAGTTCGCGGCGAGCGACCAGCGCTTGAACTTGGGATAATCCTCGCGGTCGATCCCCATCCAGTCGGCCAGGATATACATCGGCAGCGGCACGAACACGGATGGAACGAGATCGTGGACGCCGTCGCCCTCGATCTCGGCGAGCAGGAAGGAGACGATCTCCTTGATCTTGCCGTCCATCGCCTTCACTATCGACGGCTTGAGCGCATTGCCGATGATCCGGCGCCATTTGGTGTGCAGCGGCGGATCGCTGAACACGACCGTCGGCACGCGGCGGCCATAGCCGACTTCCGCCAGCAGCGCGTCCGCTTCGGGATCGTAGTTCACGAAGGATGTCTCGCCATCGCGGAACGTGTTGGAGAAATCCTGGATGTTGCCCATCACTTCGGTGGCCAGTTCATGCGTGGCCACGAAGTAGAAATCGGTCTGCGGCATGATGCAGACGGGATGCTCCGCGCGCAGGGTCTTGAAGAAGTCCCAGGGATCGCGGCGCAGTTCCGGATCAACCAGCGTTCCCTTGATTTCACTACTCATCGCGATCCTCGATCATGGTCGGGGCGCCGATGCCGGCGCCCCGGTTTCAGGTAATCAGAACTTGTAGCCCGCCTGGACAGCGATCTGCCGCCCGCGGCTGACCGAACCCAGCGTATCCGACAGCACGCCCTGCGTCCGGTCGGCATTGCTCGTGCCGGAGAACAGCGCGTCGATCGTGCGGTCGAAATAATAGGTGTTGGTCAGGTTGCGGCCGATGAGCGACAGCTTGACCGGTCCCTTCTCGACATAGACCGACGCGTCGAGCAGCCAGTAGCCCTTCTGCCATGAACCCGGCTTGTTGGTGCCTTCCGCATAGAAGCCGGTGGTGTAGTTGGCATCCGCATTGAAGCCCAGCGTCGTGTCGTCTGCGATGGCGAAAGTCCAGGTGCCGCCCATCGTCGCGCCCCATTCCGGCGAGCGCACGATGACCTTGCCCGACAGGTCCTGCCCGAAGCTGGCAGTACTCGGCTGGAGCGTGCAGCCCAGCGCCACCGTCTGCCCGGTGTAGCAAGGCGCGCCGACATAGTCGGTGTAGTTCGCCTTGTTGTAGGCGATGCCGCCGCGCAGACTCAGCCCTTCGACCGGAGTCTTCCAGTTCGCGTCGATCTCGAAGCCCTTGCTGCGCGCGCTTGCCGCATTGGTGGTGAACTGCGCCGGCCCCTGGGTCAGCGATACCTGCATGCCGCTGACCTTGTAGGTATAGGCCGCCGCATTGATGCGCAGCGCATCGCCGAACAGCAACGCCTTCACGCCGCCTTCGAAGCCCTTGACCTTCTCCTGGTCGTAGGACTGGTCGAGCTGCAGCGGGCCGCTGCCCGTCTGGAAGCCGCCCGACAGGAAGCCCGAGCGATAGCCGCCGAAGACAGTGACCTTGCTCGTCGGGCGCCAGGCCAGCGTGATCTCGGGCGAGAAATTGTCGAACTTGCGCTGGCAGACCGCCGTGCCGCAGGGCGAGGTCGGATCGAACAGCGGGCCTTCGAAATCGGTGTTGCCAACCCCGTTCTGGACGAGATTGTAGACCTTGAAGTTCTTCTTCTCCTTCGAATAGCGCCCGCCGCCGGAAAGTTCGATCGTCGGCGTGATGTCGATCGTGGCGCTGGCGAAGACGGACCAGGCCTTGCCCTTCTGCTTCGACAGGTTGGAGAACAGCAGCACCGGCGCGTTCGAATTGAACTGCGTGGTCTGCGAGTTCGACATGTCGGCATCCTGATAATGCCCGCCGACCAGGAAATTGATCGGCCCGTCGAACTGGGTCGCGAACCGCAGTTCCTGGCTGAATTCCCTGATCGAGAGATAGACGTCCGACATCCAGTTGAGCGCCGGCAGCGTGGTATCCGCTTCCAGCAGGTTCTCCATCGTGCGGTATCTGCTCTTGTAATAGCCGGTCTGGGACGTGATCAGGATCGGGCCGGCATCGAAGTTCAGTTCCAGCCCGCCGATCGTCTGCTTCTGCTTGGCGGTGGGAATGCCGTCGCCCACGCGGTCCCACTTGGCGTTGAAGCTCGGACCCGGATCGGCGCGGACCATCTCGTCATCCGCCTTGCAGTTATCAGGGCCGCCGAACAGCGTCGGCACGAGCTGCCCATTGACGGTGCCGGTCGAATAATGCGGCTCGCCATAGGGGCAGAAGACGCGCTGGGCGGTCGCGCCCGCGCCGCGCCATTCCTTCACCGAGTGCGACAGCTTGAAGCGCGCGGTGAACGGTCCGCCATCGTCATATTTCAGCGTCAGGCGGCCGGAATATTCCTCATTGCCGGGCAGCCAGCGATCATGCGGGCCCAGCACCGGATCGGGCGTCGCCACATTCTTCACCCAGCCGCGCATCCTGGAATAGGCGCCCGCCACGCGGATGCCGAAGGAATCCCCCAGCGGCGCCGAAATGAACGCATCGCCATACACTTCATGCGCGTTGAACTCGTAGCCGCCCTTGATGCCGGCGGAAAACTCGGGCGTCGGATCGTTGGTTCGCAGGACGATCACGCCGCCCGGGCTGTTCTTGCCGTAATAAAGCGCCTGCGGGCCTTTCAGCACTTCCATCTGCGCGAGATCGTATTCCGACATGCGGCGCACGCTGGAACGCGCCACGGCCACGCCGTCGATCACGAAGGCCACCGCCTGATCGCCGAAGGGATTGCCGTCGCCGGCCGCGATGCCGCGCAACGAAACCACGCCGCCCTGCGTCGCACCCGCCGCTTCGCCCAGGCGCAGCGAGGGAACCGACTGCGAGAAATCCGACAGATTGTCGATCCCGCGATCCTCGAGCTGCTGGTTGGTAAGCCCCTGGACCACGACCGGCGTGGAAATAGCCGTTTCCGCGCGCAGGCGCGCCGTCACGATGATCTCGCCGGACGAAGCATCGTCCGATGACTGCGGCGCCGGCGCGTCGGCCTGCGCCATCGCCACGCCCGGCATCGAAAGCGCGATGAGCGCCGTTGTGATGAAAAGACCGCCCTTGCCGGCCACCATCCTGAACATGGTCTCTCTCCCCGATCTCATGAAGGGCCGGCTTCACGGCTCTGCTTCGGTCACCGCGCCTAACTGTCGGGAAACCCACGCAGAAGCGTCTATGTTGACACAGCCGTGTTTCCATATGAGAAACAATCATGGAAGTTGGAGGCTGCTTGTCCTCCCAAACGCGCTAAAAATCGTCGGGATTTTCAATGCTCAGATCGGAATACGAACTGTTCGTCGCCATCGTGCAGCAGGGCAGCATGGCGGCGGCGGCCCGCAGCATGAATCTGTCCCGATCGATCCTGTCGAAACGGATCGCGCGGCTGGAGGACCGGCTGGGCGTGCAGCTTCTCCATCGGACCACTCGCAGCCTTTCGCTGACCAGCGAAGGGCAGTCCTTCTACGAGGATGTCTCCGCGATCGTTGCCGCTGCCCATGACGCGGAAGCGCGCATCTCCTCCAAGCGGGGCGTGCTTATCGGCGAGCTGCGCCTGCGCACCGTCAGTTCGCTCGCGCGGAAGTTCATCGCGCGGTTCTTCGCGCCGTTCCTCGAACAGAACCCCGATCTGCGGATCAACTTCATCGTCGAGGACCAGCCGATCGACCTGCTCACCAACCGGATCGATGTGGAGATCACTTTCGCGCCGCCATCGTGGAAAGGCGCCACGGTGGAGAAGCTGGCTCCCGATCGGCGCATTCTCTGCGCTTCGCCCGATTATGTCGCGAAGAACGGCCAGCCGGCCATTCCGCAGGATCTCTACAATCACGATATCGTCGCTTCGCCGGTCTCGTTTCCCTGGCGGCTCAAGGGGCCGGAAGGGCTGTTCCTCTATGAAGGCAAATCCCGCATCATCACCAATTCGAGCGAATTGCCGGGCGCTTTCGCGCTTGCCGGGCTGGGCATCGCGCTGCGCCCGATCTGGGCGATGATCGACGATCTGCGCGAGGGCCGGCTCGTGCGGGTCCTGCCGGACTATGAAAGCACGAGCCATTGGTCGATAAGCGCCGTCTACCACCCCGACCGGTTCGTATCCCCCAATATCCGAGCGGTCGTGGCCTATCTCAAGGAATGCTTCGCCAGTCTGGACCAGGATCTGGAACGACAGCTCGCCGAGATCGAAGGCCGCACGCCCAGGAAAGCCATCCGCAAGAGCGCTGCCTGACCGTCCCGGCCGCAACGCGGCCTACCAGCGGAGGTTCAGGCTGTAGATCGAATTGGCGGCCATGCCGATCATCTTCGGCGGATTTGCCTCGTCCACCTCGAAATCCGGGATGCGGGCCAGCCATTCCTGGAAGAAGATCGTCATCTCCTTGCGCGCCAGCAAGGCGTCCGAGCAGGTATGCGGGCCGGACCCGAAAGTGATGTGCTTCACCGCCCGTCGGAAATCGACCGTATCCGGCTCCGAAAAGCGAGTGGCGTCGAGATTGTAGAGGCTCACCGGCAACAGTATCCGGTCGCCCTTCTTCAGCAGCACGCCCTTGTAGTCGAAATCCTTGGCGATCTCCCGCGCCATGTTGGCCACCGGGAAGCGGCGCAGGAATTCGTTGACGATGGCCGGAAGTTCCGAGGGATGAGCGCGGATATATTCGCGCTGTTCCGGATGGCGTGCCAGATGGAGCGTGACGAAGCCGAGATGGTTCGAAACCGTGTCCAGCCCACCCTGCAGCAGCATCCGGCAGGTTCCGCGCACTTCTTCCAGCGTGATCGGCCGGCCGTCCACCGTCTCGCCGATCATGCGGGTGATCCCGTCATCGCGCGGGTTCGCCACCCGCTCGTCGATCGCGCGATCGAGATAGGCTTCCATCTCCGCATTGGCAGCGATCTTGGCGTTGATATCGGGGTTGCAGGCGAACGTATCGACCAGCTCGCGCAGCAACGGCAGGTCCTCTACCGGAAGGCCGACCATGTTCATGAAGATAATCAGCGGCAGGCGCAGGCTGAATTCGGAGATGAACTCGCACTCGCCACGCGGCTTGAGGCCTTCGATCAGAGCGATGGTGAGTTGGCGGATCTCGTCCTCGCGCCGGTCGACCGCTTCCTTGGTGAAGAACGGATCGATCACCGCGCGCAAGCCCCGGTGCTTTGGCGGATCGGCCTGTATCGGCAGCATCACATTGCCCGGATCGGGAATGACGATCTTCGAATTGCTGAGATGTTCGTAGTCGCGATAGAGATGGGGCAGGTCTTCCCCGGCGGTGGCCACCCAATGCCCGCCATTGCGGGGGGAGAACGCCAGATGCCGGCCCGGCTTCTGGAAGATGCGCCAGCAGGTGGCGGGATCGACCTCGCCGCCCGGCACCCCGAAGATGTCGATATCGACCACCAGTTCCGGTGGGACATGCGGCGGAACGCCCAAACTCATCTCTCCCGCCTTCCCGTTCTGCTGTGCCCGCAAAGCGAGCTCGCAGAATATGCAGCGATCCTTGCGGCTGGAAGCCGCTCGTTTCGCACATCTGTGTATCCCTGCCGGAAACAATCGCGACACGCGGCCGCCGCTATCGCGATCCGTCGGTCTTGGCGCTTCCGGTTCAATGCTGCGCCTGCTAAGCGCGCGCGATGCTCAACCTCGCAGGAATAACGGTCCGCCTTGCCGGGCGCACGATCATCGACGATGCCAGCGCCAAGCTGCCGCCCCGGGCCCGCATCGGGCTCATCGGCCGGAACGGCGCCGGCAAGTCCACGCTCATTCGGGTGATCGTCGGACTGCTGGAAGCCGATGCCGGCTCGGTCGACATGCCACGCGGCAGCCGGATCGGCTACATCGCCCAGGAAGCGCCCGGCGGGGACGCCTCTCCATTCGAGACGGTGCTTGCGGCCGATATCGAACGTGCCGCCCTGATCGCCGAGAGCGAGACCAACGAGGACGCGCACCGCCTCGCCGAGATCCATGATCGCCTCATCGCCATCGACGCCTATTCGGCGCCGTCGCGCGCGTCGCGCATCCTCGTCGGCCTCGGCTTCGACGAAGCGGCCCAGCACCAGCCGCTGGAAAGCTTCTCGGGCGGCTGGCGGATGCGCGTGGCGCTGGCGGCCCTGCTGTTCTCCCAGCCGGACCTGCTGCTGCTCGACGAGCCGTCGAACCATCTCGATCTCGAAGCCGTGCTCTGGCTGGAGAATTTCCTCAAATCCTATCCCGCCACCATCCTGCTAGTCAGCCATGAGCGCGACTTCCTCAACAATGTCGCGGACCACATCCTGCATCTCTCCGCGGGCAAGCTGACGCTCTATCCGGGGGGTTATGACGCGTTCGAACGCCAGCGCGCGGAGCGGCAGGCGCAGATCGCATCGGCGCGGGCGAAGCAACAGGCGGAACGCGAGCGGCTGCAGGACTATGTCGCGCGCAACTCAGCCCGGGCTTCCACCGCCAAGCAAGCCCAATCGCGCGCGAAAGCCCTCGCCAAGCTCCAGCCGATCGCGGAGCTGATCGACGATCCTTCGCTGAGCTTCGACTTCCCCGATCCCGACGAGCTGCGCCCGCCGCTGATCACCCTCGATCTCGCTTCGGTCGGCTATGGCGATACGCCGGTGCTGCAGCGCCTCAATTTGCGCCTCGATCCCGACGATCGCATTGCCCTGCTGGGGCGCAACGGAAACGGCAAGACCACGCTGGCACGCCTGCTGGCGGCGCAGCTCAAGCCGATGGACGGGGCGATGAACGCCAGCGGGCGCATGCGGGTGGGCTATTTCACCCAATATCAGGTGGAAGAACTCGACCGCTTGGAAACGCCCCTCCAGCACATGACCGCGCTGATGAAAGGCGCGACACCGTCAGCGGTGCGCGCGCAACTCGGCCGGTTCGGTTTCGCAGGCGACAAGGCCACGACCCAGGTCGGCAAGCTTTCCGGCGGCGAGCGCGCGCGACTGGCGCTGGCACTGATCACGCGCGACGCGCCGCACATGCTGATCCTCGACGAACCGACCAACCACCTCGACGTCGACGCGCGCGAGGCCCTGATCCAGGCGCTCAACGACTATTCCGGCGCGGTGGTCATCGTCAGCCACGACCGACACATGCTGGAAATGACGGCCGACCGGCTGGTGCTCGTCGATAGCGGCACCGCCAGGGATTATGACGGCTCGGTCGAGGATTATATCGCCTTCGTGCTCGGCAAGGATGGCGGCTCGGCAGCGAGCGGCAAAGGCGAAGCGCCGCGCGACAAGGGCGCCAGCAGGAAGGATCAGCGCAAGCTGGCTGCCGACCTGCGCGAGCGCGGCAACGAATTGCGCAAGCGCGGCCAGGCGGCCGAAGCGCAGCTGGACAAGCTGACGAAGCTCCGCAGCGCCATCGATCTTGCCATGTTCGCCCCGGAATCAGCGGACAAGGAGTTCGCCGACCTCTCCATGACCCAGCTGATGAAACGCCGGGCCGAGATCGAGGCCGGCATAGAAGCCGCCGAAGCGATCTGGCTCGAAACCAGCGAAGCGCTCGAAGCGATGGCGGCCGAGGCGTGATCTAGCCTTGTAACCCGTTCGCGCTACTCCGCCGCGGCCGGGAACACGGGCAGCTTGCCGACATCGCGAGGATCGTGCTGGACGATCACGGTCGCGCCGATGTTCTTTGCGATCTCCTGGAAGCGATCCATCGAGGACAGCGTGTCGGCGCGGTCCGTGTTGAAGCTCGGAACGCCGCGATTGGCGAACTGCTCGTGGAAATGGGCGAGATCGCCCGACAGCAGGAAGGTCCCCGCCTTGGGCAGGCGGACGATCAACCCGTGATGACCGGGCGTGTGGCCTGGCAGATTGACCAGGACCACCGAACCATCGCCGAAGAGATCGCGATCGCCGGCGATCGGATCGGCCTTGGCCCCGTTCAGCCAGGGTTTCAGGAAATCGCCCGCGGCCATCGGCTGGCTGCCATCCTTCAGCGCATCGAGATCGCCCTTGCCGATCAGGAGCGTCGCCTGCGGAAAATCCGCTGCCTGGCCGACATGGTCGAAATGATAATGGCTGATCCCGACATAGGCGATCTGGCTCGGATTCACCCCGATGCGCGCCAACTGATCGGCGATCGTGGTCTTGAGCGTAAAGGGCTGCGGCGCCGCTCCAGCCTTCTGTTCCATCAGCATCCTCGGGAAACCCGCATCCCACAGCATGTAGGTCTCGCCATGCTTGATGAGGTAGCAGCTCACCACGAGCTGGCGCTTCTGCCCGTCATAGAGAGCCGTGTCCGAGAACATCGCTATGTCGCCCATGGCGATGTCGCCGCAATCGAGCCGCCACATCCGGTCGGCATGGCCTTTCGCTGTCACGGTCACCGCTGCGGTCGGTCCATCCTCCGCCCGTGCAGGCCAGCCCGCGACAGCCGCAGCCGCGAGCAGGACAAGGGAAGCCGTGCGGACGAGGGCACGGCGGCCGCGGAACGACAGGTCGCTGTAGGAACGAAAATCCGGCATGCCTCTTACCCCATTTCCGCTGTTGTTTCGGGATTGTAGCCTGCCGTCCTCGACCCGTCACCCGGTTCGTGGCGGCGGAAAGACGATCGCGGGATCACCCAAGGACCAAGGCGCCGGCCGCACCATGATCGTCTCGAATAGCGCGGATGAGAGGTGCCCGCCCAGCCAGGCCTTGAGCGCCGGCAAGGGCCGGCCCTCGAACCATTCGCGGTCCACTGCCGCGAACTGGCGCACGAAAGGCAGGATGGCAGCGTCGGCCAGCCCGCGCGCAGACCCGCATAGCTGGCCCGCGCCGGCCAGGCGCGCGTCGAGCTCGCGCAGGAAGGCCAGGCCCTGCTCCCGATGCACTAGTGGATCGGCACCATGCTTCTCGGGATATTTGTAGCGATCGAGGTCTCGCTTGAACGGGCCGTCATTCGCCGCGATCAGCGCCGCATCGTCGCGCGCCAGCCAGCCCTCGGGATCGTGCCGCCCCAGCGCCCAGCGCATGATGTCGATACTCTCGTCGATGACTTTCCCATCCGGCAGCACGAGGACCGGCACGGTGCCCTTGGGCGATGCCGCGAGCATGGCTTCGGGCTTTGCCGAAAGCTTGACCTCGCGCAGTTCGCAGCGCGTCCCGCTCGCCGCCAGCGCCAGCCGCGCCCGCATCGCGTAAGGGCAGCGGCGGAAACTGTAGAGGACAGGATCAGCCGGTGCCGCCATCGGTCCGTCCGCTCCGCGCCGCGCCGACATGCGCGCGTCCCTCCGCCGCGGCGAGCGCTTCCTGGCGGTGACGTTCGCGATAGGATGCGCGCTGCTCTTCCGTCCGCTCGGAATGGCACGCAGGGCAGCTTGCCCCCGCCTCGTAGAGCGGCGAGGCCCGATCTTCCGCGCGGACCGGGCGGCGGCAGGCGTGGCAAAGCGTGTGCGTGCCTTCCACGAGGCCATGGCCGATCGCCACCCGCTGATCGAAGACGAAGCACTCGCCGCGCCAGAGGCTGCGATCCTCGGGCACCGTCTCCAGATATTTCAGGATGCCGCCCTTGAGGTGATAGACCTCCTCGATCCCTTCCTGCTTGAGGAACGCGGTCGACTTCTCGCACCGAATGCCCCCGGTGCAGAACATCGCGACTTTCGGCGGCTTGCCCGCGCCCATGAGCCGCTGGCGTTCGCGCCGGAACCATTCCGGGAAATCCCGGAAACTGGCGGTCTTCGGATCGATCGCGCCTTCGAACGTGCCCACCGCCACTTCATAGTCGTTGCGCGTGTCGATCACGATCGTTTCGGGCGCGGAGATCAGCGCGTTCCAGTCCTGCGGTTCGACATAGGTGCCGACGCTCGCCAGGGGATCGATGTCGGGCTCGCCCATCGTCACGATCTCGCGCTTGACCCGCACTTTCATGCGGTGGAACGGCATGGCGGCAGCGCTCGACAGCTTCACGTCCAGCTCCGCGCAATCCGGCAGCGCGCGGATATGCTCCAGCACTCTCGCGATCCCGGCAGGCGTGCCCGCGATGGTCCCGTTGATCCCCTCGCCAGCCAGCAGAAGCGTACCGCGAATGCCCTGCTCGCGGCAAAGCCGCTCGAGCGGCGCGCGCAGATGCGCGCAATCGCCAAAGCGGGCGAAGCGATACAGGGCGGCCACCTGCAAGGGTTCTTCGGATTCGCGGCGGAGGTCGTGCATCACCGGCCCATAACCGCAAGTCGCGGGCACGTCAGCAGCCAGGTGCGGTCCCCGATCGACAGATAGTGACGGCAGCAGGCAATCCCGCGAAACCCTTGAAGGCTTGTTCTGAAGTCTGGCGTCAGATAGATTTTGATCATGAAGCCCGTTCTCGACGTTGATCCCTATGCGCCGCTCGCGTTCGAGAAACGCGGCAGGTTCGACGGCCAGCGCCAGGCGCGGCGCGCCTTGATCCTGGCCGCCACCCGGCGGGCGATGTCCGAGGACGGGTATCGGCACTTCAATATCGCAAGCGTCGCGGAGACCTGCGGCGTAAGCATCCAGACGATATACTACAATTTCGGGAACAAGAAGGAACTGCTTCTCAGCGCGCTCCACGAATACAATAGATACGTCCATTTCGTATCGATATCGGAGAATTCTTCGCCGACGGTCTTTCTCGATATCGTTGAGAAATTCTGTCAGTGCGCCGAGTATATGAAAGATTTCATGCGGGAATGGATTTTATGCTCGTATGACCAATCGCAACCTCTCCTTCTCGACCTCCAGAAGAGAGGGCAGAAATTCAAGGTCGATATAATCGGCAATCTATCGCCGGACTATCCCATCCGAAGCGGCGTGAAATCGCACAGGATCGCCTATCTCCTGTCGAAATCGAACACATCGTCGCTGTTCGACTGGGTTCACCATCAGGATGATGACGAGTTGAAGCATCAGATCATCACATCCACGGCGGAAGTCATCAACAGCTCGTTTTCGGACGACGTCGCATCCTGCGTGGACGGCTGGATGGCCGCACGGTTGAAGGCCGGCGACCGATTGATTCTCCATTAGGCAAAGTCCGCCTTCGACTGCCGAACACCGATCCCCGCACCGTTCGCGTGGCGTATTTGTAAGTTTCCCTGAAAACTTCCTAAGTTAGGGAATTGTGCGTCCAGGACGTCGCACCCCATCCTCTCTTCCGAAGCCGCGAACGCGGCGTTGGAATGCGGGAGAGTTTGGATGCCGGGCGAGCTTGAGAGCTGGGAGGCGTATGTTGATCTGCTGAAGCCGGCGGGGACGGACCTGCTGCAGCTGTTGTGGAAGCCGGAGGACGAGCATTACCGGGCGGATCTGTACCGCCAGCTGGTGATGAACATCTCCTACGCCTATTTCCAGTATTTCCAGTCGAACGCCGAGCATCCGGAGTTCATGCCGCTGTGGAACTCGGTGTTCCTGCTCCAGCCCAATCCGGACGACGTCTATTACTACGTCCCGCTCGACGGCACGAAACGCTACCGCATCGTGGGCGACCGCGGCACGATCCGCATGCTGATGTTCCAGTTCGGCAAGGGCATGATGGGGATGGTCGAGGAAGTCGGCCAGCAGCATTCGAGCTTCCTCAATGACGATGAAATCGAGGTCGGGCCGGACGGCAGGTTCGAGATCCTGCTGTCGGCCAGCGAGCCGGAGCCGGGCTATCAGGGCACCTGGCACCGGATTCAGGAGGATGTCGACTATGTGATCGTGCGGATGCGGTCCTACGACTGGGGCAACGAGGTCGACACGCGCATGGCGATCGAATGCCTCGATGCGCCGCTCCAGAAGCGCCGCATGGGGATTGCGGAAATCGATGAACGGCTCAAGCAGGCTCTGACCCTGTCGGAACGCCTGTGCGGCCTGTTCTACGGATTGCAGAACGGCACGATGGAGCGCGTCGGCATCAACAGGTTCGAACTCTACACCTATGAGGGCATCGGCCTGGTCCAGCAATATTACTGGGTGTGCTGCTTCGAGATGGCCGAGGACGAGGCGCTGATCGTCGAGACCGAGATTCCCGAGGGCCGCTACTGGAACGTGCAGGTCAACGATCCCTATTTCAACGTGGTCGAGTTCGTTTATCGCCAGGCCAGCCTCAACGGGCACCAGGCGCGGATCGACAGCGACGGGAAGTTTCGCGCGGTGCTGTCCGCCACCGATCCGGGCGTGCCGAACTGGCTCGATTCGGGCGGCTTCACCGAAGGCCAGATCATGGGCCGCTGGACCCAGTGCGAGACCAATCCGCTACCCACGCTGAAGCGCGTGAAGCTGGCCGACATCCGCAACCATCTGCCCGCCGACACGCCGGTGGTGAGCGAGGAGGAGAGGCGCGAGGCGCTGGTCAAGCGCCGCATCGGCGCGCAGCTCCGGCGGCGCTGGTAAGCGAGGGCACGCTTCCGATGGCAGGCTGCAACGCCCTGGAAGGCCAGGTCGCTTTCATCACCGGGGGCAGCGGCGCCATCGCCGAAGGCTGCGCTCTCCGCCTCCTCCAGGATGGTGCGAGCGTCGTGCTGGTCGCGCGGCAACCGCAACCGCTGGCGGAAACGCGCGAACGGCTCCTGGGCGCTTGCCCGGGCAGCGAAGTGGTGACGATCGCGGGCGATTGCCTCGACGTCTCGACGGTTCGGTCCGCTCTTGCCCGGACCTACGCGCTGCATGACCGACTGGACATCATCGTTCCGACCGTCGGGCAAGGCCAGATCAGACCCTTGCTGCTCCACGACGTCGAGACCTTCCGCCAGGACTGGGAACTGAACGTGATCTCGGCCTTCATCGCCATTCGCTATGGCGTGCCGATGATGCGCGCGGGCGCAGCGATCACATGCATCTCATCGGTGGTCGCCACCCGCCCTCCCCCCTGGATGGCAGCCTATTCGACCGCCAAGGCCGGGCTGGAAGGCTTCGTCCGCGCAGCTGCCGACGAGCTCTCGGTAGCGGGAATCCGCGTCAACGCGGTGCGCCCCGGCTTCACGCGCAGCCGCCTCAGAAGCGCGATGTTCGATGACAGTGCGACCATGGAGACGATGCTGCGGGAGATCCCCCTGGGCCGTGCGGGAGAGCCCGTGGATATCGGCCATGCGGTACGCTTCCTGTCCGGACCGGAGGCAAGCTGGATCACTGGCCAGACTTTCGCGGTCGATGGCGGCAACGAACTGCGGAAAAGCCCGAATCTCGCGCGCTTCGCGAGGGACAGATACGGCGACCAGATCATGGACGCTCTCGAGAGCGGAGAATTCGAAGGTATTGATCACGATCGATAAAATCAAAGAACGAGAGAGGGAAGCCTGACAATGTCGAAGATCATCGGATACAGCCCCATCTGTTCCATGCTCGCGTTTGCCGCCTCGACGCTCGCGGCCACGCCGGTTCAGGCACAGGACGCACCGGCAGGCACGAATGCGACCGCAGGAGGATTGGAAGAAATCGTCGTCACCGCCACACGCCGCGAAGAGCGACTACAGGACGTTCCGGTCGCGGTCACCGCTCTGACCAGCCAGGCGCTGGAGCAGCGGCAGATCGTGGATGTCCAGGGGCTCCAGAACGCGACCCCGACGTTGAACATGACCACGCAGGGGGACCGATCATCGATGGCGCTGTCCTTGCGCGGGCAATCCACCAACGACAATGTCTCGTCGATCGATCCCGCCGTGGGCGTCTATCTCGACGGCGTGTACATTGCCCGCACGACAGGCGGAAATCTCAACTTTATCGATGTCGAAAGGGTCGAAGTGCTGCGCGGCCCCCAGGGCACGCTGTTCGGCCGCAACACGATCGGCGGGGCGGTCAATATCACCACGAAGCGCCCGACGGATGTGTTCGAAGGATCGATCGCCGCCGGCTATGGCAATTACAACGCCTGGAACGTGACCGCGGTCGCCAATCTCCCCGTCACGGAAGGCATCGCTTTCCGGGTCGTCGGCCATCACGGCGAGCGCGACGGGTTCGCCCGCAGCACCATCACCGGAGCGGAACTCAACGCGGAGAATATCGACTATCTGCGCGGCGCGCTCAGCGTGGATTTCTCGCCGTCCTGGAACCTGCTGGTGACTGGCGACTACACCCATTCCAAGAATGACGGGACCTGGATCACGCTGCTCAAGGCGTTGCCCGCGGCCGATACGCGCGTGAGCACGATTTCCAGTGGAACCGACACGGCATCCAACTATGTCGACCGCTTCGCGCGGCGCGTGGCGAATACCACGAATGGGCCGAACACCTCGGAAAACTGGGGTTTCGGCGCGACGATCACCGGCGAAATCGGCGCAGTCAACGTCAAGTCGATCACCGCCTATCGCGAAATGCACCGCTTCCTGCCGCAATTCGACCAGGACGGGACGCCTTACGAATTGCTGCAACTGACCAACAAGATCGACCAGGATCAGTTCAGCCAGGAGATCCAGTTCTACGGCAAGCTGTTCGACGATCGGCTGGACTGGATCGTAGGCGCCTATTATTTCGAGGAATCCGCCGTCGACAAGGTCGAGCAGCATTTCGGCTATCCGATCAATCCCAACTGGTCGATCACGGATGGCTCGTTCAAGAACAAATCGGCCTCGGTCTTCGGCCAGCTCGAATTCCATCTCTCCGGCCAGTTCAGCGCCGTGGCCGGCGCTCGCTACGTCAAGGATACGCGCGCGATCACCTGGCGCAACCGGGTGGCCGGGCCCGATCCGGAAGATCTCATCAGCTGTCTGGCCGCCGGCGGCGTATTGCCGACCTGCGCTGTCACGCCGCCCAAGGCGAAATACGACTATGTTCCCTTCACGCTCGGCCTGAACTTCAAGCCGACGGACGACATCCTGCTCTATGGCAAGTTCAGCCGCGGGTTCCGCGCCGGCGGCTTCAATTCGCGGGCGAATGCCGCCCGCGCGCTTTCACCCTTCGGGCCGGAACGCGTCGATTCCTACGAATTGGGCGTGAAGGCGGACGTCGCCCGGATACTCCGCTTCAACGCCGCGGTCTTCCAGTCGAAGTTCAGCAACATCCAGTTCACCACTGCCCAGCCCGACGGGCTGGGCGGCTCCACGCTGGTCATCGACAATGCCGGGCGGGCGCGCATCAACGGCGTGGAAGTGGAGACCACGCTCAGCCTCGATCGCCTGCGATTGAGCGCGAACCTGGGCGTGATCGACGCGAAATACACCCGGATCGAACCGACCGCCGTCGGCATCTCGAAGGATTCGAGATTCCCCTACACGCCCAAGGTCACTTACGGGTTCGGGGCATTCTATTCGCTTCCGACGAGCTTCGGGGAGATCGAGCTCAACGCCGATTATTCCTGGCGCAGCAGGATCGCCTACGCGCTTACCCCACCGCAGGATCCGGCCAATATCGGGGAATCCTACGGGCTGCTGAACGGCAGGCTGACATTGCGCCTGGAATCCGGCATCGAGCTGTCGGCCTGGGGCAAGAACCTGACGAACAGGAAATATGTCGTCAGAGTCACGGATCTGGCCGCCGCAGGGTTCCTGAACAACTATCCCGGAGATCCGCGGACCTACGGCGTGGCGGCGCGCTATCAGTTCTAGGCCCGGCGTGACGAAGCTCGCTTCAGGCCGAAGACTGCTGAGCTGAAAGCGGCACAGGGGCGCGCGCGGAGATTCCGGAGCTGATGAACTTGCGATAGGCGGAAAGCAAAGCTCCACCGGCGTGCCGCGTGTCGCCGCCCTGTATCAAGCTATAGCTTAGATAGTTCCAGGCGCCCGCCAGAATTTTTGCCACGATTTCCAGTTCTTCCGGCGAGAAGACCGGATTGCGATCCCTCAACGTGCGCAGGAAATCGGCCGCTACGTCGCGCATATGTTTCTCATAGCCGGCAGGCGCGAACAGCCGGGCCTCGTGAAGAATGCGTATGAAATGCGGCGTCTGGCCAATGAAGTCCAGGAAGGCCTGGAATCTCGCCGTTTCCAGAGCGAGAGGCTGTTCCACGCCTCGAACTCTCTCGCGAATGAACTGAAGCATCTCCATCCCCAGACGCGGCAGCAATTGATCGAGGAGTTCCTGCCGGCTCGCAAAATAATTGTAGAATGTTCCCTGCGCCACTTCCGCCAGTTCGGTAATGCGCCAGACCGCGGCGTTCGCGTAGCCTTCGCTGCCGACGATCGTCACCCCGGCCTGGAATAGGCGCTGCTTTCGCTGCGCCATCCTTTCGGTTCTGGTGAGGCTGAAGCCACTGCGCACGGGCGGAGCCGGATCACGCATCGAGCACCGTCGTGACACGCTCATCCACGACCATGATGCATTGCCGGCTGCGGTCCATGAATTCCAGTTCGTCCGCGATCAATCGCTCTCCGGCGCCCGGCGCAAATATCTGGGCGCGAAATTCCTCGAACGCCGCGCGGTTCGAGAATTCTATTTCCGTCACGACATCGAACTCGAACGGCATGGTGAAGGTGTTGAGTTCGTCATCATGCAGGAAGTAGCTGCGGCGGTATCCGAACGGCACGGTGGTCAGGCTTTGGATCAGCGCCACGTGATTATTCTCGTAATAATCGCGAAATTGCGCATGGCTCATACCGTCCTTGCGACAGAAGAAAGCTAGCACCTTCATAGGTCATCCCCTTCGAAATCGTTCCTGCAGAGCGTTCAGGCCTGGTTCGACCATCCCGTGGCGGTCGGCCCGAAATCGTCGGAGGCAAGATAGGCCTCGCGGTAGGAACCAGATCGAATATCCTCGATCAGATCGATCTCGACCGGCTTCCAGCCCAGTTCTTCCCGCGCCCGCTTCGCGACCGCGCGGCTGTTCACGGAAATGGCGATGTCGACGAATGACTGGCCCCAATGATCGCATAATTCGTCATAGGTGAAACTCGCCGCGCGACATCGCATGACGCCGGCGACGGCTTCCGCGATGCTGCGGAAATTGGCTTCCCCGCCAACCGCATGATAGAGCGCCCCGGAAATGCCGCGCTCGATAACCCGGCAATAAAGCTCTGCCAGATCGGAGATGTGGACATTCGAATAGAGGTTCAGGCCGCGCCCGAGATAGGGCACTTTCCCCAGAGCCCGCGCCGCCCGGAACAGCAGCGGGACATGGATACTCCCGCCCTTCCCGTAGATGAGAGGCGGCCTCACCACAGCGGTGTGCAGGCCGGAGCCCGATGCGGAACGGACCAGTTCCTCCGTTTGCAGGCGGACGCTTCGATTATGGCTGGCGGGATAGGGAAAGGGATCGTCCTCCGCGGATGTGAATTCGGACCACTCTCCCTCGCGGCTTTCCAGAGAAAGCACTCCCGTTCCGGACGTGAAGATAAGATGCGAACCGCTCCCTCTCAGGCAATCGATGGCGGAGGCAACGGCGTCGGCTTCGACCTCGAAGGGAAGCATGGTCGCAAATACGACCACATCGTAGCCCGGAAGCACCGAAGGCAGGCAGTCGAAATCGGTTATGTCGGCCTCGACGGCGGCGATTCCGCATCGCATCAGGCGGTCTCGTCCATCCCCGCTGCGGAAAGTGCCGGACACATCGAAATTTCGCTTCTGAAGCGCGCCGGCCACTGCTCCTCCGACATATCCGGTAGCGCCCAGCACAAGAGCCTTCATCGATCCACTTCCCGCCTCAACTCATCGCAACCGAGTTCATGGCCTATCTAGAACGACCGTTCGGTCGATAAGAAGGTACAACATCACCATCTTTGTCAAGGCGAGCTTGCCCGCATGCGGCATTCAATGCGAAACGCTCGACCGGCAAGCCTTACCAGTTCCGTCCGGCCGCCCGCGCCGCGATGTCGGATGCTGCAAGATAGCCGAAGACCAGTGCCGGGCCGATGGTCGCTCCGGAACCCGGATAGCAGTTCCCGAATGGCGAGCCCGATGCATTCCCCGCGGCGTAAAGCCCCGCGATCGGATCGCCCTGCTCGTCCAGCACCCGGGCGTTCGCATCCGCCTTCAGGCCGCCCTTGGTGCCGAGATCACCCAGATAGATCGGGACGGCGTAGAAGGGGGCGGTGTCGATCGAACCGAGGCAGGGATTGGGCGCTACCGAAGGATCGCCGAAATACTGATCGTAGATATTGTCTCCCCGGCCGAATTCCGGGTCCACGCCGGTTCGGGCGTATTCGTTCATCTTGCCGACCGTTTTGGAAAGAGCATCGGGATCCAGCCCGATCCTTCGGGCGAGCGCATCGATCGTATCGGCCTTGAAGATATAGTGATCCCACCAATCGCGCGGGATTTTCCTGTCCGGCATCAGCGAAGTGGGCAGGAAGCCGCCACAGGTATATTTGTTGCGATGGCGGACATCGAAGATGATCCAGCACGGCAGATTGGCGCCGGTCTTCCGGTGGTCCTCGATCATGGCCAGTCCGAACTGGTCGTAACTGCAGCTCTCATCGACAAATCGATCGCCATTCTGGTTGACGCAGACGCTGTGGGGCCGGCCGACGTCGAAAATGGCCTGATGCGTCATGTCCATGTTGGATACGCCCGGTATCGGCATGCTCATGGTCGGCGCCCACCAGGCATGGGCCATATGTTCGGTCGACGCGCCAATCGCCTGAGCCGCCAGTGTCGCGGTTCCCTTGTTGCCTTCCTCGGGCGTGCTGCTCCAGCGCGTGCTGCCGCTGAATTCGAAATACTTGTCTCGCATGGGCTGGTTCCATTCGAAGCCCCCCGCCGCGATGACCACCCCGTGGCGCGCGGAAATGCTGTATTTCCGGCCGAACCTGCTCACCTCGACACCGGTCACGCCGCCGGTGTCGCGGATCAGCGTTTCGAGACCGGTATCCAGCCTGACCTCGACACCGCGCTTCTTCGCCTCGCGAAACAGGCCGCCGATCAATGCGCCCCCCATGGTCAACCGGCGATCGCGCGGCGTCTTCCTGCGCCAGGCGAAGTCGGTCCAATATTTGAGGACCATCTTCAGGAAAACGATCTGCCAGCCCGGAGCGCGGTATGAGAACTTGAATCCCTGATCGATATCGAACGCATAGCGGTTGAAGAGCTTGAACCTGGGGAACTGCTCGCGCATCGTGTGCACGTCCTCCCCGATTTCCCCGCCGTCCATTTCCCGGGTGAGGAGAACGCGCCCGGCGACGGCGCCGTCGGTGCGGGAAAAGTAGTCCGGATATTCGGGAACGGCGTAGAATTCGACACCGATATCATTGAGATAACGGAGCACTTCCGGCCCCTTATCGACATACATCTCGAGCCGATCGCGCCGAACGGAAGCATCCAAGACCTGGTCGAGATAGTGCATGACATTCTCGCGGCTGTCCTCGATCTCGCCAAGGCCGTGATTGGGAATCCAGATCCCCCCGCCCGATGTCGCCGAGGTCCCGCCGAATTTGGATGCCTTCTCGACGACCAGAACGGAGAGGCCAAGATCCGCGGCGCGAGTGGCCGCCATCATGCCCGCGGAGCCCGAGCCGACGACGACGACGTCAAAAGTTTCCATCAACCTGTCCTCTCCCGAAAGTTCGAACCGCGAGTTTAATGGGATGCTTTCGGCGCGTAGGGCGCATCCTGGGTGAACACCATCGTCTCCTGATCGACGATGTCATTGAGCGCAGGAAGAATGGCAAGAAAGCTCTCATCCACGCCGATCGCTTCCAAGACTTCGATATTGGGTATTTCCCATATGTGGATGGCATTGAACAATCTGCCGGTAACGGGGGCCATCGCATGGATGAGTTTGCATCCGCATTTGTTCATCGCCTTTTCGATGATCGGCATCAGATCGACGAAATCGGCGTATTTACCGTATTTGAGTTCGAGAGTAGCGATGAGATACATGATTTTCTTCCTGGTCCGAGTGTAGCTTTCAAGAAGGAACGGCGCCGGAAAAGCGCGGCCGGATGAGTTCGCCCGTCAAGCCGGCCTCCACATCGGGGAACGCGCGAGGACGGGCGCCAGAAGACCGCTGCCGATGCAGTCCGGCACGTCTGCAAGCTCGACCGGATTGCTGGGCTGGCCGGCATAACCGAGAAGTTCCTGCAGCTGCGGGCTGTTGTAATAGGCTCCGAATGCCACCACGCGCAGCGCCAGCCATTCGTCGCCATCCCCCTGTGCAAGCTGTCTCACTGCCTCCGCCGGATCGCTATCCCGCTCATATCGCAAGGCGGCGAGCAGATCCGGCAGGAGATCCGGCCGCAGATCGAGCACGCGATCCAGGCCCGTTTCGGCGACCCCCACGGCGTTGCCTGAAGGAGCTCGCCCATCGCCCGGCAGCATCACGTCGACCAGCGCGAGAAAACGAGTGCGATCCTGCTCGCCGATCCGCCCGCTCATGCCGCGATCCTCAGATCGCGCCGTCCGGCAATGATGTTCTCGGCGCAACGCAACGCCAGAGCGAAGATCGTCGCAGTCGGATTGACTGCGCCGCAGGTGGGGAAGGTGCTGCCGTCACAGATATAGAGATTGGGCACGTCGTGACATCGTCCGAAGCCGTCCACGACCGATCTCTCCGGATCGCCGCCCATGCGCGCAGTCCCCGTGAGATGGGCGCCGCTTGCCTGCGGGTTCATCGGAATACGAAGGACGTCGGCCGCGCCCGCGGCGAAAAGCGCCTCGGCGGCGCGATCCGCATTGAACTCGAGCATCCTCATCGTATTCTCGGGCACCCGATAGACGATCCTGGGCGCCGGGAGATCGTTCGAGTCCGTCAGGCTCTCATCCAGCACCACGCGATTGTCATCGTCTGGCAGGTCCTCGCCGAAGATCGCGAGGATAAGCGTCCTGCCGAAACTGGCCGCATGCGCGGCATGATGCCCGGCGCCGTAGCCGGCACCCATGGCGGTCATCAACGGCCCGCCATGAGAAAGCAGGCTCCACTTGCTTCCGCGCACGAATCCGCGCGAGCGATCCGTATTGTAGAACTCCATGCTGTAGAGGAGCTGCCCTTGAGGACCGGCCCAACTTTCCAGCGCATCGCCGAACGTGCCGATGACAGAGCCGGTCGGATGCAACATCAGCCCACGCCCGACCAATCCGCTCGAATTGGCCAGCCCGTCCGGGAAGCGCTGCGAACGCGACATCTGGAGAAGTCGTGGCGTCCCTATGCCGTTGGCGCAAAGGATTACCAGCTTTGCCCGAACCCGCGTGGCGTCTCCTCCGCGGTCGAAATAGACCGCGCCAGAGGCAAGGCCGGTTTCATCGACGGTAATCTCGGCCACACGGGCACCGGTAATGAGCTGGGCGCCGTTCGCGATCGCTTCCGGCCAATGCGTCAGATTGGTGGAAGCTTTCGCTCCATCCGCGCAACCGATCATGCAGGTTCCGCGCCGCACGCATGCATTACGGCCCTTATAGGGCCTCGTGGGGATCGCGTTGCTGCCCGGCCACCAATGCCAGCCGAGCCTGTTGAAGCCCTCCGCGACCTTGCGGGCCCCTTTGCCCATGGGAAAGGGCGGGAGTGGATAGGGCGCGTGCAGCGGATTGGCGGGATCGCCATCCAGGCCCGAAACTCCGAGATCCGCCTCCACGCGATCGTAGAACGGAGCGAGTTCCTCATAAGTCAGGGGCCAGTCGGCTCCCACTCCGTCCAGTGTCCGCACCCGGAAGTCGGAGGGCGTCAATCGATGCCAAAGCGCCGCCCACTGGACCGTTGAGCCGCCGACCCCATTATACATCAAAGTCCCGACGTCGCACTCGGACACGTCAATCGGGTAATCGCTCTCGGCCAGGCGAACATTCGGATTGGCGTCCCACCGTTGATGAGACAGAATTTCCCACTCGG
>CAMLQG010000035.1 GCA_946482075.1 uncultured Erythrobacteraceae bacterium
TATCGTGGAAACGGATGATGGTGAAGTGACTGCTCTCGGCACGGCGTTCAACGTGCACCGGACCGGGGATGCGACCACGGTCACTCTGCTCAGGGGGCTGGTGAAAGTGGAGACCAGCCAGCGCGATGACGGACCCGTCGCCATCCTGCGTCCCAATTCGCAAGTGGAGATCAGCCGGCGCGGCGGACTGTCCGATGTTCGCAGCGTGGATGGCGATGCGGCTGTTGCCTGGCGCGGGGGCAGCTATCGATACAACGATACCCCGCTGGCGACGATCGTGAGCGATCTGCGGCGATATTATCGCAAACCGATCGTGCTGGATTCCGCCGGGCTCGACGAGATGCGCTTCACCGGTGTCGTCAATCTTACGCCCGGGGATATCGAACAATGGCTGACGGGACTTCAGCACCTGGGCGACATCAAGGTCAGCATTCGTCCTGACATGGTGATCGTCAATCGGAGTTCCGTTCGCGGAACGGACTAGATCTTTCAAAAATCTGACAATGCCGTTCCCAAAAGAGCTGCGGGCATCGTTTAGACCATAGAACATACATGGGAGGTGTCTGGGGCATGTTCGAAGCCAACTCTATTCTGCATTCCTGCCGCGTCCGCAGCCTTTGCTGCGCTTCGATCCTGGCGCTGGCCGGCATCAGCTCCACCGCGGCGATGGCGACGCCCGCCTTTGCCGGCACCAGGAACGAAACGAGATTCAGCATACCGAGCGGTTCGCTGGCATCATCGGTGCTGAAGTTCAGCGAGCAGGCGAAAGTCCAGGTCGTCGCCAAGTCGGAAGACCTGAAGGGCCTGCAAGGCAATGCCGTGAATGGCGAATTCACCGCCAGGGAAGCGCTGCGCCGTCTCGTGGGCGATGCGCCGGTGACGACGGAATGGGTCAGTTCGTCCACAGTTGCACTCCGATCGCGCCCGAAGCCGGTGAAGATCTCCGCCAGGCGTTCCGCCCGCATGGCGCAGCCCTCGGAAGAAGAGGCGTCGGCCGGCTCCGCCCCGCGCGTGGAAGAGGCGGAGATCGTCGTCAGTGCTCGGCGCCGCGAGGAAAACCCGATCAGCACGCCGGTCGTTCTGTCCGCCGTCACTTCGGGGGATCTGCAGAAGCGGGCCGTTGTCAGCTTCAATGAAGTCGCCCAACTCGTGCCGCAGCTCGTGATCGGCAACTCCCAGAGCGTCCAGGGCGGCAGCATCTCCCTGCGCGGCATCGGCAGCAGCGAATCCAACCCGTTTGCCGATCAGGCGGTGTCCTTCTCGATCGACGGCATCCAGATCGCGCGCGCCACGGTGCAGCGGATGGCGCAGATGGATCTGGCGCAGATCGCAGTCTACAAGGGGCCGCAAGCGCTGTTCTTCGGCAAGAACAGTCCGGCCGGCGTCGTGGATATCCAGACTGCCGATCCCACCAGCAGTTTTGAAAGCCGGGCCTCGCTTGGCTATGGCTTCAAGGCGCATGAAATCCGGGGCGACGGCTACATCTCGGGCCCGTTGACCGATACGCTGGGCGCGCGCCTCGCTTTTTTCGGCACGACCATGAAGGGCTATTCGCGCAACACCGCGCCGGAAAGCGCCCTTTACGGACCTGACCGGCGCAGCGTTCCGCATGATCGGGAGTTCGCGGGCCGGCTTACGCTGAAATTCGAGCCGTCGAGCGATTTCGACGCGCGGCTCAAGGTCAGCTATAACCAACTCAAGACCGAGGGACCGGCGCAGAACCAGCAACTGGTGGATTGTCCGCTCGGGACCGCCCAGCTTTCTCCACAAGAGGATTGCCGCCCGGACAACAACGTGGTCAGGCCGGACCTCGGGCCCAAGTTCACGGTGATCGATCCGCGCTACGGCGATGGCGTGCCGTTCCTCAAGCAGCGCCAATGGCTGACCAGCCTGGAAATGAACTACAGCCTCTCGGACGTGCTCAAGCTGACGTCGACCACAGGCTACTACTATTCGAGCACCAAATATCGCGACACGCTGAACGGCAGCATGGTCCCGGAGCGCCTGCTGGCGAACTATCAGGAGTTCAAGGACAAGGAATTTTCCCAGGAACTCAGACTCGCGAGCGATTTCGACGGCCCGTTCAACTTCCTCGTCGGCGGCTATTATCAATACACCAAACTGTATGACGTGTTCATCGCCGCGATGAACGCGACGACCCCCGTGGTGGTCGCGAACTACAACAACGCCGCGACCCAGAAAGGCACAGCGCTATCCGGCTTTGCGCAAGTGATGTTCGACATCACCCCGCAGCTCGAGCTTTCGGCGGGTGCACGCTATTCGTATGAAAAGAAGAAGCTTTCGGGCGAGGTGTTCTACCTGCCCGTCAAAACGCTCGTGCCGCGGCGCAGCTTCGAGGACGTCTCGCCGGAAGTGACGCTGACCTATCGGCCCGACGACGATCTGACCTTCTTCGGCGCCTACAAGGAGGGTTTCCTTTCGGGCGGGTTCAACGTCAGCGCGGTCGATCTCACCGCGGACCGTTCCTATGCCCCGCAATATATCAAAGGCGGCGAGATCGGTGCGAAAGCAGCGCTGTTCGACCGGAAGCTGCGTCTGAACATTGCCGCTTACAGCTACCGCGTCACCGGCCTGCAGGTTCAGTCGCAGGTCGGCATCACCCAGGTGGTGACCAATGCGGGCAAGGCAAAGATCGAAGGCGCGGAATTCGATTTCCGCTGGCAGACCCCGGCCGACGGGCTCGTCCTCACCGGTGCGCTGGCCTACAACCGCGCGCGATATCAGGTCTATACCGCGCCGTGCTATGCCGGGCAGAGGCCCGCTGAAGGCTGCAATCTCAATCCCAATGCGCTGGGCGTGTTCCGCGCGCAGGATCTCGAAGGACGGCCGCTTGTCCGTGCGCCGGAAATCGTCGCAAGCGGTGGGTTCGACTACCAGTTTCCGATCACCGACGGGCTCAAGCTCGGCTTCAACGGCAATGCGGCTTACACCAGCAAGTTCTTCGCCAATCCGTCGGACCAGCCCGCGAGCCTCCAGACCGGCTACTGGCTGGTCGATGCCGGGATCACGCTGGCGGCCGCCGATGATGGCTGGAAGCTCGACCTGATCGGCCGCAACCTCACCAACGAATATTACATCACGCGCGCCAATGACGTGACGTTCACCGGTAGCGGCACCGGCACTCCGGCGGGCATCCATGCGGATGTTTCGGCGGTGCCGTCGCGAGGGCGCGAGATCATGCTGCGCGCGACGATCAATTTCGGCGGCCTTCTGAGCCGCTGATTGCGCTCACCGAGCCGGGAACAGCTGTTCGATGGATGGTGAAGCCGTTCCCGGCGATGCGGAAACCGGCCTCGGGTCTC
Source organism: uncultured Erythrobacteraceae bacterium (assembly GCA_946482075.1). The sequence goes on from CAMLQG010000035.1 coordinate 3,324, forward strand.
CGGAGAGGAGCGCCCGGCTGGTCCTCTCCTTGCTCCTGCTGAGCTACACGGTGAGCTATGTCGACCGGACGGCGCTCGGTATCCTGCAGGAACAGCTCAAATACGATCTCGACCTGACCGATTGGCATCTGGGGCTGATGAGCGGCCCGGCCTTCGCCTTGCTCTATGCCGCCACGGGCATACCGATCGCACGCCTGGCCGAACGCTTCGATCGTCGTATCATCCTCTCCACCTGCCTGATCGTATGGTCCGGGATGACGATGGCCTGCGGCGCGGCGGCCGGCTTCTTTCAGATGTTCCTGGCGCGGATGGGCGTCGGCGTGGGCGAAGCCGGCGGCAATCCCGTCGCGCATTCGCTTATCGCGGATATCTTTCCGGCCGAAAAGCGGGGCCGTGCCATCGCCCTCTATTCGCTGGGAGCGCCCGCCGGTGCGTTTCTCGGCGCAGCGCTGGTCGGCTGGATGGCGGAAGTCTGGGACTGGCGGCATGTGTTCCTGATGCTGGGCCCGCCAGGGTTCGTCCTCGCACTGGCGGTATGGTTCCTCGTCCCCGACATCCGCCGCGGCACTTTCGAAACCGCTGCCGGTGAGGAGACCCCACCGGCCTTCATGGCTGTTCTGCGCCAGTTGCTGATGCTGCGATCATTTCGGCACGCGGTGGCGGGCGCATCGATCGTCGTCCTCGTAGGCTATGGCGTCGCATCGTTCCTACCGCCCTATCTCATCCGCCGGCACGGGTTCGACATGGGCGAGGTCGGCTTGCTCGCCGGGCTCGTCAACGGCGTCGCAGCTGCGTTGGGGACCTTGGCCGGTGGCTATTGGGGCGACAGGCTTTCGGCGCGGGACCGCAGCTATCTGGGTTTCGTGCCCGCCATATCGGTCTTTCTTGCCGGGCCGCTACTGGTGGCGGGCTTCGTGATCCCGGACGGGATGGGGTCGATCCTGTGCATCTTTCTGGGGACGATGCTGATCTACGGTTATATCGGGCCTACTTTCGCATTGGTGCATGCTCTCTCGTCGGCCCGTAGCCGGGCGACCGCAGCCGCCATCTTCTATCTCGTCATCAATCTAGTCGGCATGGGTCTCGGCCCGCCGCTGATCGGGGCGCTGAGCGATATGCTTACCCTCCATGCCTTTCCGGGGTCCACGGATCAGTTCGGCGCGCTGTGCACGCAAGGCAAGGCAAGCGCGCTGATCGAAACGTGCCGTGAAGCGGGAGCATCCGGGCTGACGCATGCCCTGATCATCATCAGCGTCTTGCTCTTCTGGGCCTCGCTCCATTTCTGGCTGACTGGCCGATCCTGCGCCTCGACGAACGGAGGCAGCTAATTTCTCGGCGCCGGGACCGATCCGCCGCCAGAGCGTCAGCCTCCCTGCCATTACAAGCTCAGACGTCTGTTCAATACGGTACTCCGCAAGTCGCGCAGGGCGCCGGGGGTGCGTCCGACAAAATGCCGGATTTCCCGGATCATGTGTGATTGGTCGTAATAATAGTCCGCGACGCGAGAGAGCTGCGTGTCCGAAGCGTTGGGATCGGAGAGCACGACAGCGGCCTTGAGTGCTCTGGTCTTTCTCAAGAGCATCTGCGGCGGAAGCCCGAAATAGCGCTTGGAAAGCCGCTGGATCTGGCGCTCCGAATACCCGATCTCTTGCGGGAGAGTGGCGAGATCCCAACCCTGTCCTTTGGACAGCCAGTCCCGCATACGGGATACGAACCGCATATGTGCAGGCGGCAAATTGCGCAGTCTGGGCTGAATGAACCCGGCCAGCATTTCAACAATGACCTCTGCGGTACACTCTTCCTCCCACCAGGCGATGCTTGCTTCCCGCGCGAGGTCGCCGGTGGCGGCGGATCCCAAATGATCGGCTGCGGGAAAAACCCGGTTCCCGTCATCATGGGCATCCAGACCGGTGAGAGCCGCCCAGCCGAGGGGAGTCAGCGCTGCTCCCACGGTCAGAAACCCCCCTTCGACAAAATAGCGGGTGGCGCAGGAGCACGGTGCGAGCAAGCCGATCGCGGGAAGAGGATCACGATGGCCCGCTGGAAAGGCGAAGAAGCCATCGCCTTGCAGAACGATCAGAAGATGGCTTGCATAAGAGGGATGCATATCGACCACGTATCGCTCATCGCAGCGGAACTCGTGGAAGGTCGCGACAAAAGGGCGCAGTGGTTCCGGGGCCGGAATATTGCGTTGGAGGAACGCCGCAGGGTCGGTGAGCGGCAAGCGCGAGAGGGCATCATCGCTGAAAGTGAAGAGTGACATGAAGCCGCCTCCCGATCTTGGTTTCTTTTGCCGCCCCTACACCTTTTATTGAAGACACAGCCAGAGAAGAGAAAAACGTATGAACCGAAAGTTGAATCCGCTGGTTGAAAAGGCAGTATAGGCGCGCTCGTCTGTTCGCACTTGGTGTCTATGCGGCGCGAGAGAGGGCATCTGGCTTGATTTCCATGGGATGGATTTGTGTCCGTGTAGAGTCCTGGCCGGAGGATGCCACCCCATTTTCAGCTATTTCGGAAAGGCCTCTGGCCTCAGCGATCCGATGGCTGGAGCAACCGGTCTTCGAACATTTGGGAACAGCGATAGGGCTCGCCGAAGGGATCGTAACCGTCTGAGCATTGATGACTTCTCGCCATGCTCAAACTATCTCGCTTGTATCGACTTCGCACGAGCTAATTTTGGCGGAATGCCAAATTGTGAGTGATAAGATTTGCTGAAATGGGAGGCGCTTTTGAAGCCCACCATATAGGCGATATCAATGACATTGAAATGTGCGAAGGATACGTCCGTCAGCCATTCATGCGCCTGGTTGAGCCGAATTTTCCGGAGAGTATGGCTGAACGTCAGATTGTGGTTCTTCAGAGTATAATGAATGTATCGCCGGGACATATTGCAGCCATTTGCGACATGCTCGACCAAAAGGCCCTGGACGGACATGTTCTCCCGTATGAATGCGAGGATCTTTTCGCACTGGGCGTGCTGTGCGCCTCTTTTCAGATCATCCGCGGCATGCTGCCTGATGTAGCTGAACAGCGTTTCGAGAAGGGTGAGGGTCAAGTTGTTGGCCACCTGCGCGCTCAAGGCGGACGCTTCCTGCGCGAGGTTGAGAAAAGTATCCCGGACCACGCGCGCGGTGCCCTGGTCGGCCGGGAAGGGTTTCGCACACAGGCGGTCGATTTCCGGCAGGAATGTGCGCATCATGTGTTTGGGAACAATGATGTGAAGCTGGCTGCAGTTTTCGCCGGCCAGGCCATTGAGCGCCTTGATATGGAAGGGCCGGTCGCCGTAGGTGATGACCATCTCCTGCACCGAGACGGGCGTGCCGTTGGCTTCATCCTGCGTGACACGCAGGCTGCCCTGGAGAGGAAACCAGATCACGTAAAGATTGCTCGGGCCGTTGCGGATATGCCGCCAGGTTCGCCGCACGCCGAGAGGGCAGCCCGTAAAGCGGGCGACGGGAACCGCGCCGGAGCTGGCGGTGGATAGATGGAATGAGCGATTTTTCGGACTCAGGTCAAGCGCATAGGATTCCGCTTCGTAATAATCCCGAGCAAAAATCTCTCCAAATTCCTGCTCTGAGGATGCCGATTCCGATATTCCCATGTTGAATGTTGCTCTTTTCATAAGATCAATTGTTCAACAGTGAACAAAATATGTTCAACTCATATTGGTCTATTATCGGAGATAGCACGGTTTCGATCGTGTTGGATCGACCATGTGCACGATTGATATCGCTGGCGCGCATATCGCGTCCCACCCTAACGCCGGAACTTTCCGTTGGAAGACCGATGTGGTGTGTATGTCACAGTCTGTGGGCAAACGGATGCTACTTCCGCGTTTCTGCGCTTCCCCGCAATTTTCGTTGCGCGCAGTGGCCCAGCCAGATCGACGCAGGTGATAGCCGCTCGACACTGGCGGCGCGGGATCGAACCGGCCCACCATGCACAGATTTTCTCTTCAAATTCAGCATTATGTGCAATGCCACGCAATCGGGGAGGTAGATACAAATGGCACGGATAAATTCCATCAAGGGTCTTCGCAGAAGTGTCGGTTCTACGGCGCTGGTGGCTGCAATCGCCGCCGTTTCCCCGGCTCTTGCCCAAGGCGTTAGATCCAGCTCCGCGGATGGCGGGACAGGCGCGGACGAAATCGTCGTCACGGCGCGTTCGCAAGGCGAGACGCTTCTGGAGGTTCCTGTCGCCGTCACCGCGATGGGCGAAGCGCAGCTCGCCAAGTTCGCGGCCAGCGATCTTTCCAAGATTGCGCAGATGGCGCCGGAACTCGAAATCTATCCCGGCGGCGCAGGTGCGGGCGGCGCGTTCCTGATCCGCGGCATCGGCACCACTGCGGATACGACCGGTGTCGATCCTTCGGTTTCGCTTGCCATCGACGGTACTCAGATCGCGCGTCCGCGCACCTCCTATGCCGGCATGTTCGATCTGGAGCAGGTCGCCATCCTCAAGGGGCCGCAGGCCCTGTTCTTCGGCCGCAACGCGTCGGCCGGCGTAGTTTCCATCCAGACGGCCAATCCGACCGGGGATCTCTCCGGCTATGTTCGAGGCGGCTACGAATTCGAAGCGCGTGAACGTTATGTCGAAGCGGCGGTGAGTATTCCGATCACGGAGACGCTGGGTGTCCGTGTCGCCGGCCGCTACAGCAAGCTGCGCGGCTGGGTGCGCAACAACGCACTGCCTTTCGCGGTTGATCCGTTCAATCCGGTGCCCGGCAACACGATCGGCTTGCCGGGCGCGACCTGGCGCTGGGGCCCGGGTTCGGAGAACAAGGGCGGCCGCATCACTCTGAAATGGTCTCCGTCGAGCGCTTACACGTCCGTCATGAAAGCGATGTTCCTGGGTTATAGCGATGTCAGCGGCACCTCCGTCGCCGAACCCATCTGCGATGGCGTGCCGACCAATTTCGGCTTCCCTGACCAGACCAGCGACTGCAAGCTGAACGGTCAGACCTCGCAGACGTCGCTGCCGCCGGAATATGCGAAATCGCCCTATGGCGATCGCCGTTTCTTCAATGGCGAGCCCTATTCCGAGATGAACTCGATGCTGCTCACCTGGCAGCAGACGCTCGATCTGGGCAGGGTCACGATCCAGGCGAATACCGGCTACACGAAGCACAAGTTCGGCCTGCGCGGCAATTATTCCGGCATGGAATATGCGGATTGGCACGGCGGCATCGATGAAGATTTCAAAGGCTTCTCGCAGGAAGCGCGCTTCATCAGCCAGTTCGACGGGCCCTTCAACTTCACCGTGGGTGCCTATTACGAAGACACCAGGAACACGAAGACGACCAATCTTTTCCTGTTCAACGCCGGTCCCGATCCGGATACTGGAAGCTATCAGGCCGCCTTTGGCGAGGCCTATGACAAGGGCAAGGTCTGGTCGGCCTTCGCACAGGCGCGGTTCGACATCTCTCCCCAGGTCGAACTGGCCGGTGGCGTTCGCTACACGAAAACGAAGAAGCGCGTTCTCCAGGGCCAGTTCAACTACGTCCACCAGCACTATGATCCGAACTTCACGCCTCCGTCCGCGACCGGGGGCTTCCTGCTGCCGGAAGGGGTGGGCCTGACCAGCCGGATCAAGGAAGACAACTGGTCGCCCGAAGCGACGATCACCTGGCACCCGACGCCGGACAGCACGCTCTATGCCGCCGCGAAGACGGGCTACAAGTCGGGCGGCATCGCACAGCCTGCGATCCTGAGCCTGGCCGATACGTCATCCAGCGTCATCTTCAATCCGGAGAAGGCGAAGGGCGGCGAAATCGGCTACAAGGCCCAGCTGCTCGATCGTCGCCTGCGGTTCGAAGCAACCGTCTATTTCTATCGCTTCAGCGGATTGCAGCTTACATCCTACGATCCGGTCGCGGTTTCCTACCGTGTGCAGAACGCGGCCGACGCAGACCAGAAGGGTATCGAGCTTTCCGCTTCCTATCGCGTCATGGACGGGCTCACCCTCAACGGCGCGCTGTCCTACAACAGCGTGAAGTACAAGAAATTCACCGACGCGTCCTGCTATGCCAACCAGTTGGCGGGACCGAACGCATTCGATCTCCCGGGGGACGGGCTTGACGGCCTGTGCGACGTGCAGGATCTCTCCGGTCGCCGGCTCCACCGCGCACCGAAGTGGAATGCGACGTTCGGCGTGTCGTATGAAACGGAAGTCGGCAATTCGCTCAAGTTCGGCTTCGACGGCAGCGTTCGCTACAGCAGTTCCTACTTCGCATCGGAACAGCTGGCGCCCAACAGCAAGCAGAACAGCTATGCGCTGCTGAACGCTGCAGCCCGCATCGGCAGCGAGGACGACACCTGGGAACTGGCCTTGATCGGGCGCAACCTGACCAACAAGCGGATCATCGGTTTCGTTCAGGACAAGTCGGGCGCATTCGTTCCCGGCAAGAACGAGATCTACGCTTATGGGTCGCGTCCGCGCGAAGTGGCAGTGCAGGCGACCTTCCGCTTCTGATCAATCCGTCCGGGGGCCGGGGCAGGGGAGTGATCTCCGCTGTCCCGGCTGTCTCTTACAAGCTTCAGTTTTCCTCGATGATCTGTTGCGCATTGGTCCCGATGCCGGCGCCCCATGCGCCATCCACCGAAAGCTCCGCTCCGCTCACATAGGATGCATCATCGCTGGCAAGGAACAGGCTGGCGTGGGCGATCTCGGACGGAAGCCCGACACGGCCGCAGGGCACTCCGAAACCGACTGCCATCGTTTTCGTGCTGATGCTGTCATCGGGGATTAGCATGGGCGTTTCGATGATGCCGGGATGGATGCTGTTGCAGCGGATCCCATGCGCGGCGACTTCGAGCGAGACGGTCTTGGTCATGCCGCGGATCGCCCATTTGCTGGCGTCATAGGCGATCATTCCGATCGTTCCGCGCATCCCGTTGAGCGACGAGATATTGACGATCGAGCCTCTCCCGGCCTCTTTCATGACGGGGATCACCGACCGCATTCCCAGAAAAGTACCGGTCACGTTGACGTTCAGCACGCGGGCAAATTCGGTTTCGTTCGTTTCCAGCATCGGCTTGTAGAGCGCGATCGCTGCATTGTTGACCAGGATGTCGATCGTGCCCCATCGCTCGACCACCGATCGCACGGCGGCTTTCCAGGCGCTTTCCACCGAGATGTCGAGTTCGAACGGGATCGCCGAAGAGCCAATGCCCGATGCGACGGCGCGGACTTCGTCGCCCAGGCAATCCGCGACCAGTACGCGTGCGCCTTCGGCCGCGAACAGGCGCGCTGTCGCTTCCCCGATGCCCCTGGCGCTGCCGGTCACGATGGCGACCTTGCCATTCAAACGTCCCATGCTCTTCTCCGCGGATGTTATGGTGCCGGCTGGAGTTGATCCGGCGGCCGCAAGCTTGGCAATGCCTTGCGCTCAGGGACTGCGCGCACCCGTAAATGCCGGTGCGCTATATCGACGGTATGCCGTGATGCCGGGGTTAGGATCGGGATCGCCATGATAATGGCATATCGGAGAAGGCCATGATCAAGCATATCGCTCTGGTGAGTTCCAAGCCGGGCATGGGGCGGCAGGCGTTTATCGACCGGTACGAGCAAGGGCATGCCCCCTTGGCGCTGCGGATACTGCCGCCGGGCACGTTCTGCGACTACCGCCGGAACTATCTCATCCCGGATGGCGCTGTTGAAGTGCCGCATCTCCGATCGAATGTTTCCGGCCCGGACTTCATCGATATTTCCGAGTTCTGGTATCCCAACCAGCGACAGGTCGATCTTTTCGTTCGGACTCTCGCGGAGACCGATGTCGGCGAGCAGATCACGCGCGACGAGGCCGATTTCATGATCCGTGAGAAGATCACGATGATCAATGTCGACGAGCGCGCCAGCCCCCGCGGTGAGCTTGCTCCCCGCCCCGCAGGCGGGCCAGAGCGGCCTGCGGTCAAGGCCATCATACTCGGTAGCAAGCTGCCCGGAATCTCGCGCGAGAGGTTTATCCAGCGGTACGAGGAAGGGCACGCGCCGCTGGCTTTGAAACTCCTGCGAAGGAATGGAGCGCCGCTCATCGCGGACTACAAGCGTTCCTATCCCATTCCGGGGCCGCTGTTCGATCTGCCGCATGTGGAGTTCGAGCCGCCCAGCCCGGACTTCGATGTCATGACCGCGCTATGGTTCTGGACGGCGGAGGATTACGAGCGCTTCCTCGAACTGGTCTCGCAACCCGCGATCGGTGAACAGTTGGCAAAGGACGAGGAAGCGCTTTTCGATCGGCCGCGTTTCCGGATGTTCCTGGTGGAAGAGCATGTCACGCCAGCCGAGGTTCTGGCCGTGGCCGGAGGCGATTGTCCTCTCGTCGAATAGCTTCAAATCGAATTCACCAGGGGAGATTGAGAATGGCGCTCGCCAAGATTTTCGAGCCGATCGATATCGGCCCGGTCCGCGTGAAGAACCGTATTTTCCGCAGTGCCCATGGCACCTGGTTCGGCGACGGGGCGCCGACCGACACGCTGATCAACTATCACCTGGAGCGCGCCAGGAATGAAGTGGGGCTTTCCTTTCTGGAAGTCTTCTCCATCCATCCGACGACCAATTCTCGACTCCGCCTTTGGGATCCGAGATTGGAGGACGGCTATCACAAGCTGATCAAGGCGATCGAGCCGCACGGGATGACCCTGTTCCAGCAGCTCTGGCATGGCGGCCACAACTTCCTGCCGATCCCCATGGACGGCTTGCCGCAATATGCCGACATCGTCCCCTGGGGGGCATCGGATATTCCCAGCGTTCTGAATGGGATGCCACCCATTCCGATGACGAAATGGATGATCGACGAGATCGTGGAGGCCTATGCGAAATCCGCGAAATTCTGCAAGGATGTCGGCCTGCAGGGCGTCGAAGTGCATGCATCGCATGGCTATCTGCCGCAGCAATTCCTCTCGCCGAACGCCAACAAGCGCGAGGATGAATATGGCGGCAGCTTCGACAATCGCATGCGTTTCCTGCTGGAAGTCATGCGAGCCGTCAAAGCTGCTGTCGGCGAGGATTTCGCCGTGGGCGTCCGCCTCTCGCCCGACCTTGTCGAAAATGGCGTGAACGTGCTGGAAAACCAGCAGGTGATCGACCGCCTGCAGCAGGAAAACCTGGTGCACTTCATCAATCTCTCGCAGGGCAGCTATTACACCATGCCGCGGATCTGGGCCGGGATGCACGAGCCGGCGGGATACGAGCTGGAGACCAGCGTGCCGATCGCGCAGAGCTCCAAGGTGGTGAACATGGCTATCGGCCGGTTTCGCACGCTCGAAGAGGCGGAACAGGTCCTGAAGGATACGCCGATCCACATGGTCGGCTTCACCCGTGCGATGATCGCCGATCCGCAGCTCGTCACGAAGACTCTCGCCGGACAGACCGAGCGCGTCCGACCGTGCATCGGCTGCAATCAGGGCTGCGTCGCCGGCGTGTTTCTCCAGGGGAGCATGAGCTGTGCCGTCAATCCTGCGGTGGGGAGGGAAGGGACGCTATCCGAAGATCTGCTCGACAAGGCAGCGAAGAAGAAGAAAGTCCTCGTCGTCGGTGCCGGCCCTGCCGGTCTCGAGGCGTCGAGACTGGCGGCGTTGCGCGGCCATCAGGTCGTCTTGTTCGAAGCGGCGCGCGATGTCGGCGGGGCGATGAACCTGGCGGCCAAATGCCCCAGCCGACAGGGTATCCGGGACATCATCTATTGGCAGGAAGCCGAAGTCTATGAACTCGGCGTCGATGTCCGCATGAATACCTATGTCGAGGCAGCGGATATCCTGGCCGAGAGGCCCGACGTGGTGATCATCGCGACCGGTTCCTACCCGCGGCAAGACGGTGTCGTCTTCTCTCACCCCGGCTCCCGGATCGAGAACTTCGCCGCTTCCCCGGTCTTGACGAGCGAAGAGGCACTGGGGGTCACTGGACCGCTCGATGGTCAGACCGCGATCGTCGTCGACGATCTGGGGCACTGGGAAGCGATCGGCGTGGCGGAGCATTTCACCACTCTGGGCGCGGACGTCCATTTCGTGACTCGCCACTATCAGTTCGCCCATCTCACGGTTTGGAACAACGAAACCGAAGAAGCGATGATGCGGATGAACCGGGCGGGGCGCTTCCATCTCCACGTCATGAGCCGCGTCACTGCGCTTGTCGACGGCCATGCGCGGATCGAGCCCATCTACGGCGGTTCCTCCATCGACGTGCCCAACGATCTTTTCGCGTTCGTCTCGGTCAATCACGCAAACCGGTCGCTCGTCGAGGAATTGCGCGGGAAGGTGGCTGAAGTCGAAGTGATCGGCGACGCCAAGGCGCCGCGCTTCCTCGAGATGGCTATTCGTGAGGGGCACATGGTCGGCCGCGGGATTTAACAGGGATTTCGCCTGCGCCGAGCTGGCGGCGAGGCGGGATTTCCAAGGATTGGGAGTTGAACATGAAGCCGTTTCAAGTGGGCGTGGTCTTTCCGCAATTCGAAATCGAAGAAGATCCCATCGCCATCCGCGATTTCGTGCAGGCGGTCGAAGGCCTCGGTTTCGACCATCTCGTCGCCTATGATCATGTGCTGGGCGCCAGCCGCGCGACCCGGCCGGACTGGTATGGGCCATACGATTCCGACGATGCCTTCTTCGAGCCCTTCACGCTGTTCAGCTTTCTGGCGGGCGTGACCGAGCGGATCGAACTGGTTTCCGGGATATTCATCCTGCCGCAGCGGCAGACCGTGTTGTTCGCGAAGCAAGCCGCCTCGGCCGACGTGCTTTGCGGCGGACGCCTGCGGCTCGGTGTATCGATCGGGTGGAATCCGGTGGAATATGAAGCGCTGGGTGTCGATTTCCGTACCCGCGCCAAGCTCATGGAAGATCAGATCGCGGTGCTCCGTCGGTTGTGGACGGAGCCGACCCTGACGCTGGACACCGAATATCACAAGATCACCGATGCGGGGCTCAAGCCGCTGCCGGTCCAGCGCCCCATCCCCCTCTGGATCGGCGGGGCGGCCGAAGCGGCTCTCGATCGTGCCGCACGGATCGGTGATGGCTGGTTCGGCTATGGCGATGCCGCCAACGCCGAGCGGACCATCGAATTCATTGGCTCGCGAGCCGAGGCGGCCGGCCGCAGGCGGGAGGATGTCGGTGTCGAGAACATCATCTTCATCGGTTCGCGGCCGGGTGTCGGCACGATCGAAAGCCAGGAACGCACGCCCGAGCATGCTGCCGAGGATGTCGCGATCTGGCGCGATGCGGGTGCGCGGGCCGTGTCGTTCGAGACGCTGTTCCTCGGGTGTAGGACGGCAAGCGAACATATCGTGGTTCTAAAGCGTGTCGCTGCAGCGCTCGGCATGTGACCGGGCGCGGATATGGGAGATAAGCTATGATCAAGACCGTGGGTTTGTTCACCAAGCGGCCCGGCATGGATCGGGAAGCGTTCATAGATCGCTATGAAAGCCCCGAATACGGCCATGCGCAATTCGCGATCCGGTTGTGCCCGTGGCAGGACGACTACCGCAGGAACTTCATCCGCGACACGTCGCCGATCACCTATGCGCACCTCGAAACCAGCACTTCCCGACCTCCCTTCGATGTCGTGATGATAACGAAGGCGCGCGACGCCGCGCAGGCGGAGCTTACCGCGAAGGCACTGGCCGACCCCATCGTCGGGGGAAAGATCGCCAGGGACGAGGAAGCGTTGTTCGATCGTTCGCGCATGACGATCTTCGGCGTGGAAGAGCGGGAAACGCCCGCGGAACTGTTGGCGGCGCGGCCGGCCGGCCATGTGGGCGCACCCGCGCTCAAGATGCTGGGCTTCGCCCGCCGGCGCGATCCGGGCATACCCCTGAAGGATTTCATCCAGGATTATGAAAGCACTCTGGCTCCGCTCGTGACGAAGCTGATGCAGCGCGGCGGGGCGCCCATCTTCGCAGGCTATGTCCGAAACTACGTGCAGCAGGACGTGCTGGTCAATCAGGGGCATATCACCATTGCGCCGCCCAAGCCCGACTTCGATGTCATGAACGAGATCTGGTTCTGGACCGAACGCGATTTCGAGAGCTTCCAGGATATTTGCTCCGTTCCGGATGTGGGAGCGCAGATGGCTGCCGAGCAGACGCGGCTATTGGACCCTGCGTCGATCAACATGGTCTTCGTCGACGAGTATTTTCATACTCGCGAGATGCTCGACGCTGCGCTGAAAGAGCATGATCTCGCAGCCAATTGAGCACCATTTCGAGAGTCGAGAGGGGGCCGGGCTCCGTCAGCGCAATTTTGCGGTAAAACGATATGGTGTCGCTGCGCTTCCGCCCGGCTATCGTTCGAATTCCGTCGTGATCTTGATAACGCCCGTCAAGGTCCTGTGAATAGGGCATTTTTCCGCGACTTCGAAGAGCTTCCGGCGATGCTCCTCCGGCAAAGCGGGCGCGACGATCGAGATTGTCTTGTAGAATTCGTCGATCATCTGCTCCGAGCCTGCCTCCATCTTCTTGCCATGGCGAACCTGAACCTGGACGTGTTCGAGCGGCCAGCCTTCACGCATCGCATACCAGCGGATTGTCATGGCAGTGCATTCGCCCAGAGCCGCCGTGAGAAGGTCATACGGGTTCGGACCGAGATTCTTTCCCCCTTTGGCTTCAGGTTCATCCCCGAAGACATGATGGCCGGACACCTCGATGGCGACGGCGAGAGGGCTGCCTTGGGCATCGGAAACGTTCGCTATGGTCTTTTGCGCCATCGGTTCAGCTATCCCTTTGTCCAATAAAGGCGGCGTAGCCGGCAAGAAACGCCTGGAGTTGGTCGCGGATCGCGGGCTCGCCAATCATGCCATTCTCGTCGAATACTCCGGATGCACGAGAGACCAGCATCCGGCCGCCGGTCCACAGGCTCGCCCCTAGCGTCCGCAACACGGGCAACCAGTCGTTCTGTGCCAGCAGCGTGCCGAACCCGCCCGGCGATGCGCCCAGGATTGCGAACGGACGTCCGCCGAACACGCGCGCGATGTCGTTTGGCGGGCGGGAGGTCCAATCGATCGCGTTCTTGAACACGCCGGGAATGCCGTTGTTGTATTCAGGCGTCGCCAGGATCACCCCGTCGGCCGCCGCAATCGCCGTTTTCAGATCGACGACCGCATCGGGCAGACCGTTCGCCGCTTCATCGTCCGCATTGTAGAGCGGGATGCCATGCAAGGTGGCGATGTCGAGCGATACGCCCTGGGGCAGCGATTGAGCCGCGTTGCGAAGCAGGGCGGTATTGAAGGATTCCGCCCGCAAGCTGCCCGAAATGCCAAGCAGGCGCATCATGTCTGGGAGCTCGTGGGAAGCCGCGGTTTCTCTCCTGGCCCGACGGTCATCACATCCCGCCACTCGGGATGTTTCTCGTATCGCGCGCGGACATAAGGACAGATGGGGATGATCTTGAACCCGCGCTCCCGAGCATCGGCGACGAGGAAATCCACTAGTGCTGCGGCAACGCCGGTGCCTTTCAGTGCTTCGGGGGCACCCGTATGATCAGCACTGATCAATTCTGGCCCGCGATGGGTGAAGGTGATCTCCGCCTCGGCATCGATCCCCGCGACTTTGCCGACATAGCGGCCATGCCGATCGCCATCCTCCATGGTGATGGTGATTTCAGGCTTCGGTTCGATCAACTTTCCTCTCCTACTTCTCGAAATCCTTTTCGGGATTGGAACCGTCGGCGTTCTGGAAGACATGCATGAAGCCGGGAACGGTCGCCTCGCGCGACCAGTCGCGCTGGAGTTCGCAGTAGAGCTGCGTCTTGCTGATGAGCTTGCCGCCCGCCTGCTCGATGCGCCGCAGCGCCGCTTCGTGAGCAGCGACCGAAGTCCCTCCAACCGCGTCCGCGACGACGTAGACATCGAAACCTTCGGCCAGCGCGTCGAGCGCGGGAAAGGCGAGACAGGCTTCTGTCCATAGTGCGGTCATGATGAGCTTGCGCCTGCCGGTGGCATAGACGGCGCTGCGAAATTCGACGTCTTCCCAACTGTTGATCGTGGTGCGGTCATAGGTCGGCAGATGACCGAGCACTTCCTGGACTTCCGGGATCGGAGGCCGGTTGCGGCCGCTCTGGACGTTCACCGTCGAATGGATGATCGGCAGGTTGTAGTTGACTGCAGCCTTGCAGGTGCTGGTGATGTTGAACACCAGTTCCTGCTTGTCGATGGAGCGGATCGAAGAGACCTGGATCGGCTGATAGTCGATGATGATGAACGCCGAATTTTCCGGGGTCAGCAGGTGATCGGAAATCGGATCGCGCCGGGGTTCACTGGTCATTGAAACGTCTCCTCTGGCATGTGCCCCACATGTGAAAGGAGAGACCGGCGAGGGGCTTCCGCCGGTCCCTCCTGCGGGGGTCACGCATTTATCATCTGGCCGAAGCGTCCGCTGCCGAAGTCGGTGATGGCCTGACGAATTTCCGCCTCGGTATTCATCACGAACGGGCCATAGCCGACGATCGGTTCGTCGATCGGCTCGCCGGTCAGGACGAGGGCGATAGTGTCGCCATCGGCACGCAGGCGGACTTCGCTACCGTCACGACTGAGCATCAGCATTTCCGCTTCTCCGATTTCCTGGTTGTCCTCGACGGTCAGATGTCCGCCGAGAACCACCAGCATCGCGGTATGTCCTTCGGGCAGTGACAGTGTGATGTCGGCGTCGCGGACCAGCCGCAGATCCCATACATTGATCGGCGTGAAGGTTTTCGCGGGACCCTTGGCATCGCCCAGGCGACCGGCAATCACACGCGCCACCCCGGCACCGTCCGGAAGTTCGACCACCGGGATCTCGGCATTGGTGATGGCCTGATAGCCGCCAGGCGCCATCTTGTCCTTTGCGGGCAGGTTGACCCACAATTGCACCATCTTGAACGGGCCGCCGGTCTTCGCGAATGCCGGCGAATGATATTCTTCGTGGAGGATGCCGCCGGCAGCAGTCATCCACTGGACATCACCCGGGCCAATGACCCCGCCATTGCCGGTGGAATCCCTGTGCTCGACCTCGCCATCATAGACGATGGTGACGGTTTCGAACCCGCGATGGGGATGCTGGCCCACGCCGCGTCTCTCGGCCGTCGGCGTGAAATAATGCGGCCCGGCATAGTCGAGCAGCAGGAAAGGGCTGATATGCTCGCCCAGCGAATTGTAGGACAATAGCGAGCGGACGGGGAAGCCATCGCCCACCCAATGGCCCCGCTCGTTGCCATAGCGGCCGAGAATTGTCTTGCTCATTGCCTGTCTCCTCCGGCGCGACTCCGGACGGGTCGCTCCTGACTTCCAGGGAACATGCTCCCGCACCGCTGGGTTCGAAAGATTGTGATCTCGGACGCAGCGTCCTATCCAGGGAACGATGAAAGACCTCAACGACCTCTATTATTTCGTCCAGATCGTCGATCATGGCGGCTTCGCGCCGGCCGCTCGTGCGACAGGACTTCAGAAGTCGAAGCTCAGCAGGCGGATTGTGGCGCTGGAGGAGCGGCTCGGTGTTCGCCTGCTGAACCGCTCTTCGCGCCGCTTCTCCGTTACCGAGGTTGGTCAGGAATTCTATCGCCATTGCGCCGCGATGCTGGTCGAGGCGGAAGCTGCCGAGCAAGCAATCGCCGAGCTTCGGGCGGAACCGCGCGGAGTGATCCGCATGGCTTGCCCGGTTGGCCTCCTGCAATTCCAGTTCAGTGGGCTCATCGCCCGCTTCGTGAAGGCAAATCCGTCCGTCGAGGTGCACCTCAAGAGCTTGAATCGGCCGGTTGACGTGATCGCCGAGGGTTTCGATCTGGCGATCCGTGTCCGCTTTCCGCCGCTCGATGATACGGGCCTCGTGATGCGGAAGCTCGACGAGAGCCAGCAATGCCTGGTGGCAAGCCCAGGACTGATCTCCGGTCTCGTGAAGTCGCCTTTGGAATTGCACGGCTTCCCCAGCCTCGACCTCGGTCCGGCGCGGGCCGACTATCGCTGGGAACTCGAAAACGCCGATGGTCAAAAGGCGAGCGTTCCACACGCACCACGTATCGTGACCGACGATATGGCGACGTTGTTCGCGGCCGCGGTCGAAGGGCTGGGGATCGTCCAACTCCCGACCTTGCTGATCTGGCCGGCCATCCAGGATGGGCGCCTGGTTCATGTGCTTCCGGATTGGCGACCGCCAGCCGGGATCGTGCACGCGGTGTTTCCGTCGCGGCGAGGGCTGCTGCCTTCGGTTCGGACCCTTCTCGATTTCTTTGCCCACGAATGCGCAATCCAACGGAACAAGGCGGAGAAAGTCCTTCAATCCGCGCACATCTGAGCCGCTGCAGCCCCGATATACCAAGCATTGCCTTCATCGCTGATGGGTCGGAAACCCGACAGGCGGCTTCCGTTTGCAGTCTCAGTCGTTCCACACGCGGGTTTGGTCGCCTGAGTCTCGCCGTCCGTTCAGTCGGTGAGCGAAGGCGGCTTCACACCTCATGGCGAAGATCCGAAGAAGGCGTTACAGGTCCGCGCGATTCACTCAGGAATTCGAGAAATGCGGGCGATGATTCAACCAGGCGCGACGTTCGAGGACAATCTTCGGCAATTGCCGCCCGTCGATGGCGTGCACCGCATCGACCTCGTCGATAGAGAAGGAGCTGTAGTCGCCAGCATCGAAAATCAGCCGGGCAAGCAAGGCTCGCTGGCCGTCTACCAATATCTGAAGCAGTGCTTTGGCGCCCTGGACGCGCAAGCGGCCGAACACGGCTTGGCCGTGTTCGTCGAGCACACGGCGGATGCGCGCAACCGCCCGGGCGCGCATCCGAATGTCGACCGCCTACTTGCGGTCGCCGCTGGCGATACTCCCCTGAATATCGAAGTCATCGTCGCCAGCGGTGATGGTTGCGCCTAGAACCACGTCCGGACACCTGCAACGAGGCTGAAGCCGCCCGTTCCCTCCCCGCGGACACGGCTGAAGCGCGCCGTGTGGCCGAACTGGCGTTCCCATGACACCCCGACATAGGGTGCGAACTCGCGCTTCCGCTCGTAACGCAGCCGCAGTCCTATTTCGAGGTCGCTGAGCCCGGCGCCGATGCCGATCGCCGGCACGTCCTGCGCGGAGAAGTTCGCCTCGATACGTGGCTGCAGCACGAAATCCTGGGTGATCCGCTGGTCGTAGTAAGCCTCCGCGCGGGCCAGGAGCTCCCCCTTGTCGGACAGGAACAGCGCGCTCTCGACCTCGAACCAGTAGGGCGCGAGGCCCTCGACGCCGATCGTGGCATAGGTTCGCGATGGCTTTGGCCTGATATCGTGCCGAATGCCGGCTTGAAGGTTCCAATATGGATCGAGCGCCCGGCTATAGAGCGCCTGGATCTCGGCCTTTTCGAATTGTGCGCCGAACGTGCCTTCGCCTTCGCTCTTCAGGGTGAAGCGGCTGATGTCGCCGCCGATCCAGAACTCGCCGTCCCAGCGGTAGCCGTTCCCCCCCTGTCGAACCTGATATTCGGCGATGTTGAGCACGACCTGGCGGTAGGTCATGCCGCCATGTTCCCGCCGCAGGTCGCGATCGGCTGCTGCCATCGCCTCGGCGCCCCAGTAGCCGGCGGCCGCCAGCCCAGGTCGAGCTGCAGGTGCCGGGACGTTCCCCGCTGGAAGATCGGTGCCGACTTTCGCTTCGCCGCCGATCGGCATGGACGTCATGTCATGGCCGGCATGCGGGTCGGCCTGGCCTTCGGCTGGCGGCGTGTCATGGCCGGCGTGCGAATCCGGCTGCGCCGGGGCCTGCCGCATATCGTGCCCGGAATGCTGTGCGGCCGCCGGTCTGGCGAGGACGAGCGAGACGAGGCCAGCGAGGAGGAGCGCTTTCACGCTGCGTCTCCCACGCCGGAGCGGACCTGGACGATCTGCATCATGCCCGCATGCATGTGGTAGAGCAGATGGCAGTGGAAAGCCCAGTCGCCCTCCGCGGCGGTAACGTCCCAGCTGACCTTGCCTCCGGGCTGCACCAGGACCGTGTGCTTGCGCGGGCTGTGGGCGCCGTGTCCGGTCACGAGTTCGAAGAAATGGCCGTGGAGATGGATCGGATGGCCCATCATCGTGTCGTTCACCAGCGTCACCCGCACACGCTCCCCGGTACGGAACGGGATCGGCTCCTTCACTTCCGACAGCTTCTCGCCATCGAACGCCCACATGTACCTTTCCATGTTGCCGGTGAGATGGATTTCCAGTTCGCGCGATGGCGCGCGCAGATCGGGGTTGCGATCGAGGGCAACGAGATCGCGGTAGGTCAGCACTCGGTGACCGACATCCGCGAGCCCCTGCCCGGGCTCTCCCGTCCGGTCGACCGGCATCGGCGAGATCGTCTGCACGCCAGGATTCCTCTTGACGCCGGGGGCGTTCGCGAAGTCTCGCATGCCGTGGTCCATATCCGCCCTGGCCTCGCCCGTGGCACCGGCATGGCCCGTCTGTGAATGGTCCATGCCGGCCATCCCCATGTCCTTCATGGTGGCGAGCGGCCGCTTGCGAAGCGGCGGCGCCTCGGCGGCCATGCCTGCTCGCGGCGCGAGCGTCATCCGCGCCAGGCCAGAACGGTCGATGCTCTCGCCCACGAGAGCGTAGGCGCGCTCGTCGGGTGGTGTGACGATGGCATCGTAGGTCTCGGCGACGCCGATCTGGAACTCGTCGACCTGCACGGGGCGGACGTTGAGGCCATCCGCCTGCACGATCGTCAGCGGCAGGCCCGGCACGCGGACGTTGAAAGTCGTCATGGCTGAGGCATTGATGATGCGAAGGCGCACCCGTTCACCCGGGCGGAACAAGGCGGTCCAGTTATCCCGGGGACCATGTCCGTTGACGAGATAGGTGTAGGTGGATGCGGTCACATCCGACACGTCCGTGGGGTCCATCTGCATCTTGCCCCACATCAGCCGCTCCTTCAGAGGCTGGTCCTCTCCTTTCAGCAGCCCGGCGAAGGACTGCCGCTGACGGTTGAAATATCCCGCCTGCTGCTTGAGCTTGAGGAAGATCTCGTGCGGGTGGAGCCGGCTATGATCGGAAAGGACGACCACGTGCTCGCGGTCGAACGACACGGGATCGACGCCGGCCGGATCGATGACGATAGGGCCGTAATGGCCCATCTGCTCCTGTAGGCCGGAATGGCTGTGATACCAGTAGGTGCCGGACTGCACGATCGGGAACTCATAGGTGAAGGTGCTGCGCGCCTTGATCCCGGGAAAAGAGACTCCTGGCACCCCGTCCATCTGGAAAGGCAGGATGAGGCCGTGCCAGTGGATCGACGTCTCCTCGTCCAGTTCGTTGGCCACGTGCAGGCGAACGTTCTGGCCCTCGCGGAGGCGGATCAGCGGCGCCGGCACCGTGCCGTTGACGCCGATCGCATGCGAGATCCTGCCATCGATAGTCATGGTCTGATGCGCGACGCGAAGCCGTATGTCCTCGCCCGACACGGTCGGTAGCGGCTCGGCGATGCCGGCTGACACCGGCTGCGCCCATGCGGGCATCCAGGGTGCGAGGCTGGCGCCGACGGCGCCGAGCGCGCCCGCGCGAAGCAGCGCCCGCCTTTGAATAGGCTGGTTCATCTCGGTTTCCTTTTCGGCCGACGCTTGTAGGCCGTTGGTGCTGTCCGCTGCATGGAACCGGGAGGCGCCGCGAAGCGCCTCCCGGCCAAGTCAGTGATCCGAGTGATCGGCCGGAGTGCGCGCAGGCGCATTTCCGTCCTCGTCGCAGCAGTCCTTGTTCGCGGCGCGTGCCTTCTCGCAGCACGCCATCTTGCCGTTGGCGTCCTTCTTGCAGCAGTCGCTGTCATGGTGCTGGCTGTCCTGCTGGCCACCCGGTGCGGCGGGACCGCCCTGGTTCGGCTTGCAGTGCCCCATGGCCGCATGCTCGGCCGTGCAGATGTCCTGCGCTGGGATTGTCGGCTGTGCGGCATGTTGCCCGTGGCCGGCATGCGTATCCGCCGGCGCGTTCTGCGCAAGCGCGGGAGCAGCGAACGCCAGCGCGATCGCAGTGATAAGCAGTTTCATTGGTAGGCTCCGGAAATCTGATCGAAGATGTATTTGTTCAGATCGCTGGAGAAGTACGCGGCGGAGGGATCGCCGCCTCGGGGCCGACGCCGGCCAACCGCTGGGCCGGCCCGGCCCAGGGTTCCGCAGCGGTGAAGATGAATCCGGCAGGCACCGCCACCTGCAATGCCGGAATGGCAGCACAGGCGATGGCGCAGTTGGTCTTGACCTCGGATTTCTGCTTGTCGGGCGAATGGTGCGCCATTCCCTCGCAGGCGTGGTCCCTCTCGGTCATCGCGGGGCTCGCCATGGCATGGCCGATTTGCATCGCCACGGGCGCGCAGAAGATCGCGAAGGCGACCAGGAGGGTGGACAGGAGCCGAGCCATTGCAAATCGGATTGTAGGAGCGGTGGCGGACCGCTGCAAGTGAGGTGTGCGCGTGGTGCCTTCCGTTGCCGGGCCTCAGGACGAAAGATGACATGCGGACCGAGGCGTCGCCATCGGGTGGATATCGCAGGGTCATTGAAAAAGACGACTTGACCCTGACATTGTGTCAGGCCCTACATCGATATGCGATGGAGGAAGATCGCATGACCAATCACGATCACGATGCCGCGCATGATCATCGCGCCGGTCACGGTTCCCATTCCGCTGCGGGGCAGCACGCCGGCTGTTGCGGAGGCTCCCGACGGACCGTGACGGACGAAGGCGTCAAGGACCCCGTCTGCGGGATGACCGTGGATTCGGCGGCGACGCAGCATCACGCGACCCACGCCGGGCATGAGTATCATTTCTGCAGTGCCGGCTGCCGAACAAGGTTCGTCGGCGATCCCGAAGCCTACCTGTCCGACGCTCCTCGCCCCGGACTCCACGCTGCACCGGGCGCGATCTGGACCTGCCCGATGCACCCGGAGATACGGCAGGAAGGGCCGGGGACATGCCCGATCTGCGGCATGGCGCTCGAGCCCGAGGCCCCATCGCCGGACGACGCCCCGAACCCCGAGCTTGTGGATTTCATCCGCAGGACCTGGATCGCCGGTGTGCTTACGGTCCCGCTGCTGCTCGTCTCAATGGTCGCCGAGATGCTGGGCGTCCACTTTGTGCCGGTTGCTTGGAATCCCTGGGTGCAACTCGCGTTGACCGCGCCGATCGTGCTCTGGGCCGGCTTGCCGTTCTTCGAGCGCGGATGGGCGTCCGTCCGCACGCGAAACCTCAACATGTTCACGCTCGTCTCGATCGGAGTCGGGGCAGCGTTCCTCTACAGTCTCGTGGCGACGGTGGCGCCGCAGCTTTTTCCCTCGACATTCCGCATGCACGGAATGGTCCCGGTCTACTACGAGGCCGCGGGCGTCGTGGTCACGCTGGTGCTGCTGGGACAGGTCCTCGAACTGCGCGCTCGCGCGGCGACCGGTCGGGCAATCCGCGCGCTCATGAACCTGGCGCCCAAGACCGCGCGCCGCATCGCGGCGGACGGCTCCGACGAGGAGATCGACTTGTCCGAAGTGAGGCGGGGCGACCGTCTCCGCGTCCGTCCCGGCGATGCCGTTCCGGTCGACGGCGTGGTCGTCGACGGGCGTTCCTCGGTCGACGAGTCCATGCTCACCGGGGAGCCCGCGCCGGTTGCGAAAGAATCCGGTTCGAAGGTTACCGGCGGCACCGTCAACACGACCGGCAGCCTCGTGATGGAGGCTGAGGCCATCGGTTCCGAGACGATGCTCGCTCGCATCGTGAAGATGGTCGCCGAGGCGCAGCGCAGCCGCGCGCCCATTCAGGCTGTCGCTGACCGGATATCCGGCTGGTTCGTGCCGCTGGTCGTGGCGGTGGCGGTCGTGACTTTCCTGGTCTGGAATCTGGCCGGTCCGGAACCGCGCTTCGGCCACGCGCTGCTGAATGCCATCGCGGTCCTCATCATTGCCTGCCCGTGCGCGCTCGGGCTTGCTACACCGATGTCGATCATGGTCGGCACCGGCCGCGGCGCGCATATGGGAGTCCTCGTGAAGAACGCCGAGGCGCTGCAGGCGCTGGAGAAGGTCGACACCCTGGTGATCGACAAGACCGGCACATTGACGGAAGGCAAGCCGAAGCTGATCTCCATCGAGACGGTCGCAGGCTTCGACGAGGCCGAGATGCTGAGGCTGGCGGCGGCCGTTGAACTGCGTTCCGAACACCCGCTCGCCCACGCAATCGTCGTCGCGGCCCGGGAGCGCGGGATCGTCGTGCCCGAAGCTGCGGACTTCGCGTCGACAACGGGCGCGGGCGTCGCCGCTACGGTGGCGGAGCGGTCCGTCGCGGTCGGCAACGCGGCGATGATGCGCGGGATCGGAACTGAGCCGGAGACCATTCAGGAGCGGGCTGACGCCCTGCGGGCGGAAGGCGCTGGCGTCATGCTGGTGGCGGTCGACGGACGGCTCGCCGGCCTGCTCGCGGTCGCCGATCCGGTGAAGGAGTCCGCGCGCGGAGCGATCGCCGATCTTCATGCCGAAGGCCTGCGCATCGTCATGCTGACGGGTGACGGCCGGGGCACCGCCGAGGTGGTGGCGCGGATGATCGGCGGCATCGACGAGGTTCATGCCGATCTCAAGCCCGAGGACAAGGCGAGGATCGTCGGTGAGCTCAAGGCGAAGGGCGCCGTTGTGGCGATGGCGGGTGACGGCATCAACGATGCGCCCGCTCTCGCGGCGGCCGATGTGGGCGTCGCCATGGGCACCGGCACGGACGTCGCGATCGAGAGTGCCGGCATGACCCTGACCAAGGGCGATCTGACCGCCATGGTGCGCGCCCGCAGGCTTGCCGACGCGACGATGCGCAACATCCGGCAGAACCTGTGGTTCTCGTTCGCGTTCAACGGTGTGGGCGTGCCGATCGCGGCCGGAGTGCTTTATCCGGTCGCCGGCATCCTGCTCTCGCCGATGTTTGCCGGCGCCGCGATGGCGCTCTCCTCGTTCGCGGTGGTGACGAACGCGTTGCGGTTGAATAGGGTGCGGCTGTGAACATCGGGCGGGCCTCGGAAGCGAGCGGCGTTTCGCAGCGGATGATCCGCCACTACGAGAAGATCGGGTTGATCCCGGCGCCTCCGCGCCGGGTCAGCGGCTATCGCGACTATTCCGACGCCGATGTCGCTCGGCTGCGGTTCGTGGCGCAGGCGCGAGACCTCGGCTTTCCGATCGAGGAGATCCGCGCCCTGCTTGGCTTGTGGCAGGACCGGTCGCGGTCGAGCGCTGACGTGAAAGCGCTCGCTTCGGCGCGTGCGGAGGAATTTGGCCGCAAGGCGCGGGCGCTCGAGCAGATGCGGGCCACGTTGCTGGACCTTGCGGCTCGATGTCAGGGTGATGACCGGCCTGAATGCCCGATCATCGATCGGCTCGCCGGCGATAGCCGGGGTATACCATGCTAGCCTCCGCTTGCTGTTGAAAGTGCCGGGGAACGGAACCTTCGGTGTGGCCAAGCCTTCTCGCACTAGGAGAAGCGATCCATGCCCGATACGGAAAACCCTCTTGCCGATGCACACACCGCCTATCCCAGCCTGACCGGCAGACGCGTGCTTGTGACCGGCGGAACCATGGTTTCGCACATAAGGGTCGAGACCCGTCTGGATCATCCGTGAGCAGTTTTGCGATCGACCGTCTGATCGTAACCCCCGCCATGGTGGACCTGCGGCGATCTCCGCTGGCCGGACATTTCGATGCGCCCACCTATGTGCTCGGGGCATTCAATCCCGGCATGACCCGGCTGCCCAATGGCAATCTCCTGCTCATGGTCCGCGTCGCGGAAGCGTTGCGTGAGCCGATTGTCGACAACAAGGTGCATGCGATACGGTGGAATGAGGGCCGCTATGTTCTGGACAGTTGGCCGCTCGAGCTGGTCGATACTGCCGACCCCCGCAAGTTCAAGCTGCAGGGCAGCGGCTGGAAAGTGATGGCGTTGACCTCGCTTTCCTGGTTGCTTCCCATCGAACTGGCCCCGGACGGACTGGCGATCGTGCGCATGCATTATGATCGCACCATTGCGCCGGCCGGGAGCTGGCAATGCTATGGCATAGAAGATGCGCGAATAAGCCGCGTCGACGATCGATACTGGATGACCACCTGTTCCGTCAGTCCCGAGCGCCATTCCACGACCTTGTACAGCTCCGGTAATGGCCTGGACTGGAGGTTCGAGGGCTTGGTCCTCGATCATCAGAACAAGGACATGCTCATCTTCGAAGGCCTGATCGGGGGCAAATACTGGGCACAGACGAGGCCGTTGGGAGATCTCTATTTCGCCTATCCGCCTGGCAGCGAGTGGCATGCGGGGCCATCGATCAATCTCGCTTCATCGCCGGACTGCCGGCATTGGCAGCCCTGCCTCCAGCCCGGCATTCGCCCTCGATCCGGAACGACGGCCACGGCCAGGATGGGAGGTGGGACGCCTCCCATCCTGACGGAGATCGACGGGAAACGCGGCTGGCTGACGCTTTGGCATGGCGTTGAGCCGAAGGAGATCGTCGGAATCTATCGCACCTACTGGTCGCTTCTCGACGAGCAGGACCCGAGCAAGATCGTTGCGAACGCTACGGTTCCCCTGCTCGAGGCCAATCCCGCGCTCACCACACCGCTGGAAGACCTCATGTATGTCCGGGACGTGGTCTTCTCGACCGGGATCGTGGACGCGGGAGGCCATCTTGTCGTGGCTTCGGGAGAAGCGGACCTGGCGTGCAGGATCACGCACATCCCCAAGGATTTCCTGGCCTGACGGACCCGCTGCCGGCTCTATCGGCAAGCATGAATTGGCTCCGAGCGGCGAAGTGAAAGCCTGCTGCGACCGAAATCCGGCAGCCCGGACGCTCCGCCGGGCTCCTGAGTTGCTTCCATAGCGGCGGGACTGCCGCTTTCAGATTTCTGCTACGCCGCCTTATGATTTGGCACTCGTACCTTTGAAGCAGGTAGGCTTGATCCGTCGCCCCAGGCTCGTAGGTGCGCCAAGGGGATGGGCCCCTATAATTTCATGATCGCCTGCCTTCTGCGGACGTTCTACGTCCCTGTCGGCGGGGAGCTGTCAAAATACGCGCGATAATGGTCGCCAGGCCAAAGGCGGCCGTGACGATTATCAAGACTGTGAAGAGTTCCATGTCAGCTCCCCTGGGCGGGAGCACGAGAGTCCGTTGCCGAACTGAAATCTCTCTGTCGCTGATGTGCCGAGTCGGACCAGCGATCCGTTGACTATACCATTAGCGCCGGGGCGTGCCTTACGCCCGCCGGGGCGTTTGCCCCAGATTCGGCACGCCTCACATATGAAATCCGTTCAATGGCCGTGCGGAGCGCTCATGGGAGCCGGTCTAGCGGCAGTGCGCGCAAGGAAGATTCGGACCCGAGATGTCCATACGACTAGCCCCGCTGCGGGGGCGCACACCAGGGCACCTGCATACCGAGGACAAGACAAACCGTCAGATGAGTTGTCGCTTGGGGGCAACTCATCTTTTGGCGGAACCAGTCAATATCTCCGGCATTCCGTTGGCAGGCATCAATGTTGGAGAGAGACTATGGCGACCGAAACATTCACCGATGCGATTGCGCTTCTCAAGGCGGATCATCGCAAGGTCGAAGACCTTTTCGAACGGTTCGAAAAGGCCGGCAGTGCGAAGAAAAAGACGATCGCAACTGAAATCTGCAATGAATTGAAAATTCACACCATTATCGAGGAGCAAATCTTCTACCCCGCCCTCCGGGGGAAAATCGAAGACGACACGCTCAACGAAGCTTTCGTCGAACACGACGGCGCCAAACTGCTGGTGAACGATATCATGAACGGCGACCCGAGCGATGATTTCTTCGATGCGAAAGTCAAAGTTCTATCCGAGGAGATCAAGCATCATGTCCGGGAGGAAGAGAAGCCTGCCGAAGGAATGTTCGCGCAGGCGCGTGAGGCCGGCGTGGATCTCGTGGCGCTTCGGGATGAGATGCTGGCTCTCAAGGAACAGTTGAAGAAGCGTACCGAACAGGCGGAGCTTCCGCCCGCAGAAATGCAAGTGGTTCATGTCTGAGCGGGCTCATGGACTGAAATTTTCCGATCCCGAGAATTTGCAAAGCGTCGCGGCTCGAATTCTCGGGATTATTGCTGCCCGCGGATTGACCGTTGCGACCGCCGAAAGTTGCACGGGCGGTATGCTGGCTTCCCTTCTCACCGATATCGAGAATGTGAGTGGCTGCTTCGATCGGGGTTTCGTGGTGTATTCGAATGAAGCCAAATCCGAGCTTCTTGGCATCGATCATGCGGAAATCACCCGAAAGGGTGCCGTCAGCGCCGAAATTGCGATGGCGATGGTCAAGGGAGCGATCTCGCGATCGAATGCGGATCTGGCCCTTTCGATCACCGGATTTGCGGGTCCGGGCGGTCCGCAGGATGAAGAAGGTCTTGTCTTCCTTTGTGCTGCATCTCGCAAAGGTCTGACGATACAGCGCAAATGTCAGTTCGGGCCCGCAGGTCGCGATAGGATACGTGCGCTTGCAGTCGGAGGCGCGCTCGAATTGCTCGATCACTGTCAATCGGCGCGGGATTTTGACCCTGGATCGGCGTCCAACATTGACCCCCT
>CAMLQG010000036.1 GCA_946482075.1 uncultured Erythrobacteraceae bacterium
CGTCCTCGTCGACATACCCCGTCACGCTGGCATCCGCCAACGCCGGCACATCGTCGAGAATGGTTACATCGAACGTGCCCTGGGCCGTATCGCCATTGGAGTCCTCCACTTCGAAAGTGACGTCGAGCAGCGATTCCACATCTTCCACGCCAGTGGTCGGATGTTGCACCGGCTGGAGCAATTCGACACTGTAAGTGTAGGTGACTTCGCCGGAACCGGGCCCGGCTACAGCGCTGTCGATCGTGATCCGCACGACCGGATCGCCGCCGCCCTCGGGCCGACCCACAAGTGCGCCCCCTTCGAGCGCGAAGACGATGGGAGTTCCATCCAGCGTCTGAAGCTGACCATCGAGTTCGGGCGTGTCCACGAGCGAAACGGAGCCGAGCAGATTGCCGGGTACATCGCCGCCAAAATCGACGACCACCGTACCGGAATCGGTGAGGTTCTCATCGCCATCGACTTCCTGCGGATCCACTTGGCCGGTATCGGGATTGGCGAAGCGGAAACCGTCTTCATCGACCGCCAGATTTTCCGTTTCGCCGACCTGCGGCAGGTCGTCGCGGGCAAGATTGATCGTGAGCGTGGCGTCGGCCTCGCTGCCGTCGCTGTCGGTCAGAGTATAGACGAAGACATCGCTGACATCGCCGGGCGCATCATCGAACGGCACATAGGTGTAATTGCCTTCCGCATCGATCGTCAGGGTACCGTATTCCCCGGTTACGACCAGATTTCCGGAATTGTCGAATGTGCTGTCGGACCCGCCCGCACCCGACACGGCCGTCAGCGTCGCGTTATCGGCGCCGACGGTGTCGGCTCCCGCGGCCCCTGTGACCGTGCCAACGCCGGTCATCACGTTACCGGTGGCGACCGGCCCCGCATCGCCGCCGACCACATCGACATCGTCGAGCGCGATCGGTTCGTCATCGATGATGGCGATCGTCAGAGTCGCGGTAGCGGTGTCGCCATCCGTGTCGATGACGGTTACTTCGAAGACGTCCTCAGTATCCTGCCCGAGCGTATTGTCCGTCAGAGTGTAGCTATACCCGATCGTTCCATCGGCGATGCTGGTGATCGTCAGAATGCCATGCTGGCCCTGGATCTGCTGGCCGACTGCAGTGACTTCGACCCCATTGATCAGAACCGCATCGGTCCCGTCCTCGGCGACGTAGACGATGGTCCCCGTCGTGGTTTCGATGGGCTCCGGCTCCTCCGTGCCTTCAGGCTCGTTCAACCGTTCGGGCAAGCCCGCTTCATCGACCGCGTCCGTAGCATTCACCGACCCTGTGGGATTGTCGGGCGTGACGATGACTACTTCGGGTTCTCTATCGATCGCCTGCAGGATTTCCTCTTCCCGCGGCTGGGGGAAGCTGAGCTCCGTGTAGGGGAGCAGATCACCGAGGCCATAGGCGTCCTGGAGGGGGTCCACGGGATCCGCGAAATTGCCGCCGGAACTTTGCGTGGTGCCGGCCGCAGGTTGCGGTTCATTGCCCGTGAGCAGCGCTGCGATGTTGAGCGGCGGGACCGAAACACCATCGACCACCAGCTGCGGCACGAAGATCGCCCCGTCCGGAATGACATAACGCTCGCCATCCGCCAGCTCGATGACCAGGTCTCGACCGACGACGCGAATGTCCTCGAGCGAGACGCCTTGCGGAAGGACCACGGTGTTAGTCGCGTCAGGCGAAAGGATAACCGCGCCTTGACCGGCAGCAGCTTGCGCCAGCAGCGGCGTCAGCGAGCTGCCCTCCTGAGACCGACCCTCTGAATCACGAGAATTTTCGTAGTCCATAACCCCATGCCCCATTCACTGACGAATGCACGAATGCTCGCGAGTTCGTCGAGGACATGAACCGAAACAGGAGCTTACCCAAAACTCTAGGCGGAGCCCCCCGCTCCAGACCTCATGCCCTTTTGGCTATCCTTTCCCATTGACAAGTCGGGCAATTCCGACTCGCCGACGACTAAGGTTGTGGCTGAGAGGAGATCAACGTTTGGCAATCATTACAAGCGCGTTAACCATTTACAACTAACGACAAGTAACTTTTGGCTCGTGCAGGCCGCATGAAATATCGTGAAAAGTTCCGTTCAAGTAGGAAACAAAAACCCGGGCAATGGCATGATTCCATGATGTTTTATTCATAGCCCGCGATACCTCCCGCGGGAGGAGAGGCACCGGCGGCGAGCAAGTTCCGGCCCGCGCTCCGCATCCTTGGAGTCCTGATATGGAACGGCCCCGATAGCGGGCCGCCGGGGGTCTGAGCCGATCGCGCCGGCGACTCTTTCAGTTCCACCTCCCGCCGCGGGGCTCGAGACGATGGGCGCTAGCGTCTGCGATCGTTGATCCCGAGAGCGCGCCCATAGATCCAGGCGAAGGGGCCCGAGAAACTGAAAGTCGGCGAATAGTCCGCGATCTGGTCCGCCTTCAGGATCTTGTCCGTGCGGCTGTCCAGCACGTACATCGCCGTGCCGCGCCGCACCGCCAGAACCGCATGATCGACCGGCCGGTTGCGTTCCCTCAGGAGAACGAGGAACATCTCGTCCTGCGAAATGCCGAAACGCTTCAGCAGCGCCATCTTCGCGATGGCGAAATCTTCGCAATCACCCCGGCCCAGCGACAGCGTGCTCGCAGCCGACGACCATCGATCGCCGTTCGCATCATCGACGAACCGCACGTGCCAGTTCACCCATTGATTGACGATCGGCAAGGGATCGCGCGACGAAAGCTGCGGCGCCTGATCGACGAGTTCCTTCCAATCGCCGCGTCCGCCATCCAGCGAAAGGTCCCGCACACTCTCCCATTTCGGCGTGACGGACTTCTCGCCGAGCGGAACGGCGGAATAGCCGAATATGTCGGGGTCGGGTGGACGCACCGGCGGGGGCGGCAGGCATGTTTCCATCGCCTGGGAGTTCATTTCCGGCTCGGCCGGAGGAAGCGTGAAGATCTTCCCGGTATGCGGAAACAGCACGCCTTCCTGCGGAGGCGGCGACGGAGCCGAGGCATCCCCCGTCACGCAGGGCTTCGGCTCCCGGGTTTCCGGCGCTCCCGGCTGCACGCCGCCGTATCCCGGGGCGGGGACCGCCATCGCTTGCGCGAATGCGGCAGGCGACCACGCGGCAAGCAGCAGCGCGACGATGCAGCTTGACCAGCGACCAGTTCCCACCGTGCCTCCCTGCGCCAGGACACCTCCACACCGGAGGAAAAGCGGAGGTTATCTTACAGCCCAGGCAGGTCCACGCAAAGCAGTCAGCTAATAAATCAGCATACTTTCCACATTTAGCGTGATATTAGGGATGCTCGTGAGTCCTCCGATAACGCGGCAGAACGCAAACCGTATCTGGCAAGGAGGGGAAGAAAGATGTCTTCACTTAATTACCGCCAGCTCGCCGAGCGGGAACGCCAGATAGCGGAACACCTGCATCTGCCTCAGCTGCGCAAGCTCCACCTCAACTCGGCGGCGCGATGGGACATGCTGGCAGCGGAAGCCGAACTGTCGGAGCCCGGCAAGAAGCCGCCCGGAGCCGCGGAGCAGACGATTTTCTATTGATCGTCGGCTGCGGGGAAAGCGAACCAGGAAGAAACTTATCCCTATCGCATAGGGAACCTTGGTTTTCCCCTTTCGTCATTGCGAGCCCGGCGAAGGCCGGGGAAGCAATCCAGAGCCCCGCACGCGCCGCTCTGGATTGCCGCGGGCCTTCGGCCCTCGCAATGACGCTTCGCGGCGAGCGGAATCATCCTAGATCCCCGCGGCGGCGCGGTGGCGGTAGGTCACGTTCACCCGTTCCGACAGGAGCAGATAGGGCAGCCACACCCCCGCACTGATCAGCACCTTGTCGATATTGCCTTCCAGGAGATCGCGCAGCGGCTCGGCCACACCGGCGGGTAGGCCGGATGCGGACATATGCCGGGCGATGATCAGCTGGAACGTGATGTCCAGCCCCCAGACGAAGACCAGCATGCGCGGGAACAGCGGCACCGTGCGCAGGGCCATGACGAAGGCGGCCATGTAGAAGAAGTTCATCGCCATATTGTCCAGCGCCATCAGCCAGAACAGCTCGCGTGCCCAATCGGGCGCATGGGAATTCACCGCCGGTACGGCGAGCATGAATTCGAAGCTGCGGATGGCCACATTCAGCACCATGCCTATCAGCAACGAAGCCATGAAGCCGACCGGGCCGAAATGCACGCTGTCCCTGGCCGCAACCGGTCCCAGCCGCTGCCACTTGCCGAACAGCGCCAACCGGAAGCGGGGCTGGCTGTGCAGCAGATCGCGCGGGAAGCTGCTCTGCGCGATGACAAAGCCCAGGACCGGCGCGATCGCGATCAGAAAGTAAGGCAAAAATAGTTGAAAAATATCGCCAAAGGAGCGCGCAGGTACAGGAGCGACGATCAGCTTGAGCAGCACGGCGGGGATGAAGGCGATCAGCCACAGCCAGGCGACCGTGTGCATCCGGGCATCGAAGAAAAGCCGGACCTTGTGGCTCGTGCGAAACAATATTCGGAAATAGGCGCGGACACAAAATTGCGCGTCATGAAGCAGGGAAATAGGAAATGATGCGGCGCCTATTTTCATCTCACGGCTTTCCATCACGCCCGACTTTCTACCAAACCACCGTCCACTTCGAATCGCAAGCCCATGAAGTGCAACCGAATCGCGCTTTCCTGTGGATTACCTAACCCTCCGAGCCGGCCAACGGGCCGGCCTTAACCATGCATATTAACGAAATGATCCCGCAAACTATTCAAAATATAGGTAAATATTTAGCTAACATTTTAGCATTGACGTTGAGGCGTGCAGTGCGAGAGACTAACCGCGTCAGGGGAGACGGATTTGCGGTGTCTCGCTAAGTGCTTGTCGCCGAAACGATAAGTAGTGCAAGACATCGCCAAGTTGCCCCCAGGCAAAGGCCAACCGGAAATAGATGCCGGAGCCTTGGATACATACGGCGGGTCTGCCCCCGGCATCTCGCCGAATTGGGGGTTAGTTATCATGAAAAATCTTCTGAAGTCGTTTCTGCGAGATGAATCCGGCGCTTCGGCGGCGGAATATGCTCTGATCCTGGCGATCGTCGGCGTGGCCATCGGTGCTGCGGCTCTGGGCCTTGGCAATGAGGTCCAGGAAGCCATCGAAGGCGCTGCCGACAATGTCCATGATTGTAACAATGGTGGCGGTACGAACTGCACCGCTTACACTGCTAGCGGTGGCGGCAGCAGCACCAGCAGCACGAGCAGCAGCAGCGGTGGTACCACGCCCTAATCTCGATCCGGTCTAAATCGTGTCCCGGCCCATTCCGGGCCGGGACATCAAATCTCAACCGGGAAAGGGCAGTCCAATGGGGGGACGCAATCTCGTGGTTCTGGCAGTGGCCATAGGCCTCGGTCTGATCGCCGTACTTATCGCGAATGCCTATTTCAGCGGCATGGAAGAGCGGCAGGAACGTGTCGCCCAGGAGAACCGCCTCGCCCGCATCGTGGTCGCCTCGCGCGATCTTGCCTTCGGCACTCCGCTGACGGCCGAGAATGTCCGGATGCAGAACTGGCCGGCCCAATCCGTGCCCCAGGGCGCATTCCACAAGATCGAAGACGCGCTGAAGAACGGGCGCGTGGCGCTCCGCCCGATCGTGCCGGGGGAACCCGTGCTGGCCGACAAGGTCAGCGGCACCGGCGGCCGCGCCGTTCTTTCCGCCAATCTGCCGGACGGCATGCGCGCCGTCGCGGTGTCCGTAACCCAGGTCACCGGCGTGGCGGGCTTCGTCCGCCCCGGTGACGCGGTGGACGTGATCCTGACCCGCAAGATTCCCGGCGAAGGCGCGGGCGAGCAGGATCTCATGTCCGACGTGATTCTGGAAAACGTGCCCGTGTTGGCGGTGGACCAGGAAGCGAACGAGAAGGAAACCGCGCCGAAGGTCGGGAAGACCGCCACGCTGCAGGTCGATCTCATGGGCGCGCAGAAGCTGGCGCTCGCCGAACGGATCGGCCAGCTCAGCCTAGCGCTGCGCAATGTCGAAAGCCAGACGCCGGAAGGCGGCAGCACCGTGACCGTCCGCGATCTGGCCAAGGCACGCCTCTACATTCCCGCGCGTGGCGGGCAGCGCGCGCCGGCCATGGCCGGCTATAGCGTTCCATCCGCCGCTTTCGCCGGCGCGATCGCGCCGGCGCGCCCGAGCGGGCCGGTGATGGCGGTGTTCCGCGGTGTCGAGCGGAGCGAATATGAAATTGGCGGCCTGGGGGGGAAGTGAGCCATGCTGAAGACGAGTTTAGCCGCCCTGGCACTCTGCACCGCCGCGATGGCGGCCGGCCCGGCCCTGGCGCAGAGCAGCGACATCAATCTTCATGCCGGCGCGATGGAAGTGCCGATCAACAAGAGCCAGGTCGTCACCAGTGACCGGCCGATCGCCAAGGCGCTGGTAGGCAGCGCCGAAATCGCCGACGTGCTGCCGATCTCCAACCGCTCCATCTACGTGCTGGGCAAGAAGATGGGCACCACCAGCCTCACTCTGTATGACAGCGCCAATCGCGTGATCGCGGTCATGGACGTGGCGGTCGGCCCCGACGTGGAAGGGGTGCGCAGCCAGATGGCGTCGCTGATCCCGGGCCAGCCGATCGACGCGCGCCTTTCCAACGGCTCCATCGTTCTTTCGGGCGTGGTCAGCGATACCGGTGCGGCGGACCGCGCGGCCAAGATCGCCGCCGCCTATGCAGGCGAAAACGTGATCAACCTCATCACGCTCGGCAGCAGCCAGCAGGTAATGCTGGAAGTCCGTTTCGCCGAAGTGACGCGCCAGGTCGGTCATCAGATCGGGGTGAGCGGCTTCGGGGCGGATGGCGACGGCAATTTCGCCGGCGCATTGGGGCAAGGCGCATCGGTCACCCGCGACCCCGATACCGGTAAAAGCGTGCTGGGGATCGACGAGATCACCGATTCCTTCGGTGTCTTCCGCACGATCTTCAATATCGGCGACGTCAACATCGAAGCCTATCTGAACGCGCTGGAACGCAAGGGCCTGTCCAAGACGCTGGCGGAACCGACGCTGGTGGCGCTTTCGGGCGAAAAGGCGTCCTTCCTGGCCGGCGGCGAATTTCCCATCCCCGTGGTCCAGAACGGCAGCGGCGGCGGCAACGGCAACGCCATCACGGTGGAGTTCAAGCCGTTCGGCGTGAGCCTGGGCTTCACTCCCACCGTGCTGGGCAACAAGGTCATCAACCTGGTGGTGGAGCCGGAAGTCAGCTCCATCGATCCCAGCGCCTCGATCACGGTCAACGGGCTGGTCGTGCCCGGATTGCAGACCCGCCGCGCCAGCACCACGCTGGAACTGCGCGATGGCGAAAGCTTCGCCCTGGCCGGGCTGCTGCGCAAGGAATTCCAGACCACCATCCGCCAGCTTCCGATCCTGGGCTCCATTCCCATCCTCGGATCGCTGTTCCGTTCATCCGGCTTCCAGAAGGGCGAAACCGAACTGCTCATCGTGGTCACGCCAAGGCTGGTGGCTCCGATCAGGCCGGAACAGGTCCGCCTGCCGACCGACCGGGTGAAGGATCCCGACCCGGTGCAGACGATCCTGAACGGCGACGACTACCAGACGCGCAAGCTCCCGCCGGCCAATGCGCCGGCGCCCACCACGGACAAGGCCCAGGGAGGGACCGGCTATGAATACTAAGCTTGCATCGCTGGCTCCTGCCGCCCTGCTCCTCTCCCTGTCCGGCTGCGCGACCTATGGCAGCATCGGCGAAGGAAAGATCGATGAGGAGGCCTTCGGCGAAGCCAACCGCCAGACGATGATGGCGCAGGTGATCGATCCCGATCCCGAATATGAGACGCTGGTGCCCGAAACCAGCGCCGAACACGCCGCGCAGGCGATCGAGCGGTATCGCAAGGACGAAATCAAGCAACCCGAGCGGATCAGCAGCACCGAAAGCGTGAGCGGCGGCAGCGGCAGCGGTGGCGGCGGATCGAGATAGGAGTGGAGGCGCGAGATGGGCCGGTTGTTGCGATCGTTCAGCGCTGATGAAAGCGCCGCGGTCGCGCCGCTATATGCTCTCGCGTTCATCGGCCTGATCGGGATCGGCGGGGTCGGTTTCGACTACGCCCGGCTGATGACTCTCGACAGCGAGCTCCAGAACGCCGCGGACCAGGCCGCGCTGGCGGCTGCGACGCAGCTGGATGGCCGTGCAGGCGCCATGGAACGGGCAAGGGATGCCGCGCGCCTCTATTTCGCGAATGAAACCATCATCGCCAATGATGGAGGCGAGCACAACGTCAGCATCGATGACAGCGGGTTCAAGTTCTATCCCGGTTCCTGCGACCCGGATACGATAGAGAGCTGCACCGAAGCCGAGGACGATGAAGACGCGGCGATCGTTCGGGTCACCGTAAACGCCCGAGAGGTTTTCTACGCCCTGACGCCGATAGTTGGAGCCCTCAGTTCGGGCGATGTGATCGGTGATGCCGTGGCGGGGTTGAGATCGTCGGTCTGCAAGATCCCTCCCCTGATGATCTGTAATCCCAACGAAGCGGCAGGCGGCGTCTTTCCGAGTTCCGCAGACAGGGGCAAAGGCCTCAAGCTCGAAGCGGGCGGCGGAGGCGCGTGGACGCCGGGCAACTATGGCTATCTCGATTTCGGCGGCGGCGCAAAGGACCTGGCCGAGGCGCTGGGCGCAAATTCCAGCCTCGAGGATTGCATCAGCCTCGATGATCTGAGCACGAAGACCGGCAACAACGCCAGCGTGACAAAAGCTCTCAACACGCGGTTCGATGTCTATGAAAACGGGCTGACCAGCTATTGCGCAGCGGGTACGGGCAATTGCAGCCCCGCCATGAATACGCGCAAGGATCTCGTTCATCCGGCATTTGGGGCAGGCACGAACAATTGCGCATTCCAAAACGGCAATGATCCATGGGACCTGCCGACTGACCCGTATCTGGGCATATCGACACCTGTTCCGAAGAATATGGGTTTGCCGCGTGACATCTGCCATGCCGCCAGCAGCGCAGGGAGTTGCTCGGGCGGGCGGTTCGGCAACGGAAGCTGGGACCGGGATCTCTATTTCTCGGTCAACCACAATGGCACGTCGGCAACGGCCGCGCAGACTTGGGCCGGCCGCTCCACTTTGGCCGAGCTGAGCCGATATGACGTGTATCGATGGGAGCTGGCGACTTCCGGCATGCTCGGCGATCGCGTTGCCGAAACACGGCAAAAGCTGAACCCCCAGGGCAAGCCTGTCGGACAGCCGACAACCTATTACTCCTATTCCGGCCCGAAATGCGCGAGCGGCAAACCGGAAACCAGCGTTCAGAAAGATCGCCGGGTGCTCACTGTAGCGGTCGTGAACTGCACGGCCAACAACATCGGCGGACATTCGGATATCAATAATATCGAAGATTGGGTGGACGTTTTCCTCGTCGAACCCTCCGTTGCCCGGACATATACCTCCGCGGACCAGATCTATGTCGAGATAATCGGTACGGCGGAGAAGCCGCTGGGAGGACAAGCCTTCCAGTATTACGGCCGCAACAAGCCGGTGCTGCTGCGATGATCCGCCGCTTCCTCCTCGATCGGCACGGAGCCTCGGGCGCGGAAATGGCGCTGGTGCTTCCGATACTGCTGGTGCTGATGTTCGGCAGCTTCGAAGCGGGCCACTTCTTCTGGACCGAGCACAAGCTGGTCAAGGCCGTGCGCGACGGCACGCGCTACGCTTCCCGCCTCAACGTGGAAGCGTTCTGCGACGAGGACGGCAATGAGGCGATGTCGGCGGAAACCGAACAGGATATCCAGCTTATCACCACCACCGGGCAACTCGACGATCCCGATGCGCTCCCCCTGGTGCCGGGCTGGCAAGCGGATGATGTACAAGTTGGCCCCCCCGACTGCCAGGGGATCGAGGATGGCATCTATACCGATCTCGGAAGGGCAGGGCCGATCATCACCGTCTATTCGGGCGCGGTCAGCTATCCCTCCTTCTTCGAGCAGCTTGGCGTGATCGATTCCGATTACACCATGGGCGCCAGGGAAACCGCGGCGGTGACCGGGATATGAAACGGCTCCTCTCCTTCCTCGCCAACCGGAGAGGCTCGAGCGCGGCGGAGTTCGCCCTCGTCCTTCCGATCGCTTTGCTGTTCCTGCTCGGGATCATCGATGTCGGGCGCTACGCCTGGGCGATCAACGAGTATGAGAAGGCGACCCAGATGGGCGCGCGCTTCGCGGTGGTCACCGATGTCGTGCCGGAAGACCTGCTCACCAAGACCTATGTGGGGGACACGACCTGCAATGCCGACGGGTTGCAGGCAGGGGATTCCATCTCATGCAAGGAAGCGCTGAACACGATCACCTGCAATGCCGACGGCTGCGAATGTGCCGACGGCGCCGGAGAATGCCTGGCCGACGGCTATGATCCGGACGCCTTCGCAGCCATCGTGAACCGGATGCGGATCTTCGCGCCGCGCATAGCCGACAGCAATGTGACCATCGACTACAGCGGCTCCGGCATCGGCTTCGCGGGCGATCCGCAGAAGCCCGAGATCGCGCCCATCGTGACGGTGCGGCTCGAAGACCTGACCTATTCGCCCATCACGCTCTCTCCCATCGGCGGGACCGTTCCCTTGCCGAACTTTCGCTATTCTCTGACGCTGGAGGACGGCGAAGGCACTCAATCAAGTTAGGCTTTTGGCAATGGGCAAGTCCGATCCTCCTCTCGATCTCGGCAATAGAATGGAACTGCATTTGCCATCAGATGTCTATGTAATCGGCCAGCCCGACCAGATCGACATTCTCGATGGCGCCGAACAGAGCAGCCTGACCGCCAATCTCATATTGGTGCGCATGCGGCCCGATGAAACCATCCCTTCGGAGATCATATCGAAAGCACGCATTCTGGTGCTCGAGGTCGACCGGCACGATCCGGCCTCGCTCAACCGGGTCGCGCAGGTCCGGGCGGCCCGCAGCGACCTGCCGGTGATCGTCGCGCTGGACGATGCCTCGGTGTCGCTGGTCCGTGCGCTCATGCGTCAGGGCGTGACCAACATCATCTCCCTTCCCTTCAACCGGGAAGAACTGATTTCCGAAGTGCTCGATGTCGGCGTGGCGCGGGCGAATTCCCTGGATGCGCAGCTGGCTCCGATGGTCTCCGTGTTGTCGAGCACCAGCGGAGGCGGAGCGACGACCATCCTCACCCACCTCGCCGGCGCGTTCGTCGATCAATCGGGCATGAGCAAGAGCTGCTGCGTGATCGATCTGGATGTGCAGTTCGGTGAAGCGGCATCCTATCTGAACGTGGCCCCGGCGCTGACGGTCATGGACCTGCTTGCAGCGGGAGACCGCTTGGACGCCGAATTCATGCGGAGTGCGGCCAAGGATACCGGGCACGGCTTTTCCCTGGTCAGCGCCTCGCGCGATATCGCTCCGCTCGAGAGCATCGATGTCGACCAGTTGCTGAGGCTGCTGGACATCATGCGGCAGGAATTCGATCTCGTCCTGATCGATCTGCCGAAGAACTGGACGAACTGGACGCTTTCCGCCGCTCTTGCCTGCACGCAGCTCATGCTGGTCACGGATCAAAGTCTCAGGGGGATTCGCCAGGGCAAGAGGATCCTCGACATGTTCTCGAGCGTCGGTCTCGACCAGGCGCGATGCAACATCGTCGTCAACCGCGTCGAGAAGCGTCTTTTCCAGACCATCAGCGTCAGGGAAGTCGAAGATGCGATGGGCAGGGAAGTCTGCGGGACCGTCGCATCGGATCCGGCGACGGTAGGTCCGGCGCAGGATCAGGGGCTGCTCGCCTGGGACCTGAACAAACGTTCCCGCTTCGTATCCGACGTGCGGGACCTGAATTCCAAGCTGGGCGATCGTTTTTCGAAAGGTGTATTCTGATGTGGAGCGTGAAGCGAAAATCCGTATCCGCTCCGGATATCGCTCCGCGCATGGCCACGGCTCCGGCAAGCCATGCGCAAAGCGGGAAGCCGCCGCTGAATCACACCATCGCCTTGAAAGTGTCGATCCATCAGGCGCTGCTGGAGAAGATCAATCTCGGCGCTCTGGAAAAGCTTTCCAAGGAACAGATACGCGACGAGATCGGGGAGATCGTCAGCGAACTCCTCGATGCGCAGCAGGAACCGCTCAACGCGAAGGAAAAAGTCGAGTTTCTCAACGACGTTCTGGATGAGCTGCTCGGCCTCGGCCCATTGGAACCTCTCCTTCAGGACGAAACGATCACCGATATCCTGGTGAACGGCCATCAAACGGTGTTTGTCGAGCGCGGCGGCCTTCTTGAAAAGGTCCCGCTGCAATTCAAGGACGAGAAGCATCTCGTTCGGATAATTCAGAAGATCGTCAGCGCGGTGGGCAGGCGTATCGACGAATCTTCGCCTTTCGTCGACGCCAGACTGTCCGACGGGTCGCGCGTTCACGCGATCATCCCGCCGCTTGCGATTGACGGCGCTTTGCTCTCCATCCGCAAATTCGCGAAGAAGCGCATCGGCATCGAACGGTTGATCGAACTCGGCAGCGTCCCGCAGGCCATGGCCGAAGTGATGATCGCAATCGTCCGCTGCCGCCGCAACGTCCTGATTTCGGGAGGAACCGGCTCCGGCAAGACGACTCTGCTCAATGCGATGTCATCGTTCATCGACGAGAGAGAACGCGTGGTGACGATCGAGGATTCGGCCGAGTTGCAGCTCCAGCAGGAGCACGTCGTGCGCCTGGAAACCCGCCCCAGCAACATCGAGGGCAAGGGGGAAGTCTCCCAACGCGAGCTGGTCAAGAACGCCCTGCGCATGCGCCCCGATCGCATCATCGTGGGGGAAGTCCGCGCCGGCGAAGCCTTCGACATGCTGCAAGCCATGAATACGGGCCATGACGGATCGATGACCACCGTTCACGCAAACTCGCCGCGCGATTCCCTGTCGAGGATCGAACAGATGGTGGGCATGAGCGGGATCGACATCTCGGCAAGATCCGCGCGCGCGCAGATCGCCTCCGCTATCAACGTCGTCGTCCAGGTGGGCCGCCTGGCCGATGGGCGGAGAAAGATCCTCAGCCTTTCGGAGATCACTGGAATGGAAGGCGAAACGATCACCATGCAGGAGATATTTCGCTACAAGATCACGGGACGGGATGCCGACAATATGGTCTTGGGTCACTTCCAGGCGACCGGCATCCGACCGAAATTCCTCAGTGACGCAACCGCAAACGGCATAGAGCTGTCGCCGGAGCTGTTTCGTCCGGACGTGGAATGGCACTGAGATGATCGATGCTCTCATCCGCATCACCGTCCTGCTGGCGATTTTCGTCTCGGTCTTCCTGTTCGTGCAGTTGGCGATCACGGCGCTCAACCGCAATCGCGCTCATTTAATGGCCGTGAACCGCCGGCTCCGCCTGATCAAGGAAGGCAGGAACCGGGACGAGGTGATGGCGACCTTGCGGAAGAACGCGCCATCGACTTTCTCGCATCTTCCCCCTTTCGTGGCCCGCCCGCTGCAGTCTTTCCAGCGCATGATTATGGCTTCCGGCGTTCCCTTCTCCCCGCCGCAGATCGCCATCGCCCTGCTCAGCTTCTTCATCCTGTTCCTCGCCCTGTCCCTTATCCTTCTCCGGACAACCGGCGTTATCTTCAGCCCGGGAATAGTGATGCTGGTCCTCGTGATCACCTTTTCGGGTACCTGCGTCCTGCCTTTCCTGGTCGTCAGCGGAATTGCACAGCGGCGGCGCAAACGTATCGAGGAGCAATTCCCGATCGCGCTGGATGTGTTCGTCCGCGCCTTGCGATCGGGACACCCGATCGCATCCGCGATCGAGCTGCTCACGACGGAAATGGAAGACCCCATCGGCAGCGAGTTCGGGCTTGTTGCCGATGAGGTGACCTACGGCGCCGATCTGCGCGATGCCCTGGCGGCCATGGCCGAACGCTGGGATCTGGACGATATGCGGATGTTCGTGGTGTCCCTGTCCGTGCAGAATGAAACCGGAGGCAATCTCGCGGAGATATTGCAGAACCTGTCGGAAGTCATTCGCGCCCGCGCAGCGATGTATATGAAGGTACGCGCCCTCAGTTCGGAAGGGCGGATGACGGCCTGGATGCTGAGCGTTCTTCCAATACTGACCTTTGTCGGCCTTTTTCTGGTTAATCCAGGATTCTATCTGGACGTTGCGCAGGATTCGATGTTCGTCACCGGATTTACCTGCCTAATTCTATTATATGTACTGGGTATATATATAATCAGACGGATTATTGATCTGAAAGTATAGTCATGCTTGAGCTCATGTTAAGCAATACCTATGGTCGCCTCGCCTTTCTCCTGGCGATATTCGCACTTGTCGCGCTCTGTGCGTTTGCGATGATAAACGCCGGATTTCGGAGATACGCGATCAAGCGAGGATTGAGGGATATAGGGGGACTGGAAGCCTTCCTCCCGGTAACCGGGCTCAGAAGCAAGGATAACGAAAACGCGTGGGCCAAGCTTACCGCTGGCATCGAGCGGGCCGGACTGAACCTGTCGGATACCAAAAACGACAAGTTGCGCGCGCGGTTGATTGCGGCGGGCTTTACAGCGCCATCGGCTCCCCAGATGTTCACGCTTGTCCGGCTTATATTGGTTTTCATACTTCCAATAACCTACGTCGTGCTTTCGTATCTGGGAGAATCTCCGCCCTCCTTCCTGAAACTTTATATAACGGGCTCTATTCTCGCCCTGCTGGGCCTCTATCTGCCCAACCTGTTCATCCAGGCAAGGGCGGATCGTCGGCGCGAGCAGATCGTCCATGGCTTTCCCGACTGCCTCGATCTTACTCTGGTCTGTGTCGAAGCGGGCCTCGGCATTGAGGCGGCGCTGGACCGCGTTGGACGCGAAATGGTCACTTCGCATCCTCTCGTGGCGGAACTTCTTTCAACGACCACCCTTCATCTGAGGGCCGGCGCATCCCGAGAGGAAGCGTTTCGCAAGCTTGCCGACAAAGCCGGTGTGGACGAAATCCGCTCCTTCACGACCTTGCTGGTCCAATCGGACAAGCTCGGGACCAGTCTCGCCACAACTTTGAGAGTCTATGCCTCGGAGATGCGCGAGAAACGTCGAATGAGAGCCGAGGAAAAGGCCCACCGAATACCCGTGCTCATCTCCATCCCGCTAGTAGCCTGTCTGCTGCCCGTGATCATCGGCGTATTGATGCTGCCGGCAGCCATTCGCATGGTCCGGGAAATCTTCCCGATAATGTCCGGAGGTTGATCCATGGAACGTCATCTGGTTTGCGCGACTCTCGTCATATCGGCATTGGGACTTACGGCCTGTGCGTCCACGCGGCACTCGGCGCGTGCAGCCCTCCAGATTCCCGGAAGCAGCGTATCTCTGTCGGAAGATCCTCTCTCCTATCCCGGACGGCGTATTGCCGATGGGAAGCGCCAGCTTGGGGAACACAATTATGGCGCCGCACTCACTTCTTTCAGAGAAGCACGCCTGGACCAGCGCCACGCGGGTGAGGCCTGGAACGGGATGGCCATCGCCTATGCCAATCTCGGCCGCAATGATCTGGCCGAGCTTTATTTCACCAGGGCCGCGAACGTCGAGAACGCCGATCCCAAATTCGCAGCCAACCTGCAGCGGTTCTACGCGCAACTTGCTTCCAACTCCGCCGGAGCGCGACGAGCCGCGCCCCAGCCGCCGGAAGCCAAGCTGGCCCCGGCGGACGGGTTGCGGAGAACTCCTCTTGCATCCTTGCGTATAGCCGCACCTTCGACACGACTGGTGCGCCTGTCGAATAGCGAGATGATGCTTCGCACCGGCAGGCCGGCCGATGCGGAGATGGCAATACCATCACGCGCCGGCAGCACCGGGATCCAGATGGCCAGGGGACAAGTCAATCCACCGACCTATCCCCAGAGGATCGCGTTCTCCTCGCCTCATCGCAAGACCGATAGGGCCTTCCAGACAGCGGATCGCGGCTATCCGGTTCGAATTACCTTGAGCAACTGATGAACGAAGTGCTGCTGTGGGGGGCATTGTCCATCGCGCTCGTCGCGGCCCTGTGGGATATCCGGACGCGAAAGATTCCCAACGCGGTTTGCCTGGTCTTGGCGTTGACGAGCTTCGCATGGTCGGCGTCTTCTACTCCTCATCTCATGGGGGCCTTGATCCACTTCGCCATCGCCCTTGGTATCGGTTTCCTGCTATTCTCGTTTCGCTGGATTGGCGGCGGCGATGCCAAATTTTACGCGGCATGCGCGCTCGCTCTTCCCCTTTCCAGCGGATTTGCCATGCTTTTCTTCACGTCGATTTCTGGCCTTGTTCTCGTCGCGATCCTGGTTGCCCTGCGGCTTTCCCGCAGGGCAAGAAGTCCTCGCTCGACATGGAAACGGCTTCAGATACCCTATGGCGCAGCCATTTTCATTGGTTTCGCCGCGACGACGACCACGAGCTTCATCGCGAACTAGCTCGTCACTTATGGCCGCGACCGCGGCCAGCGAGAGGATTGACGGCTCTTCCGTTCACCCGCAGCTCGTAATGGAGATGCGGCCCTGTCGACATACCGGTCGAACCAACGAAGCCGATTATATCTCCCTTATCCACCCGCTGCCCCCCCTTCACGTTCAATCGCGAGAGATGGGCGTAACGCGTTTGCCTGCCCAAGCCATGATCGAGCGCGACATAGAGGCCGTATCCACCGCGCCAACCCGCAGTCGATACGGTTCCGGATGACGTTGCCGCGATAGGCGTACCGTATGGCGCCGCCAGATCGACACCGGAATGAACCCGCAACCCACCGCGCA
Source organism: uncultured Erythrobacteraceae bacterium (assembly GCA_946482075.1). The sequence continues at coordinate 16,748 of CAMLQG010000036.1, forward strand.
ACGGATGAGCTCGCAGACCAAAACCACTCGTCAATCGCATCGATGCCAAGGGCGAACTTCCGATGCCGGACAATCCGGCAACGGACTCCCTCAAGTAAACCGGCGATCCGACGATATCGGCGGCTCGAGAAACGACGATGCCTCCGTCCCTCCCGAGGCCCGGCTGGCCACCAGTGAGGACTGATCCCCCGGAGGACATCTGCAAATGGGCATTGCCCATCCCGACGATTTCCGACGATCTCAGTACCTGGATTCCTTCTGGCCAGATTCTGGGCATCACACTGACGATTGCGGACGTGGAGGCGACCTTTGCCGGATGGGGCGCATCAGGAGCAGGCGTAAGGGGAAATCTGTCCTCGGATTTCAAGGAAGCGGATTCTTCCCGACCATTGCCGCCCGATGGCGTGGAAAGACCCAGAACACCTGCTTCCTTCGCAAAGCCGGGAACAGGACTCACAAAAGAAAACAGGGGAACAAAAAAGATCCACCCTAGAAAATCTTTAATGTTTTCCCGCCCCAAAAACATCAAAATCCCGCCCAATTCCAAAACAGAAATATTATGTTATCCAATATAGAAAATCAATATTATGTAATGCCCGATTCGATCAATGCTGGAGAGTTGAAATTTGGGCCCGATCGGCTTAAATGTCAAGCTCAGGCAACCAGATAGCCGCACCTCTCGAAAGGAGCGCAGAAGGAGAAATCAAGAGCCAAAGTAGAGGCGAAGATTTCCGAAATAACCTGCTCGTTCCATGCCATTCCTACAGTACTTTCGCTTCTTCGGCATGCATGTGCCGCAATCCGGCCGATCGACCAGAGAATGCCGATGCAGCGCTCTGCACCGGAGCAGCATTCGCCGCCGGCGATCAGATCCCGCACCTTCCCATTTGGCCGAAAGCGCGATTGATGAATGCGGTGAGGCAGCGGCAAGCCGTGCCTCCGGGATGGCGCTTGTTCACCGGCCCCTATGCCGACGACCCTTCCGATCAGGGCGACAGGCGCGAAAGACCCCGGAATCCTAGAAAATATTAGATTAAATATTTTTAATATATTGATTTTACCAAACTTTTAGAAAAAATATAAAATATGTTCTCATTTAAGTGATCGCATCCATGCTGCGATGCAACGCAAATTGATTGGCGACACCTCCCACTGTGATACCCCCCTACGAGTCGCGACCTCACCAATCCACCCCCAATAAGAGGATTGTACGATGCTAAAATATTCTTTGGGTCTAGCAGCAAGCCTATTGGCTGCAACACCGGCCGTCGCCGGCAATGCACAAGGCACACCGCAACGCAGCAGTGAACTCCCTCCCGGCCTTCAGAAGAAGGTGACCGACCCACCTTTGGGAATTTTGAACGCCATCGCAAGGACTGCCGGCGCCAACAGCCGGCTACAGGATTTGCCCGCAAGTCCCTGATCTCGGTTTTGGGGGCTGAGCGTGGGTCAGCCCCCTTCCCAAATACGAGCAGGGCCCTGATTGTATTGCTTCGACATAGTGATGCCTCACCTGGAAAGAAGGAGATTGAGCGAGGCGGAGTTCGCATCATACCAGTCGAAATGACGCGGAGTGCGGAATCCCCCGATCCTGGAGCCGAGTCGAAGACTGCTTCTTTCGGGATCTATCCAGAAGATGGATATTCTAGGAATTCGAGAACGAACGCTTATTTGCAGGTCGCAGGTCCGATCGATCGCGGTCCCAGGTTTCCGACGTGACCCCCTCAGCACGCAGTTCATATTTTTTGACCCGGCCGGTCGGAGTTCGGGGCAGTTCGCGCCGAAACTCGATAAAGCGCGGGACTGCGAAACGGGGAAGCTGATCGATGGACCAGCGACAGAGTTCTTCCGCGGAGATTTCGGCACCGGGCCGCAAGATCGCGGTGAGCTTGACCTCGTCTTCCGAATTCTCCGACTGGATTGCGTGAACCGCGAGATCCTCGATATCGGGATGCGCGCGGAAGGTGACTTCGAGTTCGAAGCTGGAAATGTTCTCGCCACCGCGCCGAAGATAATCCTTCTTGCGGTCAACGAAGAAGAGGAACCCGCCCTCGTCGAAGCGGCCGATGTCGCCGGTGTGGAACCATAGGTTCCGGTTCACTTCCACCGTGGCGTCCGGCTTGTTCCAATAGCCGCGGAACATCACGTCAGGATTGCGTGGCCTGACCACGATCTCCCCGCTCGCTCCCGGCGGCAGGACGTTGTCGTGCTCATCCACGATCTCGACATCGAAATCCTCGTGACGCCTGCCGGAGGAGCCGGGTGGGGAAGGCTGCTCGAGGTCGGCAAGCGTGATGGAACAGGCCTCGGTCATCCCATAACCCACCGCACCCGCGTTCTGAACGCCGAACCGCTCTTTCCATTGGTCCTGCAAGGGGCCCGGGAAGGGTACGCCGTGGATAGTGCGGATCTGGCCATGGCAGCGGCGCGAGATCTCGGTGTCGGCCTGGTTCGCCACGTAGTTGAGCGTGGATGACAGGAGCATCACCACGGTCGCGCCGGACCGTTCGATCTCCGGCCAGAAACCCGAGAGCGAGAAGGACGGGGCGATGGACATGGTCGAGCCGGTCTGCAGGGTTCCGATCATTCCGCCCGCCGCGCCCAGATGAAACAGAGGACAGGGCGTCCAGTAGACGTCGTCGTGCCGGATTCCGATATAGCGGTTGGATTGCCAGCCCATTGAGCAGATATAGTTGTGCGGAACCATGCAGCCCTTGGAAGGACCGGTGGTTCCGGACGTGTAGAGCAGCACGGCGATATCGGCGGCATTCACCCCGGCATCGATTTCGTCGCTGCCATCGACATCGAGCGTCTCAAACGGAACACTGTCGAGGTCGGGAAATGCCAGAGCGTCTCCTCGTCGGTAGATTGTGCGCAGGTCGGGCAGTCGGTCGGCAACAGCCGCGATGTTTGCCAGATAGGCGGCATCGGCAACGATCAGCTTGGCTCCACAATCCGCAATCTGATGGCGCAGGAATTCACCCTTGAAGGCCGTGTTGATCGGCACGCTGATGGCACCCAGCCGGGAAAGCGCAAGCCAGAGGATCACAGCGTCAGGGCTCGTATCCAGTATCGAGCAGACCCGATCGCCCGGTTCCACACCCGCCGCGCGCAGCCCGCGAGCAATCCTGACCGATTGCGTGCGAGCCTCTGCGAAGGTCCGCTTCTCGCCAGTGAAATCGAGCCAGACCTTGTCGGGCCATAGCGATGCGGCCCTGTCACTGGCCTGCGTGATCGTCTGGCTGCGGCCCGACTGCATCATCCTCTCTCCATTCGCGTTCCATCAATCGACAACACTCGCGCTCTCGCCGGTCTTCCGGCCTGTCGCCCGTGTTGCGGAGGCTATAACAAGGATTGACCTTGCGCCATGGATGTTTCCATCGAACGAATGGATCAGCGGACATCCGTCAAACCAATCCGACGGTCCGCTCAGGACGCGGTCTCCTGTGCGACCGGAATGACATCCAAGCTGATATCATTCGGGCCGTAGACGATGAAGTTCGTGAGCCAACCGACCGCTTCTTCGCCTCCACGCAGGCGGAAGCCGGACGAACCTTGTAGCAGTTTCTCCACGACAAGGCGCAATTCAGCGCGTGCGATCAGATTGCCGACGCAGATATGCGGACCATGGCCGAAAGCGAGATGGCGCGCAGCGTTGGAGCGCTGGGGATCGAAATTCTCCGGATTCTCGAACACCTTGGGATCGCGGTTCGCCGCACCATAGCGCAGCATGAGCATCGAACCTTCGGGAAGCGGAACTCCCGCGATCTCGGTATCGCGCGTCACCCGGCGAAAAAGCCCGGCAACCGGTGATTCCACGCGTAGGACTTCCTCCACGAAACCCCTGATCAACTTCGGGTCTCCGCGCAGGCGATCCTGCAGCCCTGGATCCGTCGCGAGCCGATGGATCGCGGAGCAGATCGCACTGGTAGTGGTATCGTGAGATCCTGCGATCAGGATCACGAAGATCGAGACGAGCTCCCGGCGAGACAATTTCCTGCCGTCCATGTCGGCATGGACAATGTCGCTCAGCAGGCAGGCTTGCGGATTTGCGAGATATTCGTCCGCTTTCATCGAGACATATTGCTGGAGTTCGCAGATGGAGCGGGTGATGGCGATCTGCTCTTCCTCGGTGTTGTCCGGGTTGGCTTCCGCTACCACCGCGTCCGTCCAGCTACGGAACTTCTCGAAATCCTCCGAAGGCAGGCCGAGCTGATCGGCGATCACGAAGGAGGGCAGGATGGCGGCAACATCCTGATAGAAATTGCCACCCCCCCGCGCGACGAATTCTCCTACGATCCGTGTCACAGTGCGCTCGACGAATTCTTCCATCCGCTTGAACGCGAGTGCGTTGAACGCCTTGTCGACCAGTGAACGGTGGAAAGTGTGATCCGGCGGATCGGCCACCACGAGAGTGTTGACGGGCAGGAAGCCATGCTCCTCGAACACGGCGTTGATCCGGTCCTGCGTGGCGGATTCCTTCACCAGCAGCAGGCCGGTGACGCTCGAGAAGGTTTGCGTATCGGCCGAGATCGTGCGTACTTCCTCATATCCCAGCACCATGTACATGCCACAGGACTTGTCGAAATAGATCGGCCCCACTTCCTCGCGAAGCTGTAGATGCGCTGCATGGGGACAGCGGCGGACATCCATGTCGAGGAAGCTGATTTCGAGTTCGGACATGATCGGGATCCTGTGAATGGAGTATGGCGGATCGTGGCGCCGCGGCCATCGCTCAGCGATGGGGCAAGGGAGACATTCCGGCGGATTCCCGGCCGGTAAGTTCCCGCCGCATCTCCTGGGGGGAGGCCGAGAACCAGCGATAGCAACTGCGCGTAAGGACGGACTGCTCGCTATAGCCGAGCATCCCGGCGATGCGGATCAGCGGCACGGAGCGCTGGGCGAGGTATTGCAGAGCCACTTCGCGCCGGATCTCGTCGCGCAATCTCTCGAAGGAAGTGCCCTCCTCACGCAGGCGCCGTTGCAGCGTGCGGTGATGCAGGCCGAGGCGTTTCGCGATCTCCACGGGCGTGCATCCGCTCTGCCCCAGCGTGGCGATCACCGCCGTCCGGACAAGCTGGCTGAGCAGTTGGCTAGGCGCTGGAAACTGGAGTTCGATGAAGTTTGTGGCCAGATCGTAGAGGTGGGGATTGCGGTTCGCGATCGGGTGCTTCCAGTCCTCCTCGCTCAGGAAGATGCCGGTCGAAGGCATGCCGAAGCTTGTCTCCGCCTGGAAGTGCTGACGGTAGGCGGAAAGGGCGCCGACCTGATCGTGCTTGAACCAGATCGCTCGGGGACGCACCGTTCCTCCGGAAATCGCAAGCACTGAATAATGAAGCAGCCCAATGGCATGCTCGATCGCCTGCTGCTGGTGGAGTACGCGATCGAGCAGCACTTCGAACAGGAAAAACCGACCTCCGTTGATCTGGTCCCGTTCGATGCTGGCATGCATGATCGGGCTGTAGAGCCGCAGATGCGACGCGGAATATTCGTAAGCCGCGCCGATTGTGGGCGCATTGCGCATCGCGAGGTCCAGCGAGACCGGCAACATCGGCGAGGCCGACTGCGCGTGGGCCAGCTGCAGGCCAAAGGAAGGGCAGTCCAAGAGCTTGGACGCCGTGTCGAGGATTCGGATGAAATCTCGATAGTGCACGACAGGGCTGTCGAAATCGACCTTGCCGATCTCCACTCCTGATCGGGAAACGATATCCTCCGGATCGCCGCCGAGCTTGCGGATCAGCCGATCCACTCCATTGAGCGAGACGCTATGAACCAGCGTATGATGAACGTCGTGATCGTCCGGGCTCTCGACACCGGTGCCGAGCCCCGGATCATCTCCGCCTGAATGCAGGCCGTTCATCGCCACCCTCCGATAGGCGGGCAAGTAACCCGCCGATCCGCGTCCGCTTCGCGGAACCCCGCCGATCATGCCCATGATCGCGCCTCTCTCAATACCGGAAGCTGACCTGAGCCTGCACTGTACGCGGCAGGGCCGAATATCCAAAGAAGTCAGCGCCCACGCCGCCCGCGACAGTACCCGTCCCCGCGCCCGTGCCGGTGATATCCTGTGCGCCGGTAAGGATCTGGCGGTTGGTCAGGTTCTTGCCGATAACGGCGAATTCCCAGCGTTCATCGACAGTACCCAGCCGAACGGACGCATCAAGCGTGACATAGGATTTCTGGACCGCGTCCGGATTGGCGAAAGGCGACGCGTTGTAATGCGCGCTGTAGCGCACATCCGCCGAGACGCCGAAATTCAGGCTGGAGGACACATCGGTCTGGTAGTCGAACCCCAGCGTGCCCACCCAACGTGGGGCGTTGGCGGTGGAATGCCCGCCCAATTGCTGCAGGCTGGGCAGCGTGGTCAGCGGATCGTCGCCGGGCCCGTGGATATTGCAGCCTTCGGCCTGCGATTGTCCGGTGAAGCACGGACCGATGAAGTTGCGATACTTCGACTGGTTGTAGTTGGCAGTACCGCGCACCGTCAGGCCCGGCAGGCCGCGCGGGGCGAACTCCAGTTCGAGCTCGACGCCCTGCACGCGCGACGAACCGGCGTTGCGCGTTATGTACTGGACGTTGATCGGGTCATAATAATCCACTTGGAGGCCGGAGAAATTGTAGCGGTAAGCGCCGATATTCAGGCGCAGTTGCTGGTCCAGCAGAGTGGACTTGATGCCCATTTCGAAGCCTTTGACCTTCTCGGGTCCGAACACGAAATTCTCGCCCGTCGGGTCGGCCGGCGTTTGCACCGCGCTGTTGGAAAAGCCGCCAGACTTGTAGCCCGTCTTGTAGGCAGCATAGACGGTGACGTCCTGTGTCGGCTTCCAGGCGACCGTCGCGTCCGGCGACCAGTTGTTGAAGGTCTGGTCCCGCGCAATCGGCGTGTTTTCCAGGAAGACGCCCGCGAAGAACGGATTGACGTAGGACTGGACGAATTTCGATTTCTTCGTCTCATGCGTATAGCGAACGCCGGCGGTCACCTCGACTTCGGGCGTCACTTTCCAGATTACCTGGCCATAGCCGGCCACCGTCTCGCCCTTGGTGCTGGAGGGTTTGAAGAAGGCCAGATACTGGAATTCGCGCGGTGCGAGGCTGTTATAGGCGCCGAAGAAGGTGACATGCTCCTCGTGCTTGCGCTTGGATGTCTGGTAATAGAAGCCCGCGAGGAGGTTCACCGGCCCATCGAAACTGGTCAACAGCCGGGTTTCGTTGGAAAAAGCGTGCCACTTGGAATCGATCGGCACCCAGATCCCGCCATTGCCTTCCTGCGCATAGTCAGCGTTCGTGCGCGATCGGTTGTAATTGTAATTGTTGACCGAAGTAAGCGTGACGTCGCCCATGTCGTAGGTCAGCACATCATTGATCGAAAAGGATTCGTAGCGATTATACAACGCCTGGCGCAACGTCCCCGTGCCGCCTACCAACTCCTCGGGCGGATCGTTCTGATAGGTGGTGAACTTCCGGCCGCAAGGGATCGCCGGATTGGCCTGGAAGGTGGTACCGGCGCAACCGACATAGGAATTGGAAACCGGTGATCCGCCCCGGCTGATCGTGCCGCTGAGCTTCAGCGTGTTGCTGAGCTTCTCGCTGGGGTCCCACTTCAGAGTCAGCCTGCCGATGATCTGCTTGCCGCCCGGCTGCTCGCGCGAACTGACCGGACCGATCAGCGCGGAAGGCGTGAAGGTGGCGGAATCGATGACGTTATAGGTAACATCGGACCCCAGATTCCTGGTGTAGCCGCCATACATCTTGCTGGCATGCACTGCGAGGCGCGCGCTGAGCGTATCGGTCAGCGGGCCGGAAGCGACGAACTCACCGAAGACTTCTTCGGCATTGAATTCATAGCCCGCCCGCATGCGGAATTCCGGCTCGGACGTCGGATCGGCAGTCGAGATCGAGATTACGCCCGCCGTCGCGTTCTTGCCGAAGAACAGCGCTTGCGGCCCCTTCAGCATCTCGATGCGACCAAGATCGAAGAAGCCTTCCTCCAGCACGCGGCCATGGCCGTAATACGCCCCGTCCACGATCACGGCGACCGATTGCTCGATCCCGATACTGCTGAAATTCGATCCGATCCCGCGGATCGAAAGCGATGCGCCCGAACCGTTGGACGATCGCGTGATGATGAGCTGCGGGAGCTTGGCAGACAATTTTTCCAGGCTGCTGATATCCTGCCGCTCGATCTGTTCGGGTGAAAGCGCGGTGATCGAGACGGGAACGTCCTGAATGCTCTCCTCCCGCTTGCGCGCGGTCACCACTATCTCTTCCAGGCCGCCTGCATGCGGCGCGCCCACGGAGCCGGGCTGGCTATCCTGAGCGGCGGCCAGCGCGGGGGCGGTGAAGCCCGCAATGAAAAGGATCGGGATCGCCGTGATGGCGCTCTTGGCATATCTCATGAACTAACCCTCCCTCGCCCTGTTATTCCCAGGCTCTGTGGTTGGAGAGATATCTTGCGGAATCAGGGCTGGTCTTTACGCATCACGACACTTGTTTGATCTCACGCGACATCGCGCGAAGCCGCGCTTGGTTTCGGGCTCCGGATGATCGAGATAAGTGCGCTACATCGGCGGACCTGCGGGTCCCGACCGCCCCTGATCGGCCGCGCGTCAGTCGGGGAGCATGGCGGTTCAGCGTATTTCTATTTCGTGTTCAATCGCAGCGCATAGAGGCTGATTTCCGCCGATCCCGAATTCGAGACCGCAGTCACTTGCCCCGGGGAGGCGATCCACTTCGGATCGCCCTCTCCAAAATTCCACGTCGGCGCTTCCCCGATTTTCAGCTTACCAGAAGAGTTTGCAATGAGCAGTGAGGCCGAAATCTCCTGCATCGCTCCAGGTGCGAGAGTTACTCGGCTCAGGGCGCCCTGAGGAAAAACAAGCTCGTCATCGCCGGCGCCGAGCACCCTATTGGTGGTGCCGGACGGCGCAGGTTGAGCGAATTCTATACCGATCACCCGGAACGGATCCTCGCCAGTCCTAACCCGGTGAATGTACCCGCCAGTTACCGAATGCGGTATGAAGCTCACGCTCCCTCGCGCTGTTCGCGTCGGCGTTTCTGAGGATCCCAGAGTTTCGTTGAACGCGTTGATCGAACGCATGGAAATCCCAAGCTGATCGCGCGTATGTCGGTGAAAGAAACTCCGCTCGCCTGGCGCGATCTTCACATCGTAAACATCGATATATTCGTTGTGAAAGACAACCTTGTGCAAGGGTTCCTCCAGCGCAGGGTAAACTTTCTCCTCCGCCGAGACCGGTTGCTGGGCGAGCATTGCAAGACTTAGCGCTAACGCGCTCCACAAATGCGATAGCATCATCAGCTTCCTCCCCACGGCGTAGTCAGAGCAATCGCCTGCTAATTGCAGACGCTGTTGGTCGCACATATCTCGGCCCAGTTCCAGGATAGCCTAATCAGCCGGGTCGGGTGGTTTGCCTCGATACATGATATCTCCCACTTGACAGAATTAACCCCACAAATCGCACCCCGTATTCAGGACCGATGTTCGAGTTGGACCGTGGAATTATGTCGATCTGCAGGTGGACGGCGCGCTGGGTCTGGCAACCGCCTTTTCCGAAGCATCGGTAGCGACGATGTTGATGATCGAATCCGGGAGAAAAGCGGACCTCAGATGCGCGCGGATATGCTGCTGTCAGTGTCGCCGCGACAGATGCGCCTGTATAAGCGCATCGCAGGTCGTCATCATCGAAAGCGACGGTCCCTGCGTGCCGAAAATATGGTGCGTGGCGATTGCGCCCTCGATCACCAACAACAATCCATCTGCAAGACCCTCCGGGTCAGCGACCAGAAGATCTCTCGACAGTTCGACCATTAACGCCCGCAACTCCGCCTTGCAGTCCTGCACGATCTCCCGTCCAGGATGACCTGCCTCGGGCAATTCGACGGCGACATTGCTCATCGGACAGCCGCGGAATTCAGGCATCTCCAGCTTCGTCATGTAATGGCGGACAAGGGCGCGCAGACGGTCGAGCGGATCTTCGCCGGCAGCCGCCACAGCCGCCAGGACAGCATCGCGCCCCTCCTTGCCGCTTTCCCTCAAGCAAGCAGCCACAAGATCGTCCTTCGACTTGAATGCCCGATATAGGCTGGGTTTGGTCACGCCTGCTTCGCAGACGATCTCATCGACGCCAACGGCGCGAATCCCGCGGCGATAGAATAACTCTCGTGCGGTATCGAAAATCTTTGAAGCCGCTGTTTTCTTTATTGTTTCTGTCTTCTCAGCCATGCATGCGTCAGCATTTTTCGCCATTCGCAGGACATCCTATCCTCTACGCTTGACAAGCAATGTAACAGATCGGTACGTACGAATCAAGTTACGTACCGGTCAGTAACATTTAACGTCCAAGGCGAACGGGTTTCCATGTATCTTTCAGACATCAAGGCCGAGTCGAAGGCAAGTGCGCAGGAGCTTGGCACTCCGTGGTATCGGCGGCGCAAGGCAGCCTATGTCGCCCTCCCGGTGGCAGGGCTGCTCCTGCTGTTTGCCGTGACGCGATGGTGGGGCGGCGGCAGCGAGGCTGCTCCACCATCGCCCCCGGCCGTGACCGTATCCACGCCTCTGTCGCGACTGGTGACGGATTGGGATGGATATGTCGGCCGGTTCGCGGCGAGCCAGGCGGTGGAAGTCCGCCCGCGCGTATCCGGTCAGCTTGTCGCTATTCATTTCAGGGATGGCGACATCGTGAAGCGCGGGCAACTGCTGTTCACGATCGATCCCCGCCCCTTCCAGGCTGCACTTGCAGAAGCGCAGGCCCAGGTGTCGAGCGCGTCCACTGGCCTAGCGCTGGCGCGCAGCGAGTTCGTGCGCGCCAGCCGGTTGATCCCCGATCAGGCCGTCAGCGCCGAAGAAGTGGACTCGCTGAGAGCGCGGGTCCAGTCCGCACAGGCTCAGCTGGCCGCGGCGCAGGCGCAGGTCCGCTCCCGCCAGCTGAATGTCGAGTTCGCGAGTATCCGTGCGCCCGTGACCGGCCGCATCTCCGACCGCAGGGTGGACATCGGCAATCTCGTGGCAGGCGATTCCGCAGCGAGCGCTACGACACTGACGACGATCAACGCGCTCGATCCGATCTACTTCTCTTTCGACGGGTCCGAGGCGCTGTACCTCAAGCATCGCAGGCAGAACCAGCAAGGCCAGGACGTCGAGATCCGCCTGCAGGACGAGCCCGACTACAGGTGGCGCGGCCGCGTCGATTTCACCGACAATGCGATCGACAATGGTTCCGGCACGATCCGGGGCCGCGCGGTGATCGCCAACCCGGACTATTTCCTCGTACCCGGTATGTTCGGCAACATGCGCCTTGGCGGTGGCACGCCTCGCCAGGCGCTGCTCGTGCCGGACGCGGCGGTCGTCACGGATCAGGCACGCAAAGTGGTCTATGTGGTCACCGGCGATGGCACAGTCAGGATGCAGCCTGTCCAGATCGGGGCGCTTGTCGATGGCTTGCGCATCATCCGATCCGGGTTGAAGCCGAAAGATCGCGTGGTGATCAAGGGCACGCAGTTCGCCCAGCAGGGCCAGAAGGTGCAACCCGTCGCCGGCCGTATCATTCCCCCGAGGGCCCCGGCTTCTGCCGGTGTGACGTCCGAGCCCTCCTCCCAGGCGACAATCGCCACCCAAGGCTGAACCGGCCCTCCGCCCGCGACCCGATCAAACCAGGACAATCCTAGAATGCGCCTCAGCCACGTCTTCATCGAGCGCCCGATCTTCGCCGGCGTCATCGCCGTCATCATCACGATCGTGGGTGCGCTTGCCTTCTTCGGCCTGCCCGTGGCGCAATATCCGGATGTGGTGCCGCCCACGGTGACTGTGAGCGCCACCTATCCCGGCGCTTCATCGGAGACCATGGCCGACACGGTTGCCGCGCCGCTCGAGCAGGAGATCAACGGCGTCGACGACATGCTGTACATGTCCAGCCAGTCGACCGGTGACGGCCGGTTGACGATCACGGTCACTTTCAAGCTCGGCACCGATCTCGATGAAGCGCAGGTCCTGGTCCAGAACCGCGTTGCCCTGGCTGAACCGCGCCTGCCCGAAGAAGTGCGCCGCCAAGGCGTCGTGACGCGCAAGACGACGCCCGACTTCCTGCTGGTCGCCAACCTGGTGTCGCCCGGCAACGTGCTCGACCGCGCCTATATGTCGAACTACGCGTTGACGCAGATGAAGGACCGGCTCGCGCGCATCGACGGCGTGGGCGAGGTTCGCATCTTCG
>CAMLQG010000037.1 GCA_946482075.1 uncultured Erythrobacteraceae bacterium
CGCGCTTCACGCAGGCCGACGTCATCCGCCTCAACAACCTCTTCCGCGGTCAGGACGCGGCGGAGGCCGTGACGAGCGTGCTCGGCGCGGGGCTGATCGGCGACACCGCGATCGTCTCGAGCTTCGGCGCGGAAAGCGCGGTGCTGCTCCATCTGGTGACGCAGGCCGCGCCCGGCATCCCGGTGCTGTTCCTCGATACCGGCAAGCACTTCCCCGAAACGCTCACCTATCGGGACGAGCTGGTGAAGCGGATCGGCCTCACCAATCTGCAGATTCTGACGCCCGATGCCGAAGTGCTGGCGGCGAAGGACGAGAACGGATTGCGCTGGTCCTGGGATCCGGATGGCTGCTGCGAGATTCGCAAGGTGATCCCGCTGGCGAAGGCGCTGGCCGATTTCGACGCGACGCTGACGGGCCGCAAGGCCTTCCAGTCCGCCAGCCGCGCCAATCTGCCGCGTTTCGAGATCGACACGTCGGACGCCATGGGCCGGCTGAAGATCAATCCGCTGATCGACTGGACGGCGGAGGATCTTGCCGCCTATTTCGAAGAGCACGATCTGCCGCCGCACCCGCTGGTGGAACAGGGCTACCCCTCGATCGGCTGCTCGCCCTGCACCAGCAAGGTCGCGCCGGGTGAAGATGCCCGTTCCGGCCGGTGGAAAGGCTGGGACAAGATCGAATGCGGCATCCACAGCCCGACCGAAGGCGACAAGGACGATACGCCCCCGGATTACGAACCGGTTTTCTAGGGATCAAGGCATGCTCCGTTCGGGCTGAGCCCGTCGAAGCCCTGCTTTTCTTTTCGAAGAGAAGGGCGGTCCTTCGACAAGCTCAGGACGAACGGAACAGAAGGCAATCCAAAGGGCAGGCCCGCTAAGGCCCGCCCTTTTCGTATCTACTTCTTCCCATCCAGCGCAAACGCCATCACATAATCCCCGGGCGTCGAGCCGAGGAAACCATGGCCGCCGGCCGCGATCACCACATATTGCCGCCCCGTCTTGGGGGAAGTGTAGGTCATCGGCGTCGCCTGCCCGCCTGCCGGAAGCCGGCCGCGCCACAGCTCCTTGCCGCTGGTGACGTCGAAGGCGCGCAGATAATTGTCCAGCGTGGCGGCGATGAAGCTCAGCCCCGTCCTGGTGGTCACCGAACCGCCGATATTGAACACGCCCGGCACCGACACGCCCAGCGGCGCGATGTCCTGGCTGGTGCCCAGCGGGCGCTGCCACAGCACCTTGCGGCTCTTCAGGTCGATCGCGGTCAGGTGGCCCCAGGGCGGCGCTTCGCAGGGGATGCCGAGCGGCGAGAGCATCGGCAGCAGTGAGACGCCATAGGGCGTGCCCGTCTGCGGCAGATAGCCCGCCGTATGCGAATTGCCCGCCACCGTCTGGTCCCCCGCCCCGCCCTTATGCGGATAGAGCTGGACGATCTGCGGGATCGCCGAGGAATTGACGATCATCACCTGGCGTCCTTCGTCGATGCTGACGCTGCCCCAGTTGAGGATGCCGAAGATGCCCGGATACTGGATCGAGCCCCGGAACGAGGGCGGCGTGAAATCGCCGACGTAATTATGCGAGCGGTATTTGATCCGGCACCACATCTGGTCGAGCGGCGTTGCCCCCCACATGTCGCTTTCCTTGAGGTAAGCGGGTGCGAGCGACGGGAAACCGACCGAATAGGGTTGCGTGGGCGCATAGGTCTCGCCCGGGATATCACCCTTGGGCACCTTGCGATCGACCACCTTGGTCAGCGGCCTGCCGGTGGCGCGATCGAGGATGAAGATCTCGCCCCGCTTGGTCGGCACGGCCACGGCGGGCACGTCGCGGCCCTGCACCGGCAGGTTGAACAGCACGGGCTGGGCCGGGATGTCATAGTCCCAGATGTCGCGCCGGGTGGTCTGGAAATGCCAGCGTACCTTGCCGGTCGCCGCATCCAGCGCGACGACGGCGCTGGAATAGCGTTCCTCCTGCGGCGTGCGGTGCAAAGACACGTGATCCGGTGTCGCATTGCCGGTGGGCACGAAGACCAGCCCCAGCGCGGGATCGGCGCTGAACACGGTCCAGGCGTTGGGCGAACCGCGCGTATAGGTCTCACCCGCGGCGAGCGGCCCCGCATCGTCCGGACGGCCGGCATCCCAGGCCCAGAGCAGCTTGCCGCTCTTCACGTCGAAAGCACGGACGACGCCCGAAGGCTCGCCCGTCTTGAAATTGTCGCGCACATAGGCGCCCAGCACCGCCGCATTGCCGATGATGACCGGGGGCGAACTGGTATAGGTGGCTGCCGGCGTGGTGTCGCCGAGGCCCGTCTTCAGCGAGACCTGGCCCTTGTCGCCAAAATCCTGGCACAGCGCCCCCGTTTCCGCATCAACGGCAAGCAGGCGGCCGTCGATCGTGGTGCTGAGGATGCGCGCGGCGCAAGCGCCGGCGGCAGCAGGATCGCTGTAATAGGACACGCCGCGGCAATTGAGCATCTGCGCGTCACCCAGCACCGCCTTCGGATCATGGCGCCAGATCTGCTTGCCCGTGTCCGGATCGAGCGCGATCACCACGCCGCGCGGGCTGCAGAAGAAGATCTTGTCCTTCACCATTAGCGGAGTGGCCATGAAGGAGAAGAGCTGCTTCACATCGGGCATCTTCTGCTTCGTCTCGCCCGTCTCGTAAGTCCAGGCCGGCTTCAGGCCGGAGACATTGGCGGGCGTGATCTGCGACGCGGGGGAATAGCGCGTGCCGAGCGATGTTCGGCCATAGGCGGACCATTCATCCGCCTGCCCGGGCGCGATCGTGGACGGCGTGGCATTCGCTGCCAGCTGATGATCAGGCAAGTTGGGCCGGCTCGCGATCCACCCCCCCAACAGCGCGGCGAGCGCGACAACGCTGGCGATGGATGCCGCGATCCGCGTGATCCCGCCGGCCTCACCGATCAACCGGCGGCGCAGGAAAGGCAGGCTCATGAGCACGGCGAAGAAGGTCGGCCCGGCAAGGCGAGGGAGAAGCTGCCAGAACTGGAACTGGACCTCCCAGATCGCCCACAGTACGGTCAGGATCAGGAAGGCGGCATAGATCACCACCCCCTTGCCCGAACCGCGAATGAGGAAGAAGCCGGACGCCAGGCAGGCAACGCCCGCCGGCACGTAGTAAAGCGAACCGCCGAGCAGCAGCAGCTTCGCGCCCCCCACCAGCAGCACTGCCCCGATGATCGCCAGCAAGCCACCAACAAGCCAGCCCAATATCCGTGACCGTATCATGCCCTCTCCCGCCCATTTTGCGTGGTATCGGAAGGAACTAGGCGATCAATCCTATGCGCGCCAGCTTTGATTGACGATAAGCGGGACGATCAAAGCCAGCCCCGGTCGCGATACCATTGCGCGGTGGAGAGCAGGCCCGCGGGCGTATCGACCTTTGGCCGCCAGCGGGCTGCCGGCACCTTGCAGCTCGGATTCGCGACCCAGTCCGGATGACACATATAGCTTACCCTGTCGGCGGTAAGCTTAGCCCGATCGCGGCGGAGAAAGCGGTCGATCTTCGACAGCATATCCAGCGAGTTGCGCGAAAGATGCGGTGCCCATACGCGCTTGTGCATCGCCGTGCCGATCGCGCGCGCAAGCTCGCCATGCGTCCATCCTTCGGCGCGCCCGTCATCCACTTCGAACAGGCGATGAGTCACATCTTCACCGCCGCGGACCAGATCCAGCAGCAACTCTGCAAGGTCGGACACGTGGATCAAGGAGACCCGCCCTTCCGGCGGCATCGGCATGATGCCCCATTTGGCGGCACGGAACAGCTCGAACATCTCGCGGTCATGCGGGCCGAAGATCGCGGGCGGGCGCACGATCGTCCAGTCCAGCCCGCTCGATTGCACGATCTTCTCCGCCCGCGCCTTGGACGCCCCATAGGCGGAGAGGTCCGCCTCGCGCGCGGCGAGCGAGGAAACGAAGAGGAAGCGGCGCACGCCTTCCGCCAGCGCCGCCTGCACGACGTTCATCGTGCCCGCTACATTGCCTTCCTCGAACCCTTCGGCATCGGGCGCGTTGACGACGCCCGCCACATGGATCACCGCTTCCGCGCCCCGCACCAGCCGAAGCAGCGCTTCACGATTGCCCAGATCGCCACGGATCCATTCGACATCGCCTCGAGGGTTCTGTTCGCTGCGGGTCAGCGCGCTCAGGCGCACGCCCTTGCGCTGTGCCCGTTCGACAAGGGTATGGCCGACGAAACCCGTACCGCCCGTGATCGCGACCGTCACAGCACCACCAGCTGATCGCGGTGGATCACGGCAGAACGGGGTGCATAGCCGAGAATATCGGCCTGTTCGCCCGAGCGGCGCCCCTGGATCGCGGTACAATCGGCCGCGTCATATTCGACCAGGCCCTGCCCCAGCACGCGCCCTTCGCCATCCCGCACGGCCACGGCATCGCCTCGCTTGAACGCGCCTTCCACGGCGGTGATCCCGCTGGCGAGCAGGCTGCTCCCTTGCGCCAGCGCCTGGGCCGCGCCGGCATCGATCACCAGCGCGCCTTTCAGCGCCAGCCTTCCGCCCAGCCACGCCTTGCGTGCGGCATCCTTGCGTCGCGGCAGGAACAGCGTGCCGATATTGCCGCTCAGCGCACGCGCGATCGGCTGTTCGTGCGTGCCGTTGATGATGGCGAGCGCGATGCCGGCGCGTTCCGCGATCTCGGCCGCCTGCAACTTAGAGGTCATCCCGCCCGAACCGAGGCCAGACCCAGAACCGCCGGTGGCCATCGCCCGGATCTCCGCCGTCACTCCGCGCACTTCCGGGATCATCCGCGCTTCCGGATCCGACGGCGCACGATCATACAGGCCGTCGACGTCGGACAGTAGCATCACCGCATCGGCATGCGCGGCCTGCGCGACACGCGCGGCGAGGCGATCATTGTCGCCGAAGCGGATCTCCTGGGTGGCGACGCTGTCATTCTCGTTCACCACGGGCACCGCCCCGGCTTTCAGCAGTCGGCCGAGCGTGGCGGTAGCATTCAGGTAGCGGCGACGATCCTCGAAATCCTCGAGCGTGAGCAGCAATTGCGCGGCCGTGATGTCGTGGCGGCCCAACAGGTCGGACCACAGCTCCGCCAGCGCGATCTGGCCCACCGCCGCCGCCGCCTGGGCATCGGCCAGATTGGCACGCCCGCCCTTCTCAAAGCCGAGTTTCGCCGCGCCCAGCGCCACTGCGCCGGAGCTGACGATCACCACATCCTGCCCGCGCGCGCAGGCCTGCGCGATCTCCGCCACCAGCGATTCAATCCACGCCTGGCGCGGCTTGCCGTCCTTGCCCACGAGCAGTGCCGAACCCACTTTCACCACCAGGCGGCGGCAGGTCGAAATGTCGGACAGGTCGGAAAGGCGGACAATGGACATGGGCGCGGGCCTTAGCCGCTGTGCCGGTGAATGAGAAGTGCGGACTGGGTGGGGTTCCCAAGGAGATCGGTGGAAGGACTCGTATATAAGCGGAAGCGCGAAAACGGGTCACATTGCTCAGAGCGGCGACCAAGGCCGCTCCTCTCCGGGCTCGTCCTCTTCCTCCACCACGCCTTCGGTCGCAGTCACCGCCGGGAGATAGCTCAGCACGGCGTCGAGCAGCGCGTCCATCCCCTGGCCCGTCGCGCCGGACACCGCGAACACCTCGTCCGCGCCGGCGTCCTGCAATTCGTCCGCGAACGCTGCGGCCAGTTCAGCATCGGCGAGATCGATCTTGTTGAGGACGATCAGGCGCGGCTTCTCTTCCAGCCCTTCGCCATAGGCAGCGAGTTCATCCTCCACCACGCGCATGGCTTCCGCTGGGTCCTCGCCCGCAATGTCGATCAGGTGGATCAGCACTCGGCAGCGCTCGATATGGCCCAGGAAACGATCGCCGATCCCTGCCCCTTCCGCAGCACCTTCGATCAGGCCGGGAATATCCGCCAGGACGAATTCGCGCCCCTTGTGGCGCACGACACCGAGCTTGGGGACCAGCGTGGTGAAGGCATAATCGCCCACCTTGGCCTGTGCGTTGGACACCTGGTTGATGAAGGTCGACTTGCCGGCATTGGGCAGGCCAACCAGCCCGACATCGGCGAGCAGCTTCAACCGCAGCCACACCCACATCTCCTCGCCCGGAATGCCGGGCTGGTGCTGGCGCGGCGCGCGATTGGTGCTGGTCTTGTAGCTGGCATTGCCCCGCCCGCCCAAGCCGCCTTCGAGCAGCGTGACGCGCTCGCCCGGCAGAGTAAGATCGGCCAGCACCGTCTCGCGATCCTCGTCCAGGATCTGCGTGCCCACGGGGACCTTGATGACCAGATCCTTGGCGCTGGCACCGGTGCGGTTCTTGCCCATGCCGTGGCCGCCGCGCGGAGCCTTGAAATGCTGAGTGTAGCGGAAATCGATCAGCGTGTTGAGGCCCGCCACCGCTTCGAACACGATATCCGCGCCACGTCCGCCATCGCCGCCGTCCGGCCCGCCATACTCGACATATTTCTCGCGCCGGAAGCTGACCGCACCCGGCCCGCCGCCGCCGGAGCGAATGTATATCTTGGCCTGATCGAGAAAATGCATGGCGTGGCTCTAGGCTCAGTCTGTCGAACCGCGAAGCGCTATGTCCGAGTCCGCACTGGTGGTGGAGCCGAGGGGAATCGAACCCCTGACCTCGTCATTGCGAACGACGCGCTCTCCCAACTGAGCTACGGCCCCGTTCCAGTACGATTGCGGGCCGCTGCCGGCCCGCGAGAGGGGGCTCTTAGCGAAGACCCCTGCCGCTTGAAAGTGCAAAATGCATCGCTGCGGCGATTGTTCGCCCCTTCCCCTAGCGCGAGGACGGGGATGTCGAGAAGCCCGGTGACGGCGCAGGCTGCGCCTGCGGCACCGGGGTGATCAACGGCGGGGCGTATTGCGGATTGGGGGATCGCGGATAGGTCCCCTGCGGGTAGGTGGCATTGGTGCGGACGACCGGCGGACCGTAGAAATTGCCGTATTGAGCATCCCACCCGGCCACTTCCACGCGGTATTGTTCGTAGCGGCGGAAGAAGGTTTCGAACACCAGCTCGAACCGGTCCAGCGTGCGCTGGGCAAAAGATTCAAACTCGCCGGCCGGCACCAGCATCACTTCATGGCTCACTTGCAAGACGGTGTCGCAGAACTGCGGCAGCGCCGGCGGCAGCGCGTAATAATTGTAGACCTGCGTCGTGTAGCTGTCGCGCAGGCGGGCGTAGCCGGCGCCGTGGAGCTTCTTCCATTCCGCCTCGACATCCTTGTTGACCTTGGCGAGCGCCTTCTTGTGGCTGGTCAGCAGGTGTTTGTAGCCTTCGAGGATCTGGGCATATTTCGGATCGAGACAGTTCAGCGCCGCAACGTTGAAGCCCGATCGCATGTTCCACATGCGCTGCGCGGGCGAGATATGCGCATTCACCGTCTGGCGGATACCGTCCACGCCGACGACCGGGATCAGCATGGTGGGCGATGCCCCGCCCGGCGGCAGCGGGCGTGGCGGGGGCGCCTTGATCAGCGGCGGCGGGGATGGAGGCGGCGCAGGCGTCGCACAAGCGGCCAGCGCAGAAAGGCCCGCTGCAGCGGCAAGCCCGCGTGCCCTGACCAGGGTGAACGTAAACATGATGCGGAGCCCCTCCTCCATTCCGGCCGCGAATTATGCCTATGCGCGGCCTTGGCTTTCCCCAAGATGAAGGAGTTACTAACCACTTATGGCTTCAAAAGAAATGCCCGGCGTGCATAAAGCACGCCGGGCACGATGAAGCGATCTGTGAATTGCGCTTAGTCGCGATTGCCCATGAAGCTGAGCAGGAACTGGAACATGTTGATGAAGTCCAGATAGAGGCTCAGCGCGCCGAGAACGATCGCCTTGCCTGCGAATTCGGTGCCCGCGACATAGGCATACTGCTCCTTCAGGCGCTGCGTATCGTAGGCGGTGAGGCCCGCGAAGATCAGCACGCCGAGGAAGCTGATCGCCAGCTGCAGCGCGCTCGACTGCATGAACAGATTGACCAGCATCGCGATCAGCAAGCCGACCACACCCATGATCAGGAAGCTGCCGAAGCCCGACAGGTTCTTCTTGGTGGTGTAGCCGAACAGGCTGAGGCCCGCGAAAGCGCCCGCCGTGGCGAAGAAGGTCGCCGCGATCGACGAGTCCGTGTAGACGAGGAAGATCGTCGACAGTGACATGCCCATCAGCACGGCGAAGCCCCAGAACATCGCCTGGAGCGTACCCGTGCTGAACTTGTTCTGGCCGAAGCTCATCGCGAAGACGATGGCGAGCGGCGACAGCGCGACCAGCCACATCAGCGGGCCATGGGCCACAGCCTGGGCATAGCCGAGGCGATCCATCAGCATCGCGACGATGCCCGAGAGCAGCACACCCGATGCCATGTAGTTGTAGATGCCAAGCATGTGCCGGCGAAGGCCCATGTCGTATTGGCCGGCGCGGCCAGCGAGGGTTCCGTCAAGGCTCGGAGACGCGCCGAAGCCCGTCTGCGAGGGCCGGGGGTCGTTCCAGTTTGCCATTTTAGTCCAAAACTCCATTGCCGGCCTTCCGACATTGGCGGCCGATCAATGCGAAATATCGCTGGTGTGCTCCGTTTTTTCAAGAAAAAGCGGCGAAAAATCGCGTTTCAGAAACATTCTGAAACAATTGGGCAGCGATGTCGTCATCCCAGCGAAGGCTGGGATCGTTCTCGGCCAAGTGACGAATTGCGTAGAGCGATCCCAGCCTTCGCTGGGATGACGCAAAATTCTCAATCCTTCCGCGCCGCCGCGGCCAATTCCGCCCCCTGGTCACGGGCGGCACGCAGGGTCGCTTCGACCAGACGGGCAAGCGCATGGTCCCGATCGAGCGCATTCAGCCCGGCTTGGGTGGTCCCCCCGGGGCTCGCCACCTTGCGGGCGAGTTCACCGGGGCTATCCGCCGATGCAACTGCCAGCGCCGCGGCACCCTCAACCGTCGAAAGGGCAAGCCGCCCGGCCTGGTCCGCATCCATCCCCAGCGCCGCAGCACCCTGCGCCAGTGCATCGATGAAGCGATAGACGAAAGCCGGTCCCGATCCGGCCAGCGCGGTGACAAGGTCCATCAGGTCCTCGTCCACCCATTCGACTTGGCCGAGCGGGGCCAGCAGGGCGTCCAACGTGTCCTTACGATCAGCGGACAAGTCCGGTCCCACCAGCGCCAGCGGCGATTTGCCGAGCGCGGCAGCGAGATTAGGCATCAGCCGCACATGCGATGCGGCGCGAGGAAAGCGTTCGGCCAATGTGGCGAGTTCCACCCCGGCAAGGATCGAAAGCAGCACCGTACCCGGCCCGACCAGCTTCTCGATAACAGGCGCGGCATCGGCCAGCATTTGCGGCTTTACGCCCAGCAGCACCAGATCGGGCTCGAGGCCCTTCTCCGGTTCGCGCAGCAGGCGGACCCCGGCTGGCGCCTGAGCAAGCATCGGATCGATGATCGTGAGGCGTTCCGGCGCGACCCCGCCCGCGAGCCAGCCCGCCAGCATCGCGCCGCCCATATTGCCGCAGCCGACGATCACGATATCCTTCAGTTCCGCCATTGCGCGGCCTTACGCTTCGCCCGCCGCGTCCACCAGCGCGCTTTCCAGCGCTTCGGTCGGGCTCTTGTCTCCCCACAGGATGAACTGGAAGGCGGGATAGAAGCGATCGCATTCATGGATCGCGGCTTCCACCACCGCTTGCGCCTGCGACAGGCTCAGCAACCCGTCATCGCCCAGCATCAGCCCGTGACGATAGAGGAGGACATTCCCGCTCGACCAGATGTCGAAATGACCGAGCCAGAGCTGTTCGTTGATGAGCGCGAGCACTTCGAACATCGCTGCGCGCTTGTTTTCCGGCACGCGCACATCAGGCAGGCAGAGGAGCTGGAGCACATTGTCTTCCGAACGCCAGATGCCGCGCAGCTGGTAATTCGCCCAACTGCCCTGAATCTCGCCGGAAATCTCGTCGTCATTGATGAATTCGAAAGGCCAGCCGCGCGCCTCGAACAACAGGGAGAGCATGTCGACAGGCGCGGCGTCGTCGTCTCTTTCGATGTCGTGCCCGCTCACTCTCATGCTGTCATCCTGTTGGCTACGCCCGGCAGGGTGATTGCGCCCACGAGGGGAGAAGCTGCAATGGAGGGTAAACGCCGCGTTGGGCAAAACTCGACAAGGCTGTTCAAAAGCTGTGCAAAAGGCTTGGAACATTCCATCGCCGCTATCTTACCGCGATACGGGCAGAATTTCCACCTCTTGTCCCTCGACGCTGGTGAAGGCGAAGGAGTCGTACTTTGCCGCTTTCAGCTTCTTGAGGAAATCCTTCGCCGCAGCGTCGTTGGGGAACGGCCCCGTCAGCAGGCGGTTCGTCTGGTTCCAGTCCGCGACGTAGGGCTTGCGGCCTTTGAACAGCGCCGCGTCGTCCTTGTTCATCTTCCGCCAGGTGAACGCCAGCGCCGCCTTGTCCCGCCCGGTACCGACCTGGACCCAGATACGGCTCGGATTGGCCTTCTTCGCCTTCTCCTGGGCCGCCTTTTCCTTTGCAGCCTTTTCCTTGGCAAGCTTCTCTTTAGCGAGCTTATCCTTGGCTGCCTTGTCGGCCGCCTCCGCCTTGGGATCGGGCTTCGGGGCGGGCGGCGCTTCGCGCGTGACCTTGATCTTGGTGAGATCGACCGCGCCGGGCAGCACCATCACTGGCGGCGTGGTGACCGCGAAGCCCGCAAAGGCGTCCGCGACACTGGAGAACTTCTGATCCGGTGCAGCTGCGACGGCCGCCGGTTGCGGCGCGGGGGCCGGAGAATAGATCGCCTCGGCGACCGGCTCGCTCGTCGATGGAGTTGCAGGTGCGGAGGCCGGCGTGAGCGAAGCGGAAATCGGCGCAGCAGTTCCGGCGGCTTCCCCCGCAACACCCGCTGCCGCCGGCGCGGTCGAGGACGCGACAGGGCTGTCCGGCGCAGTACGCAGATCGAAACGGGTCGATGCAATAGCGGACGGCGCGGGCGCGGGCGTCACGGGGGCCGGGGTCGAAACAGGGATCAGGCTCGCAGTAGGACGTAGAGGCGGGGCCGATGCCGTCTGCGCCGCGACCTGCCCGGAAACCGGCGGAGGAGCAACAGCGGAAGACGGAGACGAAGATGGCGCAGCGGAGGGCAAGACTGCCTGCGTACGGGGCGTGAGAGATGCAGATGCCGCCGGCTGGCTCGCCGGCGCAGTCACGGCCGACGAAAAGCCCGGACGGGGCGCTACCGGCGCGAGTTCCTGCGTTGTGCGGGCAGGTGCTGTGGGCGTCGTTCTCGCCGGTATCGCTGCGGTGGGGGCCTGTAGCGCCGCACGTGTCATGGCCGCTGCCGTCGTCCGGGCGGTGCTGCGCGACGGCTGGGTCGCCACCGCAAGCTGTTCACCCCCACGTACCGTTTTGCGATCCTCCCGCCCGCCCTTCTCTGCCTTGGCGGGAACCGCGGCCTTGCCTTTCACGCCAAGCGGTTCCCCCGCCGGGATCAGGCCGGCATCTGCCGTGCGGACCGGCTGGGCAGCGGATTTGGATGCGCCGCCATAACGCGCGACGCGCGGATCGTCGGAACCGATATTCTTTTCCGCCGGGAAATGCCCGAAACTGGCCGCCGCGATCTGCTGAGCGGGTGTGAGGCGCGGCAATTGCTTGAGATAGGGCTTGAAGCGCTTTGCCATCTCCTTGGGCATGATCGCATCCACGATGTCGCTCGCTTCCCTCGCATCGCCAAGGATCGCAAGACCGAAGGCACGCGTGCGGAATGCGGCCATGTCCGTCTTCTTCAGGAGCGGCAGCAGCACGTCTTCCATTTCGTTGCGCTTGCCGCTCACCGCGAGGCTCAGCGCCAGGCGGCGGCTGATCTCGTCGTTCGGACCGGCAGCGAGAGCCTGGCGATAGAAAGCTTGCGCGCCATTGGGATCGCCGACGAGATCGGCGGCCAGCCCGCGATCCGCCGCGAGCGAGGCGGGCGTGGCGCCCAGGCGCAGGGCTTCCTCGAACAGGAGCATCGCGTCATAGGGATTCTCGCTGCGCACGAAGGCCGTGCCCAGGCCTGCCTTGGCGCGCGCATTCTGCGGCGCGATCTCGGATGCGCGGCTGAAGAATCCGATCGCGGCATCGGCGTCGTTCAACGCCAGCGCGGCATAGCCCGCATCGATCAGAGCTTGGACGTTGCGTGGATCAGCCGCGAGGCGCCGAAGCGCGGAATCGAGCGCACCCACGGCCGGCGAAGGCAGCGGCTGCACCACCGCCTGCGCGAAAGCCGGGATCGGAGCAATCACGCTAAGCGCGCCCAATGCGGCAACCGCAGACGCGCGGCACGCGATCGCGCCCAGGAAAGAGATTTTCAGCCTGTCCATGTCACCACAACTTCCGGCCAAAACCCGGCCGGGGCCGAGCATATGCCGGAAATTGCCTGAACCGAAGGCGAATGCGTCTACTGGTTGTTCTGCCGGCCGAGGAAACGCGGAATGCTTAGCGAGGAACCGTCATCCTCTTCCTCGTCATCGTCATCCGCCACGGTGTTGGGGGTTCCGCGCGAGAGATTGGCCATCCGTTCGAACAGCGTGCTGCCCAGCCCTTTGCCTTCGGAAGCCGCGCCTTCGCTCGCCGAGACCAGCGGGCGCTTGCGGCCCAGCAGGCTGGCCGGCACAACCGGCTCGTCCTGTTCGACCAGGCGATCGGCTTCACGAAACAGTTCGTCACCGCGCTGAGAGGCGGGCGCGGGCTCCGCACCGCCGGGTTCGCTCACTTCGAAGGTAAGTTCGAACGGCTCTTGTCCGGCTTCGGCGACAGGTTCTTCCTCGGCGATCTGGGGAGCGCCGAACGGCGCGTCATCGGCCGGTTCGGGCATGCCGCCGCCGAAGGACGGCGGATCGAACGGCTTCGTCTCTTCCGGCTCGGGCGCGGACAGGGCGGCAGCGCGATCCTCGGCGATTTCCGCTTCGGACGGCAGCGGCAGCACCGGGCGCTTGGGCGCGCGAGCCGCACCCAGGCTCAGCGGGCGCGCTTCCGCGTCGGGACGGGAAGCGATCGCCGAGCCATCCTGGTCGATGCCGGTCGCGACGACCGAAACGCGGATCTTGCCCTGCAGATCGGGATTGAACGCCGATCCCCAGATGATGTTCGCATCGGGATCGACCAGTTCGCGGATATGGTTGGCCGCTTCATCGACTTCGAGGAGCTTCATGTCCTCGCCGCCGATGATCGAGATGATCACGCCCTTTGCGCCCTGCATCGACACACCGTCGAGCAACGGATTCGCGATGGCATGTTCCGCCGCCTGGAGCGCTCGATTTTCACCCTCGCCTTCGCCGGTGCCCATCATCGCCTTGCCCATCTCGCCCATCACCGAACGCACGTCGGCGAAATCGAGATTGATCAGGCCCGGCATCACCATCAGGTCGGTGATCGATCGCACGCCCTGCTGCAGCACTTCATCGGCCAGTGCGAAGGCTTCCTTGAACGTGGTTTCCGCCTTGGCGACCAGGAACAGGTTCTGGTTCGGGATGACGATCAGCGTGTCGACATGCTTCTGCAGCTCTTCGATGCCCGCATCGGCCGAGCGCATGCGGCGCGTGCCTTCGAACAGGAAGGGCTTGGTCACCACGCCCACCGTCAGCACGCCCTTGCGGCGCGCCACTTCCGCGATCACCGGCGCTGCGCCGGTGCCCGTGCCGCCGCCCATGCCGGCCGCGATGAAGCACATGTTGACGCCTTCCAGCGCGCGTTCGAGCTCTGCCACGGTCTCTTCCGCCGCCGCCCGGCCCACTTCCGGCCGCGAGCCCGCGCCCAGGCCCTGGGTGATGTCCGGGCCCAGCTGGATACGATGTTCCGCGATCGAGTTGTTGAGCGCCTGCGCATCGGTGTTGGCGACGATGAAATCGACGCCTTCGATCTCCGCCGAGATCATGTTGGCGATGGCGTTGCCTCCGGCGCCGCCCACACCGATCACCGTGATACGGGGGCGAAGCTCTTCAACGGATGGCGGGCCGATATTGATGCTCATTGTGATCCCTCCAGGGGTCGTGACTTAGGTCGATCCAAATTTGACACACCCTGCCACAAAGCGAATCGCGGGTGCAGGGCACGGTCAAGCTTTTCCACAAGCCGATGCGCCGGCACGATAAAGCGGGCGGACATCAGAAATAATCTTTCACGGCACGAACCACGCGCCGCGCCAGACCCAGTCCGCTATACCGCACCGTCGCCTGATAGGCCGGGCCAACCGACCGGATATCGATCGGATCTTCCGCAGCGTACAACACCAGACCCGCCAACGTCGAGAAACCCGGAACCGCATGAGCCTCCGGCAGGCCGCGCAGGGAGGGCGGTTTACCGATACGGACGGGTCTTCCGAGCGCTCCTTGCGCATAATCGGCAATCCCGACCAATTCCGAACCGCCGCCTGTCAGCACCACCTGCTGCGCGCGCTGGCCGGTGAAGCCCATGGTCTTGAGCGCCTTGCCCACTTCGCCCATCAGCGCATCGAGCTGCGTGGTGATGATCGAGACGAGTTGCGCGCGCGGAATGCGGTTGCGGTCATCCGCATGGCGCGCGACCGGCCCCGCGCCATCATCGCCCGGTCCGTTGACCGGGATCATCTCGCGATGATCGGTCGGGCTGGCGATGGCGGAACCCGCGACGCATTTGAGCCGCTCGGCCTGGAAACGGCGGATGCCGAAGGCGGACGCGATCGCGTCGGTCACATCGGCGGAACCCATGGGGATCGCAGTCAGCCCCACCAGCATGCCGGCGGCATGGACGGAGACATTGGTCACTTCGGCGCCCAGTTCGATCAGTGCCACGCCCAGTTCGCGCTCTTCCGGCGAAAGGCAGGCATAGCTCGCGGCATGCGGGGAAGCGACCACCGCTTCCACGTCCAGATGCGCGTTCTGCACCGCTTCGGTGATGTTCCGGATCGGCGCGCCATCGGCCATCATCACATGGATATCGACGCCCAGCCGTTCGGCATGGAGCCCCTTGGGATTGGGCACGCCATGCGCGCCGTCCAGCGTGTAATGGGCGGGCTGCGCATGCAGCACCATGCGCCCGTCCGGCTGGATGGAATCGCGCGCCGCCACCAGCAGTTGCTGCACGTCGTCCTCTTCGATCCGGCGGCCGCCGATATCGATCTCCACCTGCGCGATCCGGCTGGCGAGGCCTGCGCCGGAACAGCCGATCCACACGCTCGACACACTCGTCCCGGCAAGCTTTTCCGCCTTCTCGATCGCATCGCGCACGGCATAGGTCGCGGCAGCCATGTCGGTGACGTAGCCGCGCTTGATCCCTTGGGCGGCGCGGTGGCCGGAACCGAGCACGATCATCTCGCCGGTTTCGGAGATGCCCGCGATCATCGCGGAGATACGGAAGGAGCCGATATTGATGGCACCCACCACTTTCGCAATCCGAGGCGCGCCGGGGCCGGCCATCACTTTGTCTCCTGTGCCTTGCGCCGGGCCGCGGCTTCTTCCGCGAGACCGGGTACGCGCATGTAGATCCTTTCGGGCGCGCGCATGTCGAACGCGACCGCCTTGCCGCCCAGCAGGCGATTGACGCCATCCAGCCGCGCGAAGGAAATCAGGGCCGAAGCCGCCGTCTTCTCGCCTTGCGGCAGAGCGAGCACCTGATCGGTCTTGAACGTCAGGTTCCAACGGCGATTCCCGACCCATTCCGCTTCCTTGACCTGCGGCTTCAGCGCCGGGGCGGCATCGAGCAGATGGCTCAGTTCCGCCACCTGCCGCCCTGCGCCGGGACCGGAGATGATCAGCTTGCCGCGCGCGTTCCTGGCCGAGATCGGTTCAAGCTCGTGCCCTTCCGCGTCGATCAGCACCAGCCGGCCGGGCTTGCGCAGTACGGCATGCGGGGTGCGCTCCACGATGTCGATCACCAGCGTATCGGGCAGTTGGCGGGAAACGCGCGCATCTTCCACCCAGGACAGGCCAAGCAGCTTGTCGCGCAACGCCGCGATATCGACCAGCGGCATCGCCCGGTCACGCTCCGCCAGCGCCTGCTCGTAGACCTTGAGTTCGTTCATGCGCTGCACGCCGCGCACTTCCACGCGGCGGACTTCATAGCCCGCATCGCCCGCCATCGTCGCCAGCTGGGTCGCGGCCATCGCGGGTACGCCCGCGAGACTGGCGATCATCCAGGCCACCACCACCACGCAGGCCAGGATCAGCGCCAGGAAGAAACGGTGAAGCTGTTCCTCGCTGAAGGGGAGCCAGTACATCACCGCGTCGACGGCGGAGCCGCCGGTCGCTTTCGCCTTGCTGACCTTGCGCGCCGTGCCGCGCGCCGCAGCCGCGCGACGGACGCCCTTGCTGCCACGCTTGATGGTCTGGCTCATGCGGTTTCGCGCGCCTCCCCCTGAAGCGCATCGGCGACGATCGCTTCGACCAGATCGGCATAGTCCATGCCGCAATAGCGCGCCTGCTCGGGCACGAGGCTCAGAGGCGTCATGCCGGGCTGAGTGTTGGTCTCCAGCAGGAACAGTCCATCTTCGCCGCGTTCGTCGTCCCAGCGGAAGTCCGACCGGCTGGCGCCCTTGCAGCCGAGGATCTCGTGCGCCTTCAGCGCATAGGCGCGGCACAGTTCGGCGATATCGTCGGGAATGTTCGCCGGGCAGACATGCTCCGTCATGCCATCGGTATATTTCGCGTCGAAATCGTAGAAGCCGGACTTGGGCACCAGTTCGGTGACGGTCAGCGCCTTGCCGCAGACTACCGCAGTCGTCAGTTCGCGCCCGCGAATATAGGGTTCGGCCAGCAGCCGGTCGAATTCCTGCCAGGGCCCGATCGCATCGCGGCGGATCGGATTGCCGTAATTGCTTTCGTCCGTGACGATCGCCACGCCGACGGAGGACCCTTCGTTCACCGGCTTCAGCACATAGGGGCGCGGCAGCGGATCGCGTTCGTAAAGCTCCTCGCGCGCGGCGATGCGCCCGCCCGGCATCGGCACGCCATGGGGGACCAGCGCCTGCTTGGTCAGCTCCTTGTCGATCGCGATCACCGAGGTCGCAAGGCCCGAATGCGTATAGGGGATGCCCATCAGGTCGAGCATGCCCTGCACCGTACCGTCCTCGCCCGGCGCGCCGTGGAGCGCGTTGAACACGATGTCCGGCTTCGCTTCCGCCAGCCGCGCGGCGACATCGCGGCCCATGTCGATCCGCGTCACCTTGTGGCCGCGCGATTCCAGTGCATCGGCCACGCCCTTCCCGCTCATCAGCGAGACTTCGCGTTCGTTGGACCAGCCGCCCATAAGGACCGCTACATGAAGTTTGGGGAGGGTCACGGCCTGCCCACCCTCTGAATTTCCCATTCGAGATCGACACCCTGGCTGGCGCTGACCCGGCGGCGCACTTCCTCGCCCAGCGCTTCGATATCGGCGCTGGTGGCAGCGCCGGTGTTGATGAGGAAGTTGGTGTGCTTCTCGCTCACCTGCGCGCCGCCCAGCGTCAGGCCGCGGCATCCCGCCGCATCGACCAGCCGCCAGGCCTTGTCGCCATCCGGGTTCTTGAACGTCGATCCCCCCGTCTTGGACCGCAGCGGCTGCGAAGCCTCACGGCTGGCGGAGATGCGGTCCATCTCCGCCTGAATCGCGGCAGGTTCGCCCGGCTGCCCCCGGAAGGTGGCGGAAACCACCACGCAGCCTTCCGGCAGCTCCGAATGGCGATAGGTATAGCCCAGCCGATCGATCGGCAGCGTCACCAGCTCTCCGTCCCGCAGCACCACGTCGCACGTGACAAGGATGTCCTTCACTTCGCTGCCATAGGCCCCGCCGTTCATCCGCACGAAGCCGCCGACCGTGCCGGGGATGGAACGTAGGAATTCCAACCCCGCGATCCCGGCGTCGCGCGCGGTGGAGGAAACTAGGATTCCGCTCGCCCCGCCGCCACATCGCAGCATGTGGCCGTCCAGCGCCTCGACCTGTGCGAAAGCCTTGCCCAGCCGTACCACGACGCCGGGCACGCCACCGTCGCGCACGATAAGATTGGAACCCAGGCCCAGCGCCATCACCGGCACGGCGGGATCGAGATCGCGCAGGAAGGTGGACAGATCGCCCACGTCCTTCGGCTCGAACAGCCAGTCGGCCGCCCCGCCCGCCTTGAACCAGACCAGCGGCGCGAGCGGCGCATTTTCGGTCAGCTTGCCGGCGACGCGCGGAAGAGCATCGGCCATCATGCCGCCCTCCGCGCCTTGACGGCATCGGCGAGGCCCGCGGCCCATTTGGTGATGTCACCCGCGCCGAGGCAGACGACCATGTCACCGGCCTGCGCGCTTTCGGCAAGGACTTCAGCCAGGGCGTCGGGTCCGTCGATCAGATGGGCCGAGCGGTGCCCGCGATCCTTGATGCCGGCGATCATGGTATCGGAAGCGACGCCCTCGATCGGCTGCTCGCCCGCGGGATAGACGGGTGCTGCGTAGACGATGTCCGCATCATTGAACGCCGCCTGGAAGTCTTCCATGTGATCGCGCAGGCGCGTGTAGCGGTGCGGCTGGACCACCGCGATCACGCGCCCCTTGATGCCTTCGCGCGCGGCGGCGAGCACGGCGCGGATTTCCACCGGGTGGTGGCCGTAATCATCGATCACCGTCACGCCGTCGACTTCGCCCACCTTGGTGAAGCGGCGCTTCACGCCCGAGAACTTGCCGAAACCGCCACGGATCACATCGTCCGCGCACCCCATCTCGATCGCGACAGCAACGGCGGCGAGCGCGTTCTGGACGTTGTGGCGGCCGGGCATCGGCAGTTCGATCCCTTCGATCCGACGGAACGAACCATCGCGCTGGCGCAGCACCGCATCGAAGCGGTTGCCGCCGGGGATCGGAGTGACGTTCTCCCCCCGGATGTCGGCCTGGGCGGAAAAGCCGTAGGTCACGACCCGCCGGTCGCGCACCTTGGGAATGATCGCCTGGACTTCGGGATGATCGATGCAGAGCACCGCCGCACCGTAGAACGGCACGTTCTCGATGAACTCGACGAAACACTCCTTCACCCGGTCGAAGCTGCCGTAATGATCGAGATGCTCGGGATCGATATTGGTGACGACCGCGATCGTCCCGTCCAGCCGCAGGAAGCTGCCGTCGCTCTCGTCCGCTTCGACCACCATCCATTCGCTCGCGCCCAGGCGGGCGTTGGAGCCGTAGGAATTGATGATGCCCCCATTGATCACCGTGGGATCGATCCCGCCGGCGTCGAGCAGGCTGGCGATCATCGAGGTGGTCGTCGTCTTGCCATGCGTGCCCGCGACCGCGACCGTGCTTTTGAGGCGCATCAGTTCGGCCAGCATCTCCGCGCGGCGCACCACCGGAATGCGTGCTTCGAGCGCGGCGACGACTTCGGGATTGTCTCGCTTGACGGCGGTCGAGGTGACGACGACGGCGGCATTGCCGACATTCTCCGCCGCCTGGCCGATCATCACCTTGATCCCACGCTTGCGCAGCCCTTCAACGACATAGCTTTCGGCGATGTCCGAACCCTGCACGCTGTAGCCGAGATTGTGCATCACTTCGGCGATGCCCGACATGCCGATGCCGCCGATCCCCACGAAGTGGATCGTGCCGATATCGGTACCTACCCCTTTCATGCCGGGGCTCCCATGCGGAGCGCGTGCTTCGACAAGCTCAAAAGGGCCTTCATTGCACGCCGTCCCGCGCCAGCGCTTCCTGGCCGGAGATTTGCGGCGCCTCATCCCCACCCACGCGGATCACGTCCATCAGCGGCGCGCCGCCGAAGCTTTCGACCAGGTCGGCAAGG
Organism: uncultured Erythrobacteraceae bacterium; assembly: GCA_946482075.1. The sequence goes on from CAMLQG010000037.1 coordinate 19,740, forward strand.
TCCTTGGCCGCATGGGGTCTTCCGCAATTCCAAGCGGCGTGGGCCGCATTGCCGAGCGCTTGCGGATGCTGGGCAAGCGCCTGGATCTGCTTGGCCAGTTCTTTGGCGGTGAACTTCTCCTGCCGGATCGAACGCGCGCCGCCGGCCGCCACGATCTCGCGCGTGTTGGCGGCCTGGTGATCGTCCGTCGCGATCGGCAGCGGTACGAGGATCGCCGGACGGCCGACCGCCGTCAGTTCCGCCAGCGTAGACGCGCCCGCGCGCCCGATGAACAGATGCACGCCCGCCAGCCTTGCCGCCATGTCTTCGAAATAGGTGCCGAGTTCCGCCGGGATGTCGTGGCTCGCATAGCGGTTGCGTACCGCTTCCAGATCTTCCGGGCGGCATTGCTGGGTGACCTGCAGCCGCATCCGCAACGCTGTCGGCAGCATGGCAAGACCGTCGGGCACCACTTCGGACAGTACGCGAGCGCCCTGGCTGCCGCCCGTCACCAGCACGCGCAGCAGGCTTTCCTCCGTCAGCGGCGGAAATGGATCGTCGCGCAGCTTGAGCACTTCAGCGCGGACGGGGTTGCCGATGAGATGCGTCTTGGTCGCGTATTTCGGATTGAGCCGGTCCACGTCCGGGAACGAGGTTGCGATCGCATCCACCCGGCCGGCAAGCAGGCGGTTGACCCGGCCCAGCACCGCGTTCTGTTCATGGATCAGGCTGGGTATGCCGGCAGAAGTGGACGCCAGCAGCGCCGGCAGCGCCGGATAGCCGCCGAAGCCGACCACCGCGCTCGGCTCGAAGCTTTCGAACAGGCGCAGCGACATGCGGCGGCCTTCCGCCACCGCCTTGACCCCGCCGATCCAGCGCAGCGGATTCTTGCCGAAGCGCCCGGCCGGCAGCACATGCGCCGTCAGCGTCTCCGGCTTGCCGGGAATCGCGGCGCCCCGCTGATCGGTGATCAGCGCGACATGATGGCCGCGTCGGTTCAATTCCTGCGCCAGCGCGAAGGCCGGAATCAGATGGCCGCCGGTACCACCGGCGGCGAGGACATAATGGCGGCTGGCCGGGCTCATCAGCTGCTCCCCTGCGCGAGCGCCGCGCGCAAATCGAACTTCTCGCGGCTGAGGAACGGATTGCGCCGGGTCAGCGCCAGCAGCAATCCCATGCCCAGGCACAGTGCGATGGTGGATGAACCGCCATAGCTGACCAGCGGCAGGGTCATGCCCTTGGACGGGAAGAGCTTCAGGTTCACAAGGATGTTGATGAAGGCCTGCCCACCGATCAGCGCCGTCAGGCCCGTCGCCGCGAGGATGCAAAAGAGATCTTCTTCTTCCACGAGCCGGATCATGACACGCGCGACGATGGCGAGATAGAGCAGCACGATCACCATGCAGGCGAGCAGCCCGAATTCCTCGCCGATCACCGAAAAGATGTAGTCGGTATGCGCTTCGGGCAGCGAGAGCTTGCGAATGCCGAGCCACAGCCCGCTGCCCGTCCAGCCGCCCGCCTGGATGGTGCGCGAGGCGAGATCGACCTGATCGAAGGCAGAGCCGCCGCCCAGGAAGGCATCGATGCGGTGGCGCGCATTGTCATATAGCAGATAAGTCAGCCCGAGCCCGGCCACCGCCATCCCGCCGAGAATGCCGATCCGCTTGATCGAAATCCCCGACAGCAGGATCAACGTGAACCACACGCCGACGAAGAGCAGCGTATCGCCCAGATTCGGCTGCATCATCAGCAGCGCCGCGATCAGGCCCATCAGGCCGGTGGCGATGGGCAGAACCGGCAGGTTGGGATCGCGCACCCGCCAGGAGAAGATCCAGGCCAGCATGATCGCGAATGCGGGTTTCAGGAATTCGGACGGCTGGAAGGACACGCCGAGATTGATCCAGCGCTTCGCGCCGTTCACTTCCTGCCCCAGCACCGGCACCAGCATCAACGCGGCCAGCATTCCTGCGCCCAGCAACAGGCCCAGACGCCGCGCGGAATCGCGTGAGCAGAGCGAAGTGCCGAACATCACCAGCAGGCCGAGCAGCTGCCAGCGCAGATGCAGCCAGTAGAAATGCAGGTCCGACAAATGTTCGCTCGCGGTCGACAGCCGGCGCGCGCTTGCGGGAGAGGCGGCAGCGACGGCGGCCGTGCCCAGCGCCATCAGCAGCAGCACCAGGAACACCAGCACGCGGTCGATCTCGCGCCACCAGATGCGCAGTTCGCTGCGCCGGTCGCGGCGGAAATTCGGCTTGGGCGCGATCCGCTCGCCCGGGCCGGGAACATAGGGACGCGTGGCGTTCATCCTTCGCCGCACTCCATCCTGTCGGCATCGACGCCGGTCAGCGCGCCGACGAATTCGCGGAACGTATCGCCCCGCGCCTCGAAATCGCGGAACTGGTCGAAGCTGGCGCAGGCAGGGGAAAACAGTACTACATCGCCCGGCTGCGCATCTTCGATCGCCTGCTTCACAGCTTCGCACAGCATCTCGCTGCGGCGCACCGGCAACAGCGGCTCGAGGATGTCGGCAAAGCGCGGACCGGCTTCCCCGATCGTATAGGCAGCCGCGACATTGCCCAGATGATCCGCGCATTCGCCCAGATCGTCGCCCTTGGGCAGCCCGCCCAGGATCCAGCGGATGCGCCTGTGCCCTTCGACCGGCGGGAAAGCGGCGAGCGCGGGCGCCGTGGAAGCCGGGTTGGTCGCCTTGCTGTCATTGATGAACAGCACCCCGGCATGCTCGGCCACGCGTTCCATCCGGTGCGCAAGGCCATGGAAGGTCGCCAGCGCCGGTTCCCACTGTTCGCGCGTGATGCCGAGCTCTTCGGCCAGCGCCACGGCCATCGCCACGTTCTGAAGATTGTGCGGCCCCTGGAGCGAAGCCCAGCCCGGCTGCAGGGCGACGAAGGCGGCGGGTTCGACACAGATCGCCCGGCCGGGCCTGCGCCGCCGGCCTTCCGCATCGCGGATCGCATGGGTAGGCGCATCCTCGCAGCCGAACGCGGCGAGCTGATCCTCACCCTGCATCGCGAACAGCCGCGCCTTGGACGCCACATAGTTCTCGAAGCTGCCATCGTAACGGTCGAGATGATCGGGCGTGATGTTGAGCAGGCCCGCCGCGTCGCAGACCAGCGCGCTGGTCAGGTCGATCTGGTAGCTCGACAGTTCGAGCACATAGACGCCGCCTTCGGGCAGCGGTTCCTCGCCCAGGATCGGCAGGCCGATATTGCCCGCCATGCGCGCCGGCACGCCTGCGCTTTCGAGGATATGGTGCAGCAGCGAGGTAGTAGTGGATTTGCCGTTGGTGCCGGTGATCCCGGCCACCCGATGCGGCGGCAGGCTGCCGCGCGCACGCGCGAAGAGTTCGATGTCGCCGATCACCGGCACGCCCGCATCCTGCGCCGCGCGCGCGATCGGATGCGAGTTGAGCGGCACGCCCGGCGAGACGACCACCCCGTCGAAGCCCGCAAGAGCGATCGTCAGCGGATCGGCGATCTCCGCCCGGCCGGCAAGGGCGGCGCGCGCTTCCTCGCGCAGATCCCAGGCGACCACGCTGGCGCCGCTGGCCAGCAGGGTTTCCGCCGCCGTCATGCCGGAACGCGCGAGCCCGAGGACCGCGTAGCGTTTTCCGGCAAAGGCGGACGAGACGATCACCGCAGCTTCAACGTGGCGAGACCGAGCAGCGCGAGCACGATCGAGACGATCCAGAAGCGGATCACGACCGTCGATTCCGCCCAGCCGAGCTGTTCGAAATGATGATGGATCGGCGCCATGCGGAACACCCGCCTGCCGGTGCGCTTGAAGAAGAACACCTGGATGATGACCGAGCCCGCTTCGAGCACGAAGAGGCCGCCCACGATCGCCAGCACGATCTCGTGATGGGCGGCGACCGCGATCGCGCCGAGCGCCCCGCCGAGCGCCAGGCTGCCCGTATCGCCCATGAACACCGCCGCAGGCGGCGCGTTGAACCAGAGGAAAGCGAGCCCCGCCCCCATGATGCCCGCACACAGGATCGCCAGCTCGCCCGCGCCCGGCACATGCGGAATGCCGAGATAGGCGGAATAATCCACGCGGCCGCTGAGATAGCAGATGATGGCGAACGTGCCGGCGGCCACGATCACCGGCATGGTGGCGAGGCCGTCGAGCCCGTCGGTCAGGTTCACCGCATTGCCCGCGCCCACGATCACGATGGCGGCAAAGACGTAGTAGAACGGACCCAGCGGGATCACCCGGTCGGAAAAGAACGGAACGTAGAGATTGGTGCTGATCTGACTGACGATGATCCACGAGGCGATGCCGGCCACCACGAATTCCCCCAGCAGACGCACGCGGCCCGGCACGCCCTTGTGGCTGGATTTCGATACTTTGTCGTAATCGTCGAGGAAGCCGATCGCGCCGAAGCCCAGCGTCACCGCGATACACGCCCAGACGAAGGGATTGGCGAGATCCATCCAGATCAGCATCGCGGATGTGAGCGCGGTCAGGATCATCAGCCCGCCCATGGTGGGCGTGCCCCGCTTGGCAAGGTGGGTCTTGGGTCCGTCTTCGCGGATCGGCTGGCCCTTGCCCTGGCGCACGCGCAGCATGCTGATGAAGCGGGGGCCGATGATCAGCCCGATCACCAGCGCAGTCATCAGCGCGGCGCCCGCCCGGAAGGTCTGGTATCTTATAAGGTTCGCAAGGCTTTCAAACTCGAGCCATTGCGCAATCAGATAGAGCATCAGGCTTCCTTGCCGGCATAATGTGCGATGAGCCGCGACAGGCCCACCGAATTCGACCCCTTCACGAGGATCGCATCGTCATCCGCCAGGCCGAAGCCGTCCAGCGCCGCGATCGCGTCCTCCGGGGTGTTGCAATGGGCGAAGCCGATCGGCTTGCCAAGCGCAGCCTGGCCGCCTTTCCCCAATTCGCGCGCGAGGGGTTCCATCTCCTCGCCCACCAGCACGACGTATTGCACGCCCGCTTCCGCTATGGGCTTGGCGAGAGCGACGTGGAAGGCGGGCGCGAAATCGCCCAGTTCCTTCATCGCGCCCAGCACCGCGAGCTTGCGCGAAGCGCGCGTGGCGCCGAGCTGCGCGAGGGTTGCCCGCATCGAGGCGGGATTGGCGTTGTAGCTTTCATCGATCAGCAGCGCCCGGCCACCCCGGGCCGGAATGCTGAGGCGCGCCCCGCGCCCGGCCAGCTCGTCCATCTCGGCCAGGGCCAGGCCGGCCGCGCCGAGATCGCCCCTGGCCGCGCGGACCGCCGCCATCACGGCGAGCGAATTGAGCACCCAGTGATCGCCCGGCGAAGAGACGGTGTAGCAAATCCGCCGATCGCCCAGATCCGCCGTGATCAGCGATCCGCCGGAAGACGCCGTGACGGCATCGAGCAGACGGACATCGGCATGGCGCGCACGGCCGAAGGACACGACCCTCGCGCCAGCCTTCAGCGCATGATCGCGCAGCCGTTCGAAATGCGGGCTGTCGGCCGGGATGACCGCCGTGCCGCCCTTTTCAAGCCCGCCGAAGATCTCGCCCTTGGCGTCCGCGATCGCTTCCTCGCTGCCGAGATTCTCGATATGCGCCGGCGCAATCGTGGTGACGACCGCGATGTTGGGACGCACCTGCCGGGTCAGCGCGGCGATCTCGCCCGCATGGTTCATCCCCATCTCGAAAATGCCGAACACCGTCCGCGCGGGCATCCGCGCCAGGCTGAGCGGTACGCCGACGTGATTGTTGTAGCTCTTGACCGAACGATGCGCCCCGCCCCGGCTGGAGCGATCGAGTGCTGCGAACAGCGCTTCCTTCACGCCCGTCTTCCCGACCGAGCCGGTCACGCCCACGACCACCGCGTCAACGCGCGCGCGGGCAGCCGCGGCCAGCGCTTCCAGCGCTTTCATCGTATCGTTCACCAGGATGTGCGGGCGGTCGATCGGACGATCGACCAGCGCCGCGGCCGCGCCTTTCTCGAACGCGGCGTCGAGGAAGCGGTGGCCGTCCATCGTCTCGCCCTTCAGCGCGACGAAGAGATCGCCTTCGCGCACGTCGCGGGAATCGATTTCCACCCCGGAACAGCGGAAAGACCCGCTCGCCACGCCGCCCGTCGCCGCGGCCAGTTCCTCGGAAGCCCACAAGGCAAGCGGGAGTTCATCCTCCTCCCCATGAGGCCAGCGTAACAGTGCCGGGTGCGCATTCATTCCACTTCACTCCACCGAAACGCCGGCGCATTCCCTCGCCACGCTGACATCGTCGAACGGCAGGATGCGGACATCCTCGCCCGATCCCACGATCTGCCCCTGTTCATGCCCCTTGCCGGCGATGAGGACGATATCGCCCTTCCCGGCCTGGGCAATGGCCGCCGCGATGGCCGCGCGCCGATCCGCCACTTCGCACGCACCGGTTGCGCCTTTCAGCACTTCCGCGCGGATCGCCGCGGGATCTTCCCCGCGCGGATTGTCGTCCGTCACGATCACCACATCGGAACCGCGCAGGGCCGCCGCGCCCATCGGCCGCCGCTTGCCCGGATCACGGTCCCCGCCCGCGCCGAACACGGTGATGAGCTTGCCCGATACATGCGGACGCAGCGCAAGGATAGCGGCATCTAGCGCATCGGGCGTATGGGCGTAGTCGACATAGACCGGCGCACCGCTGCGCGTGATCGCCGCGCGTTCCAGCCGCCCGCGCACCGGCTGCAGCCGGGTGAGCGCGTCGAACGCCTTGTCGGGGTCGCCCCCGGTCGCGATCACGAGGCCCGCCGCCACCAGCGCGTTCGCGGCCTGGTAAGCGCCGATCAGCGGCAGCGCGACCCTGCGCTGCACGCCTTCATAGGCTATCTCGAGATCCTGGCCCAACTGGCTGGGATGGCGGGCGAGCAGGCGGATCCCCGAAGCCTGCTCGCCCACCGTGAGCAGACGCAACCCCCTTTGAAGCGCGTGCCCACCAGCTCGGTCCGACCAGACGTCGTCTGCCCAGATAACGGCGGCACCGCCATCCTGCACGACCTCGTCGAACAGGCGCATCTTGGCGGCGAAATAATCGTCCATGTCGGCATGGTAATCGAGATGATCGCGGCTGAGATTGGTGAAGGCCCCGGCGGCTACCGCCGGCCCTTCGTTACGAAACTGGGAAAGCCCATGGCTCGACGCTTCATAGGCGACATGCGTCACTCCCTCGCGCGCCAGCCCGCTCATGTTGGCGAGGAAAGTGACGATATCGGGCGTGGTGAGCCCGGTATATTCGGAACCGTCCGGCGTCGTGACGCCAAGCGTGCCGATGGACGCCGCGCGATGGCCCGTCATCCGCCAGATCTGGCGCACCATTTCCACGGTCGAGGTCTTGCCGTTGGTGCCCGTGACCGCGACGGCGGTTTCCGGGAACGGCGCGAAGAAGGGCGCTGCCAGGCGGGCGAAGGCGCGGCGCGGCTCCGCATCGGCAATATGCGCCGCGCCGCTCACCGGCGCTTCCGGCCGTGCGACAACGGCGATCGCGCCGGCCGTCACGGCGGCAGGGATGAAATCCTCGCCATTCGCCCGCGCGCCGCGGAACGCACCGAACACGGTTCCGGGAGCGACCTTGCGGTGATCGATGGCAAAGCCGGTCACCGTGTCCGCACCATGGCTCGACACGGCATGCCCGCTCTCGGCGGCGAGCCGATCCAGCCTCATTCCTTGGCTCCGGCAGGGATCAGCGGGCGCAGATCGCTGAGATCGATATCGCGGCTGTCATCGGGCATGATGCCCAGTTGCGGCCCCACGCGCGACACCACCGCACCCACGATCGGCGCAGCGTTCCACGCGGCGGTGCGCTGGAAGGAACTGGCTACCGTACCCTGCGGTTCGTCGAGCATGGCGACCACGACGTAGCGTGGCTTGTCCATCGGGAAGGCGGCCGCGAACGTGGAGATCAGCGAGCTGCGGCGATAGCCGCCCGCGCCCGGCTTTTCCGCCGAACCGGTCTTGCCGCCCACGCGGAAGCCCGGCGCATCGGCCTTCCTGCCCGTGCCGTAGACCACGATCATGCGCATCAGCTGGTTCATCCGCGCACTGGTGGACGCCTTGAACACGCGCCGTCCCTTGGGCGCATGGCCGGGTTCGATCTTGTAGAGCGTGGAAGGCCGCCAGATGCCGCCATTGACCATCGCGGCATAGGCGGAAGCCAGGTGCAGCGGCGTAACCGCGATGCCGTGGCCATAGCTGACCGTCATCGTGCGCAGGCGCGGCCAATCGCCCTTGGCCCACAGCGGGAAGCCGCGCGCGGGCAGTTCGATATAGGGCCGCTCGTTCATTCCGAGATCGGTCATCACCCGCTTCAGATTCTGGCCGCCGAGCTGGTCGGCGATCTGCGCGGTGACGATGTTGGAGGAATGGATCAGCGCTTCGGGCACATTCAGCGATGCACCGATCGTATGGCTGTCGCGAATGAGGAAGCCGCCGATCGCCAGCGGACGATTGGCCTGATAGCGCTTCGAAAGATCAGTGACGACGCCGGCGTCGATCGCGGCGGCCACGGTCAGCGGCTTGAAGGCGGAGCCGAGTTCATAGACCTGGTTGGTCACGCGGTTGAACATGTTGCCCGCACCGATCTGGTCGATCTTGCGCACTTACCTTCGTGGAAGGAGCATAAGGGC
>CAMLQG010000038.1 GCA_946482075.1 uncultured Erythrobacteraceae bacterium
AGCTTGGCGAGCATTGGATCGTACCAGGCGGAGACTTCGCTGCCGCTTTCCACCCAGCCATCCACGCGCGGGCTGGCGGGGAAAACGACGTCGATCAGCCTGCCCGAACTGGGGCGGTAATTTTGCGCGGGGTCTTCCGCATAGAGCCGCACCTGGATCGACGCGCCGTGAGGTTTCGCTTCGAAACCTTTGAGAAATCTGAAATCACCTGCAGCGCCACGGATCATCCATTCGACGAGATCGACGCCGGTGACCTGCTCGGTCACGCCATGTTCGACTTGCAGGCGCGTGTTCACTTCGAGGAAGAAGAAATCGTCGCGTTCCGCATCGTAGAGGAATTCGACCGTGCCGGCGGAGCGATAGTTCGCGCCTGAGGTCAGCCGCACGGCGCAATCGATCAGGGCCTGGCGGGTAGCGGCCGGAAGCAGCGGGGCGGGCGTTTCCTCCACGACCTTCTGGTTGCGGCGCTGGAGTGAGCAATCGCGTTCGCCGAGCGCCACCACATGCCCCGCGCCATCGCCGAAGACCTGCACTTCGATATGGCGCGCGCGCGCCACATAACGTTCGAGGAACACGCCCCCATTACCGAAATTGCCGGTGCCGAGCCGTGCGATGGTGGCGAAGCCTTCGTTGATATCGGCGGCATCGGCACAGACCTTCATGCCGATGCCGCCGCCACCCGCCGTGGCCTTCAGGATGACGGGATAGCCGATCGCCTCGGCTGCCTTCAGCGCTTCGCCTTCATCCGTCAGCAGATCGGTGCCGGGCGCCAGCGGCACGCCATGGGCGGCGGCGAGATCGCGCGCCGTGTGCTTGAGGCCGAAGGCGCGGATATTGTCGGGCGTGGGGCCGATGAAGGCGATGCCGGCGGCGGCACAGGCTTCCGCGAAATCGGTGTTCTCCGACAGGAACCCGTAGCCAGGATGGATCGCCTGCGCCCCGGTGGCCTTGGCGGCCGCCAGGATCGCCTCGACATCGAGGTAGCTTTCCGCCGCCGGCGCGGGGCCGATGCGCACCGCCTCGTCCGCTTCCACCACATGGCGCGAACCGGCATCGGCATCGCTGAACACCGCGACCGAGCCGACGCCCATCGTCCTGAGCGTGCGGATGATGCGGCAGGCGATCGCGCCGCGATTGGCAATGAGAACCTTGGTGAACATCAGGCGGCCACCACCATGCGCACCGGGGTGGGATTGAAGCCGTTGCAGGGATTGTTGATCTGCGGGCAGTTGGAGACGACGACGACCACATCCATCTCCGCGCGCAGGTCCACCCTCAGGCCGGGCGCGGAGATGCCGTCCACGATGCCCAGAGTCCCGTCCGCTTCGACCGGCACGTTCATGAAGAAGTTGATGTTGGACACCATGTCGCGCTTGTTGCGGCCGGCACGCACATTGGCGTCGAGGAAATTATCGACGCAGGCATGCTGCGACTTGGTGTGATGGCCATAGCGCAACGTATTGGATTCGCAGGAACAGGCTCCACCGATCGTATCGTGATAGGCGACCGAGGTGCCGGTGATCGTCATCATCGGGCGGCCTTCGTTCGACAACAGCACCGCCCCTTCGCGCAGGAAGATGTTGCGCTGAGCCGCAATCGTATCCTGCGCGCTGTAGCGTTCGGCATCGTCCGCTGCGGCATACATCAGGAAGTCCACCGCCTGATTGCCTTCCAGATCGATGATGCGCAACGTTTCGCCCGCCTTCACCTCGTGCATCCAAGGCGCGAGCGCGGGGACGATCTCGTCATGGACGATGCGGCCGGGAAGGCCCTGTAGTTCACTCACGGTCTTCGTCCCTCTCAGCGGCAATAGTAATCTTCGGTGTTAAGGAAGGCGCGCTGGCCTTCCGGCGTAGCGTTGCGCAAAGCATCGCCCGGCGGCGTGACGTCGCCCCGCCAGGCGGTGGCGCGCAGCGGCGTGACCGAGAATTGCGGCCGACCGTCCAGCACGTGCGGGCAGTTCGCCAGCACCACGATCAGATCCATCTCGGCGCGCAGCACGATCGCGCGGCCCGGCTCGAACGGGCCGAGGCGCGCCTCGGTCGCTCCGTCTTCCGCGATCCGCACACCCTTGAACCAGTTGATGCAGGGGTGGACGTCCTTGCGGCCGAGGCCGTATTTCGCCACCGCCAGCATGAAGCGGTCGCGCGCATTGGGGTGGGCGCCGTAATTCTTCCCGTCGCCATAGTTGCGCGCGTTGGAAGCCTCGTTGGATGCGCCGCAAAAGGCGTCGTGCGTGCCCGCGCCGTCCTCCAGGATGGACATCATCACCCGGCCCATGTCCGAGAGGATGAGCTTGCCCTGCCCCAGATAGCCGTTCCACTGCACCTTCAGCGTGTCGGCGACGTTCAGCCGCTCCACCGGGCATTCGGCGTTGAAGGCGAGCATCGATGCGCAGGCATCGCCGTAGAGGTCCACCAGCCGCAGCCGCGTGCCGCGCGCGATCCGGCGCGAAGCATAGCCGCCCGCCGCGATCACTTCCTCCCACACGACCTCGCCTGGCGCGTCGGTCGCTGCGGCGGGCACGGTCGGCATGGCTTCGACCCGCGTTCCAGCCATCGCGCGGGCATGGTCGCGCGCGGCCTTGGGATCGGCCGTACTGCTTGTCATCGTTCGGTATCCTCCTCGGGGGTTTCCGGCAGCAGATCCGCCGGGATCGCCGCTTCGCGCATCTCGCGGGTCTTGCGCTCCAGCGGAACGTCGTAGGTCGCGGTGGAGCCATAACGGTGCGGCGCGTGCGGATCGTGCCGCCGTTTGTCGAACGCGAGCACGCGGGTGCTGAGCTTGAAGGCTTCGTGGATGTCGTGCGTGACCATCACGATCGTCAGGCCGCGCTCCTTCCACAGGCGCGTGACCAGCGCGTGCATGTCGAGCCGGATGCCGGGATCGAGCGCGCCGAAAGGTTCGTCCAGCAGCAGAATGCGCGGATGCTTGATCAGCGCCTGCGCGATGGCGAGGCGCTGCTGCATTCCGCCGGACAGTTCCGCCGGATAGGCATCGAGGCTGTGCGACAGGCCGACCGCGCCGAGCATTTCGGTCGCTTCGGCCATCGCCGCCCGGCGCTTGCCGCCGAACAGGCGAGCGGTAAACGGAGCGGCGGCGCATTCCAGCCCGAAGAGGACGTTGCCGAGCACGGTGAGGTGCGGGAACACGGAGTAGCGCTGGAACACCACGCCGCGATCCGGATCGCATTCGGGCCGGAGCGGAATGTCGTCCAGCAGCACCTGCCCGCGCGAGGGGCCTTCCTGGCCCAGGATCAGGCGCAGGAACGTGCTCTTACCCGCGCCGGAGGGGCCCACGACCGAGACGAAGGAGCCTTCCTCGATATCGAGGCTGACCCGTTCCAGCACGATCTTCTCGCCATATTCGACCCACACGTCGCGGAAGGAGAGGAGCGTGCTCATCGGCTGCCCCCATGTGCCCAGGGAAAGGCTCTTCGACTGACGAGGAGCAGGATCGCGTCGGCCGCGATGGCGAGGATCGATATCCAGGCGACGTAAGGCAGGATGATGTCCATCGCGAGATAGCGGCGGACGAGGAAGATGCGGTAGCCGAGGCCGATGTCGGAGGCGACCGCTTCCGCCGCGATCAGGAATACCCAGGCCGGCCCCATGGAGAAGCGCAGCGTCTCGATCAGGCGGGGCATCAGCTGCGGCAGGGCAACACGTATCGCGAGTTGCCAGCTATTCGCGCCAAGTGTCTGCGCCTTCAGATATTGTTCCACTGGCAGGCCGGCGACATAGGCTGCGAGATCGCGAGTCATATAGGGCGCCACGCCGATCGCGATCAGCGCGATCTTGGAGGCTTCGCCGAGCCCCAGCGCGATGAACAGGATCGGCAGGATCGCGATCGGTGGGATCACCGCGATCACCGTGATCACCGGCCCCAATATCGAGCGGGCCAGCGGCACGACGCCTAGCGCGAGGCCCAGCGCCAGCGAGGTCAGCGTGGCGATCGCAAGGCCGATGCCCAGCCGCGTGAGGCTGGTGGCGGTGTCCGCGAAGAGCAGTATCCGACCGGTCGCGGGATCGGGCACGGTGGTGAAGCGCACGATCGCATCCCACATCGCAGCCATGGTGGGCAGCACCTTGTCCGCCGGGTTCGCCGCATGCCGCGCATCGGCCATGAAGACATAAAACAGCAGGATCAAGGCGATAGGCAGCGCTCCTATCAGAAAGCCTGTCGCCCGGTTGGGCCGGATATTGACGAGACGGGTCACGATGCGAGCTCCATGGAATGTGAGGCGGCGACCATAACCCCACTTTCGTCATTCCCGCGAAAGCGGGAATCCATCCGGCGCTTCGGAAGCTGGATTCCCGCTTTCGCGGGAATGACGAGGAAGGAAGAGAGCCGCATCGTCGTGGTCCTTCGCGGGCAAGCCGCTCCCATCCGCCAGAGCGCCGGGGCGCGCTGGCGGTGGCCCGACCCTATCGCTGTCCTCAGAGCTTCCCTTCGGCCGCCAGCTTCACGAAGCTGTCGTCGAAGCGCAGCTTGACGTTGGCCTTGTCGCCCAGAATCTTGCCGCCGGGGAACGCGATGCCGATCGCGTCGACATTGGTCGCCGCCGGGCCGAACAGCCCCTTGGAGAAGCTGAACTGGCGCACGCGGTCCGTCACCGTCACCAGGTCGGGGCTCGCCGCCAGCGCCGCCGCATCGGCCGGCTTGTAGTACATGTAGGTGGTGGCGAGCTGGCTCTTGTAGTCTTCCGGCGTGGTGCCGGCATCGGCCGCCATCATCGCGATGGCTTCGGCCGCCTTGGCGTCCTTGCCGCTCATGATCGCCATGGTCTCGTACCAGATGCCGACCAGCGCCTTGCCGAGGTCTGGATTGGCCTGGAGCGTGGCGGTGCTGACATTGAGCGTGTCGAGGATCTCGTTCGGGATCTTCGAGCTGTCGAACACCATCGTCGCGCCTTTCACCTTGCGCATGGCGGAAAGCTGCGGGTTCCAGGTGACGGTGGCATTGACGCCCGGGCTGTTGAACGCGGCGGCGATATCCGCATCGCTGGTGTTCACCGTCTTCACGTCGGATAGCTTCATCCCGCTCGTCTCGAGCGCGCGGGCGAGGAGGTAGTGCGAAACGGAGAGTTCGACGAGGTTGATCGAGCGACCCTTGGCGTCGGCCACGCTCTTGCCGTCCTTCAGCACGAAGCCGTCATTGCCGTTGGAATAATCGCCGATGATCAGGACAGTGGTGTCCTTGCCGCCGGCGGCCGGGATGGTCAGCGTGTCCATCGTGGTGGCGACCACGCCGTCGAGCTTGCCGGCAGTGTATTGGTTGATCGATTCGACATAGTCATTGACCTGCACCAGCTTGATGGTGATGCCGTATTTATCGGCCCATTTCTTCACGATGCCGGCCTTGTCGGCGTAGGGCCAGGGCATCCAGCCGGCATAGATCGACCAGCCGATCTGGAAATCCTTCTTGGGTGCTTCGGCGGCAATCTTGTCCTCGGTCTTCTCCGCCGGGCTGCCGCCGCAGGCGCCGAGCGCAAGCAGGCCCGCGATCGCGAAACTGCGCATCATCATCGTGCGGCGGTTCAAAGACATGGTCATGCGGACGCTCCCTGTTGTGACAGGACAGAAGTGCCGAAAACCAAGCCATCATGGTAGATTGAAATAATCGATTGAGGTCATAAATTTGATCTATGAGCTTCCGAAGCCCGCAGCCGGCGGATGATCTCGTCCAGGAACAGCTGGGTCGCGGTGTCGCGCTCGGGTTCGGTGCGGGCCAGCAGGTAGATGTCGTAGGAGGGCTCGACATCCCTGGGAAGCAACGGCCACAGGCGCTGCGCTTCCACTTCTTTGCGCGCCGCCAGCGTCGGCAGGAATCCGATCCCCACCCCCAGGCGCATCAGCCGCATGGCTTCGTGGATGTCTTCCGCATGGCCGTTCACTACCGTGCCCAGCCCATAGCGCTGGCGCAGGCGCGTGATCGTCTCCAACTCGTCCGCGCCGGTCAGCACGAAGCCTTCGTCGCGCAGTTCGGAAAGCCGGGTGATCCGCCGACCGAACAGCGGGTTCGACCGGTCGCAATAGAGCTGCTGGGATTCGAGGAACAGCGGCTCGTAGGTCAGGCTGGAGCGCACGCCGCTGTCATAGCCGACGCCGATCTCCACCTCGCCATGTTCCAGCGCATCCAGCACGTCGCGCCAGGGCGAGACGCGCAGCTCGATCTGGATGCTGGGATGGCGGCGATGGAAGCTCGCGATCGCCTCGTCCAGTTCGGGCGAGATGATCGAGGACATCATCTGGATGCGCACCAGGCCTTCCACCCGCTTCACCGCTTGGGCGATCTGGTGCGGGGCCATGCGCGCGGCTTCGAACATGTCCTCGCAGATGAGCAGCAGCGCGCGCCCGGCCGTGGTCACTTCCACCCCGGTGGCGCTGCGATGGAGGAGTTGCGTGCCGGCGAAATCCTCAAGCCGCTTCAGCGCCGCGCTGATCGTCGGCTGCTGGCGGTTGAGCCGCCGCGCGGCCGCGCCGATCCCGCCGGCGCGCACGATATCGACGTAAAGCCGCAGCAGGTTCCAATCGACCCGCGCGGCGAAGTCCTTGTCGATACGGATCGGACGGTCGGGCAATCGGGCACCTTGCGGTGGAAAGAGTGGAAAGCGACTAGTGAAACACCTTCCCGTTCGTGTCGAGCGCAGTCGAAACACATTGCCCGTGGTGTCTCGGCCAGGGCGCGATGCGCCTTGGGTATTCTGAGGATGTCGCCGTTTGTCCTCTCCGCGCTTATCCTATGTCGGGGATGTGCAGCGGTGCGATGCCAGCCGGCCTTTAGCGCTGTCCTACAAGGCAGGCGTGTGGCATGGCGGGGCAATGCCCTTCTTTTTATCCTCTCGTCATCCCCGCGAAGGCTGGGATCTCAGGCGGTCAGATAGTGCCATCTCCGCAACGATCCCAGCCTTCGCTGGGATGCCGGAACGGAGATGGAGGGGGGCGCGGATTTTTTCTCAGGACAGTGTCAACTGTGTCAACCTGTTCAGCTTTCAGGTACGAATCATGAATGCAGGCAGGAAGGCAAATCGCGGAGAGGCGTCGTGAGCGAAACGATACTGAAGACCCAGGCGACAGAGATCGCCGGTGAAGAACTGCTCGAACGCACGCGCAAGCTGCTGCCCACCATCGCTTCCCGGCGCGACGAAGGAGACCGGCTGCGCGACACGCCGGCGATCACGGTGGAGGAAATCAAGGCCGCCCTGCTCACCCGCATCTTCCAGCCGAAGCGCTGGGGTGGGCTCGAAGCCGATCCGCGGATCTTCTACGCGATCCAGAACGAAATGGCCGCGGTCTGCCCTTCCACCGCCTGGGTCTATGGCGTCCACGCGATCCAGCCCTTCATGCTCGCGATGATGGACATGCGCGCGCAGGAGGAATTGTGGGGCGACGATGCCGACACGCTGTGCGCCTCTTCCTTCGCACCGCAGGGCAAAGCCGAACGCGTCGATGGCGGCTTTCGGCTGAGCGGCCGCTGGACCTTCTCGAGCGGATCGTCCTTCACCAAATGGGCCCTGGTGGGCGCGCATATCGTGGGCGATCCGCCGCCGCCGACCGGGTGGAAACCGCCGGAAATCTTCCTGGTCCCGGCTACGGACTACGAGATCCTCGATGTGTGGGACACGTTCGGCCTGCGCGCCACCGGCAGCAACGATCTCGTCGCCAAGGACATCTTCGTGCCCGCGCACCGGCAGTTCACTTTCGAAGGCGGGATCAACACCGCCACGCGGGCCGACCTGCCCCGGCTCTACCGCCTGCCCTGGCTCTACATGATGTCCAGCAGCATCAACAATCTGGCGATCGGCATGGGCCGCGGCGCGCTGGACGCCTTCCTGGATATCGCGCGCAAGCGCGTCTCGCCGGTCACGGGCAAGGCGATGAAGGACGATCCGGCCACGCTCGCCGCGATCACCAGGCTGATGGCCGAGATCGAGAATGCCGAGGCGATGTACGACCGGCACATCACCGCCTTCTTCGATCATGTCGACCGCGAGGAGCTGCTGCCGATGCAGCAGGCCCTGCTCTATCGTACGCAGATGACCTCGGTCGCGCGACGGATGGCGGCGGTGCTGGACGAGCTGACCCTGATGCAGGGATCGCGCGCATTGTTCCGCGATTCCCTGCTGACGCGCTTCTGGCTCGACCTGGCAGCGGCCCGCACGCATATCGGCAATGATCCGAACGGTCCGGGCGGAATGCTGGGCCAGATGATGCTGGCGCAGGGCTGACGGGGCCAGGTCAATTCATCGAGGTTGAATTCCCGCGCTTTCCAGCCACCATCTGCCTTGGCAGATTGGAACGGAGGCAAAAAGCGTGGGCAAGATGCTGACTGGCGAAACCGCGACGGCGAAATCACATACCGGCCGCCCCTCGGGCCGCGACCGGAAAGACATCCCGAACGCGCTCCGCAGCGCGGCGGCCCATGCGATCGTCCGAAGCGCGGGCGGGGATTTCACGGTCTCGGAAGTGGCCCATGTCGCCGGCGTCGATCCGGCGATGATCAATTACTACTTCATCAACAAGAGCGGCCTCGTCTCCTCGGTCATCGACGATGCGCTGCTGGTCATCTTCAAGAAGCTGACCGCGATCGAACGGGCCGTGCGCCGCGATCGCGCGATCGATACGCGCAAGCTCGTCGAAGTGGTCTCGCGCCATTATTTCGGCATCGCGCCTTTGGTCCGCCGCCTGCTGAAGGAAGTCGGCAACGAGAAGTCGGAAACGCACAAGAACTACCTGGAGCGCGACGACCGCAATTTCCGCCAGATCGAGGCTATCCTCCGCGCCTGCGTCGATTGCGGCATCTACCGGCCCGAGCTCGACACGCGCCATGCCGCCCTGTCGCTCACCTGCCTGACGGCGGGGCTCGTGTGCTTTCCGCCCACTTTCATCAACCCGGAGCCCAGCGGGTCCGGCGCGCTCGCCGACCGCCCGGTCTTCACGTTCGAGGACCTGATCGCGGATGGCTGGATCGAACAGACATCCGCCATGCTCGACCGGCAATTCCGAGGGCCCTGAACGGAGCCTCGAAGAACGACAGAACAGAACAATGGGAGAGGAAGCCATGACCACGAACGGAGCCGGTGGGCCGGAAGAATACGATGTCGTCGTCGCCGGTTCGGGCGCCGCCGGCATGGTCACCGCCATGCGCGCGCACGATCTCGGCCTGTCGGTGCTGATCCTGGAACGCACGCACAAGTTCGGCGGCACCTCCGCCACGTCGGGCGGCGTGCTGTGGGCCCCGATGCACGGGTTGGGCGACGTGGAGGACACGCGCGAATCCGCTCTCGCCTACATCGATGCGGTGTCCGAAGGCCCGGTGCGGCGCGACCGGCAGGAAGCCTATGTCGACACGGTCGGCCCGGCGGTCGACTATCTGGTGAAGAGCGGCGTCGCGCTCCAGCCGCGCCTGTGGCCGGACTACTTCCAGCGCGCGCCCGGCGCCCGCATGGACCGCTGCCTCGTCCATCCCAAGGTGGATGGATACCGGCTGGGCGACAAGTTCCACCTGCTGCGCGAGCAGTTCACCCGCTTCAAGCTGTTCAACCGCTATGCGATGGATTTCGACGAGGCCAACACGATCGCCAGCCGCGGCCCCGGCTGGGTGCGGCAGCTGGGCAAGGTCATCGGCCGCTACTGGATCGACCTGCCCGCGCGCGGCAAGTCGAAGCGCGACCGCTGGCTGTCGCTGGGCGGCGCGCTGATGGGCGCGATCGCGGAACAGGTGTTCAAGCGCGGGATCGAGATCCGCCTGGGCACCACGGTGGACAAGCTCGTCACGCGCGACGGCGCGGTGGTGGGGGTGGAGACGAACAATGGCGGCGCGCGCCACACGATCTCGGCCCGGCGCGGCGTGGTGATCTGCGCCGGCGGATTCGAGAAGAACCAGCGCCTGCGGGACAAATTCCTCACCATTCCCGGCACCGACCGCTGGAGCAGCACGCCGGACGACGGCAGTTGGGGCGAAGCGCTGGAAGCGGCGATGGCGATAGGGGCCGCTACCGAGTTCACCGAGACCACCTGGATGATCCCGACGATGATCCTGCCGATGCCCAATGTCTCCAACTATGACGAGACGCACCAGGCGGTGTTCGATGTCGGCCGGCCGCACAGCCTCTGCGTCAACCGCAACGGCGACCGCTTCGTGGACGAGACGACCGCTTATGACCGCTTCGGCAACGGGATGCTGGACGATCATCTCAAGACCGGCGCCAACGCGCCATGCTGGATGATCTTCGACGACACTTTCCGCCATAAGTTCCCGGCCGGCGGCTTTCTGCCCAAGGCGATCATGCCCGATCGCAAGATCCCGCAGGACTGGTGGGATCACTACATCTTCAAGGCCGATACCGTGGCCGGCCTCGCCGCCAGGATCGGCATCGACCCGAAGAAGCTGGAACGGACGGTGGGCAACATGAACGCCTATGCGAAGAGCGGCGTCGATCCGGAATTCGACCGCGGCGGCGATGCCTACGACCAGGCTTTCGGCGACCCTTCGGTCAAGCCCAACCCGTGCCTGGGCGCGGTGGACAAGGCCCCGTTCTACGCGATCCGCATCTATCTTGGCGATATCGGCAGCAAGGGCGGCCTCAAGGCGGACGCGGATGCGCGGGTGATGGACCAGGAGGACCGACCCATCCCCGGCCTCTACGCGGCGGGCAATGCGTCGGGTTCGGTATTCGGGAACTGCTATCCCGGCGCGGGCGCGTCGATCGGGCCGGCATCGGTCTTCGGCTTCCGCGCCGCGAACGACATCGCGGCGCGCCAATCGCATCCCTCGGCCTGATCAGCGCGCTTCCGTCACCTGCCAGATGCTGCCATCGGCCTCGCAAGCAATGCACAGCGCGCCGTCCGGCAGCACGGCGAGCCCGCAGAAGACAGAGAGCCTGCCATTGATGAAGCCGGGCTCGCTCGTGCCGGGCAGGACATTGCGGCGCCCGGCAAGCCCCCGGTCCGAAGCGAGCCCGGCAAGGACGATCCCGCTCTTGCCGGAACGCAGGTCATGGCGGTGGACCGCGCCCGCCGCGCGATCGAGCACGAAGAGATCCGCTCCGCGCAGGGCGACGCCCTGGGGTTCGGCCAGCCCGTCGATCACGGTTTCCGCTTCGCCGCTCGCCCCGATCGCCACCACCCGGCCCGCGGTCGCCTCGCTCGCATAGATCGTGCCGTCGGGCGCCACCGCGATACCGGTGGGCCGGTCGAGGCCGCTTGCCACGCGGCGAGGCGGCGCGGCCCCGTCGAAGGCCAGGATCGCGCCCGCTCCGGCCTCGCACACCAGGATCGCGCCATCGGGCGCCACCGTCACGCCGACCGGCTCGTCCAGATCATCGGCCAGCGCGAGGGCCTCCTCGCCCACGCGATAGCGCGACAGCTTGCCGGACGGGCTGGTGAAGATGAACGCACCGTCCGCCGCCAGCGCGACGGCGCGCATGAATGGCGGCGCGCCCGGCGTCACCAGCTGGAACGGGCGCGCGACCGAACCGTCCGGCGCGATCTCCGCCAAGCTCACCCCGTCCGCCGCCAGAAGGCTGCCGCCGGGGCCAGCGGCAAGGCCGTAGGGACCCAGCATCGCGCCTTCCACCACCATACGCAGCACACCATCCGCACCAAGCCCGATGATCCCGCCATCGGCGAAGTTGGACAGCAGGATCTCGCCGTCGGGCATGATCTCGAGATTGTCGAGGCCCGGCCCCAACAAAGCCAGAAGGCTGCGTTCGAAGCTGCCCAACGCGATCCGGTTGACCGCGCCGTCCAGGCAATTGATCACGAGGATGCCGCCCGCCCCGTCATGCTTGACGGCCACCGGCCCTGCCAGCCCATCCGCCACCGTCTCCAACGGCCCGCCCTCGACCGGCACCCGCGAGACGAGGCCGGCCGCCAGCTGCGGGAAATAGATATGTCCATCGGGCGCCACCGACAGCGCATTGGGATGGGCAAGGCCATCGGCCAGCACGCGCGGGGGGCGGCCGTCCGCATGCAGCTCCAGCAGGCGGCCGCCATCGCGGAACTCGGTGACGAAGATCCGGTCCTGATGGACCGTCAGCCCGTTGGCGACGGGCAGCTCCGCCGCCAGCACCTCGATCGATCCATCCGGACGCCGGACGCTGACGCGATCGTTCATCAGTTCCGTGGTGAACAAATTTCCGCGGGAATCGAACGCCACATCGTCAGGCGACACGACCTTGTCATCCGCGCTGCAGAGTATCCTCACCTCGCCCGATACGGGCTCCACGGTGCTGATCTGGCTGCCGAAGGCCTGCGCCACATAGATCAGGCCGTCCGCTCCCCGGCGCAGCCCGTTCGCCCCGATCAGCTTCGACGGCGCGACCATCCGTCTCGCCCGCCAGCCAGAAGCCGCTTGCAGCTGAGCAGGCGCAAGACCCAGACGATCGATAGCCATGCACACCTCTACCCGAAATTGTTTCTCCTTGGGAGGATAGCGTCCCAACCGCCCATGTCTCGTACAAGAATTTGACGAAAGCCCGCAGGATGGAAAATCAGGCGGGGACTGCCAGCTCCGCCAGCAGGACGTCCTTGAAGATCTGCGCGGTCGGCGAAAGCTCGGGCTTGTGGATCAGCCACAATCCGCTCGTCACCGAAGCCGACAGGCGGCGCAGCACGACATTCTCCACCTGCAGCCGCGCCAGCGACTGCGGCAGCAGAGTGGCGCCGAACCCCGCCGCGACCAGTCCCAGCAGCGTGGCGAAACTGGAGACTTCCAGCGCGATATGCGGGCGGAATCCGGCCTGCTCGCACAGCGAAAGAAAATTCTCGGTAAAGCCCGGACCATTGGTCACACCGTAGGAGACGAAGGACACGTCGG
This sequence comes from uncultured Erythrobacteraceae bacterium, assembly GCA_946482075.1. The sequence continues at coordinate 12,823 of CAMLQG010000038.1, forward strand.
CGAGGTCGGCGATTGCGGGATCGGCTTTCCGCCGGGCCAATGGGTGGTCCTCGCGCAGTGCAAGGAGCATGTCTTCTTCCAGCAGGCAGGCGGACATCAGCCCGGAGGGCAGCAGCTGCGCGGTGAAGGACCGCAGGATGCCGATATCGAGTTCGTCCTCCATGATCCGGGCGATCTGCTCGTCATGGCTGAGTTCCTGGAGCGCGAGATCGACATGGGGGTGGCCCTGGCGGAACGCGTAGAGCGCGTTGGCGACGCTCTGGACGAAGGGGGCGGACGCGGTGAAGCCCAGGCTGAGCCGCCCAAGCTCGCCGCTCCGGGCCTGCCGCGCCACCTGCGCGGCGCGCTCGACCTGCGCGAGCGCCTGTCGCGCTTCGGGCAGGAACAGGCGGCCGACCTCGGTCAGGCGCACGCGGCGGCTGGTGCGTTCGAACAGACGCGCGCCCAGTTCCTCCTCCAGCGCGCGGATCTGCTGGCTGAGCGGCGGCTGCGACATGCCGAGCCGTTGCGCGGCACGACCGAAATGCAGCTCTTCGGCAACGCAAAGGAAGCAGCGGAGATGGCGGACGTCCATTGATCGAGACTCATTTCATATCGATTGAGCCATATTTGATATTGGACAGAAAAGATCGTGTCACGCATTGGCCGTAAGCCGGCAATGTTTCGCAATCTGTCGCCACCGCAATCGGCCGGGGCGCGTTCTTGGTAGTCTTCCGCCTCGGCATCCGCCGCGGCGCCAGGGGTGATGAATGATCCAGATCGTCAAGATCGCACTACATCGCCCGCTGACCTTCATCGTGATGGCGATCTTCATCGCGATCGGGGGCACGCTGGCGGCGATCCGCACGCCGGTGGACATCTTCCCCAACATCCGCATCCCGATCATCGCCGTGGTCTGGCAATATGCCGGCCTGCCGCCGGAAGAAGTGGCGAACCGCATGGTCAGCCCGTTCGAACGGACGCTGTCGACCACGGTCAACGATGTCGAGCATGTCGAAAGCACGTCGCTGCCGGGCATCGGCATCGTGAAAGTCTATTTCCAGAAGGATGCGGACATCCGCACCGCCACGGCGCAGATCTCGTCCATGTCGCAGACCGTGCTGCGTTTCATGCCGCAGGGCACGCAGCCGCCGCTGCTGCTCAATTACAGCGCGTCGACCGTGCCGATCATGCAGCTCGCGCTATCGGGCGAGGGGCTTTCGGAGCAGCAGCTCGCCGATGCGGGGCAGAACGTCATCCGGACCGATCTGGTCACCATTCCCGGCCTTGCCATGCCCTTCCCCTCGGGCGGCAAGCAACGCCAGATCCAGATCGACATCAACCCGCTGGCGCTGCAGTCGAAGGGGCTTTCAGCCCAGGACGTCGGCGCCGCGCTCGCTGCGCAGAACCAGATCAACCCGGCCGGCTTCATCAAGATCGGACCGACGCAATACAGCGTGCGTCTCAATAACGCGCCCAGCTCGGTCGAAGGGCTGAACGATCTTCCGGTCAAGGTGGTCAACGGCGCGACGATCTATATGCGCGACGTCGCCCATGTGCGCGACGGCAACAGCCCCCAGACCAATATCGTGCACGTCGAAGGCAACCGCTCGGTGTTGCTGACGATCCTCAAGAACGGCACACCTTCCACCCTTTCGATCATCAACGGGGTGAAGGAGCGGCTGCCGTCGATCTCGGAAAAACTGCCGGACTCCTTCAAGATCCTGCCCGTGGCCGATCAGTCGATCTTCGTCGAAGCGGCAGTGGAAGGCGTGGTCAAGGAAGGCGTCATCGCCGCCGTCCTCACCTCGCTGATGATCCTGCTCTTCCTGGGCTCCTGGCGCTCCACCGTGATCATCGCGATATCGATCCCGCTGTCGATCATGGCAGCGCTCGGCGCGCTCGCGCTGTTCGGGCAGACGCTCAATGTGATGACGCTGGGCGGTCTCGCGCTCGCCGTCGGCATCCTGGTCGACGATGCCACGGTCACGATCGAGAACGTCAACTGGCATCTCGAGCAAGGCAAGGGCGTGATGGAAGCGATCCTCGACGGCGCGGCGCAGATCGTGACGCCCGCCTTCGTCTCCCTGCTGTGCATCTGCGTCGTCTTCGTGCCCATGTTCCTGCTGCCGGGCGTGGCGGGCTATCTCTTCGTGCCGATGGCGATGGCGGTGATCTTCGCGATGATCGCGTCCTTCGTCCTCTCGCGCACGCTGGTGCCGACGCTGGCGATGTACCTGCTCAAGCCCCATGGGCCGGGCGAAAGCCACCTGGCGGGCAGCGCAGGCTCGACCAACCCTCTCGTCCGTTTCCAGCGCGGGTTCGAACGGCGCTTCGAACATGTGCGGCTCGGCTATCTCGGCCTGCTCCATCGCGCGCTCGATGCGCGGCGGCCGTTCGTACTCGGTTTTCTCGCGGCAGTGGTGCTTTCCTTCGGGCTGACTCCGTTGCTCGGCAGCAATTTCTTCCCCAGCGTCGATTCCGGCCAGATCGCGATGCATGTGCGCGTGCCCGTGGGTTCGCGGATCGAGGAGACCGCCGCACGCTTCGCCCATATCACCACCGAAGTGCGCAAGATCGTGCCCAAGGATGAACTCGAATCGATCACCGACAATATCGGCCTGCCGGTGAGCGGCATCAACACGACCTACCAGAACACCGGCACGATCGGCCCGCAGGACGGCGACATGATGATCACGCTCAAGAAGGGTCACCGCCCGACGGACGAGATCATCGCCGCGCTGCGCCGCGAGCTGCCCAAGCGCTTCCCCGGCACGACCTTCTCCTTCCTGCCCGCCGACATCACCAGCCAGATCCTCAATTTCGGCGCGCCCGCTCCGATCGACGTGAAGATCTCCGGCCCCGACGCGGCGGCCAATCGCATCTATGCCCAGGAACTGCTCGGACGGATCGCCAAGATCCCCGGCCTCGCCGATGCGCGCATCCAGCAGCCTTCACGCGCGCCGCAGCTCAGCGTCGATGTCGATCGCTCGCGCGTGGGCCAATATGGCCTGACCGAGCGGGACGTGACCTCCAACCTGTCGAACTCGCTGGCCGGTTCCTCCCAGACAGCGCCGGTCTATTTCCTCGATCCGAAAAGCGGCGTCTCCTACCCGGTGGTGGCCCAGACGCCCGAATATCTCGTCGGTTCGATGAGCGATCTCGCCAATGTGCCGATCCAAGGCGCGCAGGGCGCGCCCACGCAGCCGCTAGGTGCGCTGGCGGAAATCAAGCGCTCCAACACGGTCCCGGTCGTCACCCGCTTCAACCTGACCCCGGTGATCGACGTCTACGCGACCACGCAGGGCCGCGATCTCGGCGCGGTGGCGGGTGATGTGCAGGAGGTGATCGATTCCATGGCCGCCAAGCTGCCCAAGGGCACCCAAGTGTCGATCCAAGGGCAGTATTCGACGATGAACACCGCCTTCAGCGGCCTCGCGCTGGGCCTCGTGGCCGCGATACTGTTCATCTATCTCCTCATCGTGATCAACTTCCAGAGCTGGGTCGATCCCTTCGTCATCATCACCGCGCTGCCGGCGGCGCTGGCCGGCATCGTATGGATGCTGTTCACCACCGGCACGACCCTGTCCGTCCCCGCCTTGACCGGCGCGATCATGTGCATGGGCGTCGCCACCGCCAATTCGATCCTGGTGGTCAGCTTCGCGCGCGAACAGCTCGCGCTCCACGGGGATTCCGTGCGCGCCGCGATCGAAGCCGGCCGCGTGCGCTTCCGCCCTGTCCTGATGACGGCGCTCGCCATGATCATCGGCATGGCGCCGATGGCGCTGGGCCTGGGCGAAGGGGGCGAACAGAACGCCCCGCTCGGTCGCGCGGTGATCGGCGGGCTGATCTTCGCCACCATCGCCACGCTCTTCTTCGTCCCCACCATCTTCAGCATCGCGCATCGCCGCACTCGCGCCGATGAAATGTCCACGGAACTCCAGCCGCACCATGCCTGAGACCATCCCTCCCCAGGAAGACCCCGCCTATACCGGCCCGGACGATCGAACGCTCAAGCGCGTCGGCATCGGTGCGGCCGCGGTCGCGCTGCTGATCGTCGTGATCGGCGCGGCATCGCGCATCAGCGCGGTGGAGGATCTGCGCGAAACCTCCGCCGACGCGGCGCTGCAATCGGTGCATGTCATCGCACCGGGAGCGGACGGCAATGGCGGCTCGATCGTCCTTCCCGGCAGCGTGCAGGCCTATAACAGCGCACCGATCTATGCCCGGACGAACGGCTATGTCCGCCGCTGGCTGGTGGATATCGGCGATCATGTGCGCGCAGGGCAAACGCTCGCCATTCTCGACGCGCCCGAGATCGACCAGCAGCTCGCCCAGGCCGATGCCGACTACCAGACCGCCCGCGCCAACGAGCGGCTCGCCGCCACGACGTCCAAGCGCTGGAATGCGCTTCTCGCCAAGGACGCGGTCTCGCAGCAGGAAACCGACGAGAAGAAAGGCGATCTTGCGGCCAAGTCCGCCCTGTCCAACGCTGCGCTGGCCAATGTTCGTCGCTTGCGCGCGCTGCAGGGCTTCACGCGGCTTTCCGCACCGTTCTCCGGGGTGGTGACCAGCCGTTCCGCCCAGATCGGCGCGCTCGTGGTGTCCGGCACCGCAGCTTCGCAACCGCTCTTCACCGTCTCCGATGTCAGCCGGATGCGCATTTTCGTGCGCGTGCCCCAGGCCTATTCGGCCGATGTCTCGCGCGGCACCGGCGCCACCCTGTCGCTGCCCGAATATCCCGGCCGCAGCTTCGACGCGACGATGACGCGCAGCGCACAGGCGGTGGACGCCCAATCCGGCTCCGTGCTGGTGGAACTGCAGGCGGCCAATGCCGACGAAGCGCTGAAGCCCGGCGCCTATGCCCAGGTGACGTTCAATGCGATGAGCGGGGGCAACGCCCTGTCGCTGCCGGGCAGCGCGATCCTCTACGGCGCTGACGGGGCGAGCGTGGCGGTCATCGAAGGCAAGGACCGGGTGAAGGTCAAGAAGGTCACCATCGCGCGCGACGAAGGCGCGAAAGTGGTCATTTCCAGCGGCCTTGCCCGGCGCGATCGGGTGATCGATTCCCCGCCGGACGCGATCCGCACGGGCGACCGGGTCCGTGTCCTGAAGCCAGTGGCGGGCGTAGCCAAGGGTACACCGAATGCGAAGTAAGTGGCTGCCGCTGGCACCCGTCCTGCTCGCGGGCTGCTCCATGGCGCCGGCTTACCACCCGCCCGAAACCACGCCGCCGGCTGCCTACAAGGAGATGGAAGGCTGGACCCCGGCCATGCCGCAGGATGCGGCGCTGCGTGGGACGTGGTGGGAAATGTTCGGCGATCCCGTGCTGAGTGATCTCGAAACGCGCGCCGAAGCCGCCAGCCCGACGCTCGCCGCAGCGCTCGCGCGCTATGACCAAGCGCGCGCGGTGGCGCGGATCGATACGTCGGAACTCTTCCCGCAGATCAACGCGGCGGGCGAAGCGTCACGCAACCGGCTATCGGGCAATCGCCCGCAAGGCGATGGAACGCCGCGCAAATACAATGACTATGTCGTGGGCGGGACGCTGGATTACGAACTCGATTTGTGGGGCCGCATCCGCAACGGTGTGAAAGCCTCGCGCGCGGAAGCGGATGCCGGTGCGGCCGATCTCGTGCTGGCGCGGCTCAGCCTCCAGGCGGATGTGGCGGACGCCTATTTCCGCCTGCGCGGGCTCGATGCCCAGGCGGCCCTGCTCGATCGGACGGTCGCCGCCTTCGACCGTGCCTACCAGCTGACGAAGACCCGCCATGAAGGCGGCATCGCCTCGGGCATCGACGTCAACCGCGCGCGCACCGCACTGAGCAATGCCCGTGCGCAGATCTCCGCCGTGGCGAACCAGCGCGCGGCGACCGAGCACGAACTCGCCGCGCTGGTCGGCGCCGTGGCCTCCGACTTCTCCGTCGTACCGGCCGTCCGGCGGCTCGATGCGCCGGAGATTCCCACCGGGGTGCCGTCCGAACTGCTCCAGCGCCGGCCGGACGTGGCCGCCGCGGAACGCCGGATCTACGCCGCCAACGCCCGCATCGGCGTGGCCCGCGCGGCCTGGTTCCCCACGCTGACGCTTGGGCTGAGCGGCGGGTGGGAAACCACCCATGGGGATCTGCTGACCAGGCCGAACACGTTCTGGGCGCTAGGCCCGGCCAGCGCGCTGCTGTCGCTCTTCGACGGCGGGCGTCGCGCCGCCCAGGTCAAGCTCTCGCGCGCGGAATACGAGGAACTGGCGGCGGACTACCGCACCACCGTGCTGGCCGCCTTCCGCCAGGTGGAAGACGGCATAGCGGCGATGCGCTACCTCTCGACCCAGCTGGTCGACCAGCGGGACGCGGCGCAGGCTGCAGAACGCACCAGCGATCTCGCGCTGACCCGCTATCGCGACGGCGCATCGGATTACCTCGAAGTGGTGACCGCGCAGACCGAGGCGCTCGACGCCGAGCTGGCGGCGCTGGCCGTGGAAGTCGGGCGGATGCGCGCATCGGTGGCGCTGGTCAGAGCGCTGGGCGGGCCGAACGACAAGAGCGGACCAAAAGGATAAATGCCCGATTTGTCCGCAGCTTTACCCACAGGATAAGTCTGGCCTCGAATCCGGCCGATCCCTCTCCAAGGCAATCCGCAGGCGGCAATCCGACACGTAAAACCACGTATCGGCCCGGTATTTTTCGCCAGCCGCCTTTTCTGCCCCGATCGTGTCACGCCAGGCACACCGCGGCTTCATCGTCCCTTCACCAAACCTCCATCCAAGCGTCACACGCCGCGCCTATTGGCCCCGCTGTTGCACTGCACAACAAATGGGGGACCACGTGCGCAAACTCTCGATCTGCCTGCTCGCTACGACCGCTCTCGCTCAGCCCGCACTCGCCGACGATGCGGCCGATACGAGCGCCGCTGCCGACAGCTCGGCTGCCGTCGCCCAGGAAATCATCGTCCTCGGCAAGGGCCAGACCCGCCAGGTACAGGAAGTGGGTGCGGTGGACATCCAGATGCTTCCGCCAGGTTCAAGCCCGATCAAGGCGATCGAGAAGCTGCCCAGCGTGAACATCCAGGCGTCCGATCCTTTCGGCAATTACGAATGGTCGACCCGCGTTACGATCCGCAGCTTTGCGCAGTCGCAGCTGGGCTTCAACCTCGACGGGATTCCGCTCGGCGACATGCAGTACGGCAATCATAACGGCCTGCACGTGACCCGCGCGATCAGCTCGGAGAATCTCGGCGTCGTGCGTGTGTCGCAGGGCGCCGGCGCGATCGATACGCAATCGACGGGCAATCTCGGCGGCACGATCGAATATTTCTCGATGGACCCGCTCGATCACTTCGCCGCCAGCGCCAGCGCCACATACGGTTCCGACGATACGATGCGCGGCTTCCTGCGCGTGAATGTCGGCAGCGCGGAAGGCTTCCGCGGCTATGTCTCCTACGGCTACGGCTCGACCGACAAGTACAAGGGTCACGGCAAGCAGGACCAGCACATCGTCAACGCCAAGGGCGTGCTGCCGGTGGGCGAAGGCCAGATCGATGCCTGGTTCAGCTATTCCGACCGCCGCGAACAGGACTACCAGGACATGTCGCTGCGCATGCTGGACGAACTCGGCTATCGCTTCGACAACAGCACGGCCGATTATGCCCGCGCGATCCTGCTGGCCGATATCGGCAACAATCGCGGCGAAACCGGTGCGCCGATCTCCAACGCAGGGGCGGGAACCGTCTATCCCGACGGGATCAAGACGGTGGACGATTCCTATTACGACGCTTCCGGCCTGCGCAAGGACACGCTGGCGGCGCTCGGCTACAGCACCCCGATCGGCGACAAGGCCAATTTCATGCTCAAGGGCTACTATCATCATAACAAGGGCATGGGCCTGTGGGCCACGCCTTATGTACCCAGCCCCAACGGCGTGCCGATCTCCATCCGCACCACCGAATATGACATCGATCGCTGGGGCATCTTCGGTTCGACCGATTTCGAACTCGGCTTCAACAAGTTCAAGATCGGCGGCTGGTACGAACACAACAAATTCAACCAGGCACGTCGCTTCTATGGCCTCGCCAGCCGAACCGATCCGGGCCGCTCCTTCCGCGATTATCCCACCGACCCGTTCTTCACCCAGTGGAACTTCGATTTCACCACCAAGACGCTGCAATATTTCGTGCAGGACACGATCGACCTCGATCGTGTGAAGATCGACATCGGGTGGAAGGGCTTCAAGGTCAACAATCAGGCCGAAGCGATCATCAAGGACGTGTTCCCCGAAGGCAAGTTCAAGACGGAAGACTGGTTCCAGCCCAGCGTCGGCATCGTCTTCCGCCTGGACAACAGCGCGGAACTCTTCGCCAGCTTCAGCCAGGCGACGCGTGCCTTCCCTTCGGTCAACGGCAGCATCTGGGGCACCACCCAGGCAGGTTTCGATGCGATCAAGGACACGATCAAGCCCGAGACGTCGGACACCTATGAACTCGGCGCACGCTACAACACGTCGAACTTCAACGGCGTGCTGGGCGTCTACCTCGTGAACTTCCATGACCGCCTGCTCGGCGTGGCGAGCGGCCCGGACATCATCGGCAGCCCGTCCGTCCTGCAGAATGTCGGCGGGGTCCGCTCGATCGGCGTCGAAGCCGCAGCGGACTGGAAGATCACGCCGGAGCTCAGCCTCTACGCCTCCTATACCTATACCGACGCGACCTATCGCGACGATGTGATCGACGGAGGCGGCGCCGTCACCGAGCTCAAGGGCAAGACCGTGGTCGACGCGCCCAAGCACATGGCGCGGGGCGAGATCAGCTACGACAACGGTTTCGCTTTCGGCCGGATCGCCGTGAACTACATGTCGCGGCGCTACTTCACCTACACCAACGATCAGTCGGTTCCCGGCCGGGCGCTGGTGGACGCCGCGATCGGCTATCGCTTCGGCGAGGAGCAGCAGTTCGAGATCCAGCTCAACGTCAGCAATCTGTTCGACAAGGACTATGTCGGCACGATCAACTCGGCCGGCACCGGCAATAGCGGCGACCGGCAGACGCTGCTGGTCGGCGCGCCGCGCCAGTTCTTCGCCACTCTGAAAGCGGGGTTCTGATCGTGCGGGCCGCGCTTCTCCTCGCTTCGTCCGTCCTGTTCGGCATGCTGTGTGCCACCCAGGCGGCTGCCGAGCCCGTCCTGCTGATCTCGATCGACGGGCTGCGGCCCGGCGACGTGCTCGAAGCGGAGAAACGCGGCCTCAAGATCCCCAACCTGCGCCGCTTCGTCGCCGAAGGGGCCTATGCGACGGGAGTGGTCGGCGTGCTGCCCACGGTAACCTATCCCAGCCATGTCACGCTGGTCACCGGCGTCAGCCCGGCGAAGCACAATGTCGTCAGCAACACCACGTTCGATCCCAAGCAGATAAACCAGGGCGGCTGGTACTGGTATGCAGGCGACATCAAGGTTCCCACGCTATGGTCCGCCGCCGCCGGTGCCGGCAAGAGCGTGGGCAACGTCCACTGGCCCGTCAGCGTCGGCGCGACGGGCGTGACCTGGAACCTGCCCCAGATCTGGCGCACGGGCCACGCGGACGACGCCAAGCTGGTGGCGGCGCTGGCCACGCCGGGCCTGGTGAGCGAGCTCGAGAAAGCGGCCGGCGAAACTTATGCAGCCGGGATCGACGAGAGCATCGAGGGCGACGAGAATCGCGGGCGGTTCGCGGTGAATCTGATCCAGCTGCACAAGCCCGACTTCCTCACCGCCTATCTCACCGCGCTCGATCATGAACAGCACGCCGAAGGCCCCGGCACCCCACAGGCTCACGCCGTGCTCGAACGGATCGACGCGATCCTCGGCAGGCTCGTCTCCGCCGAGCTCGCGGCCCATCCCGATGGCGTGATCGCCGTGGTCAGCGACCACGGCTTCGAGACGATCAGCCGGGAGACGAACTTCTTCCGCGCCTTCATCGATGCCGGGCTTGTCCGCCTGGACGAAAAGGGCGCGGTCAGGGAATGGGACGCCATGCCCTGGCCCACGGGCGGCTCGGTCGCGGTGGTCCTCGCCCGCAAGGACGATGTGGCGCTGGAACAAAAGGTCGGCGCGTTGCTCGAAAGACTGAAGGCCGATCCGGCGAACGCCATTGCCGCCGTCGCCGGCAAGGCGGAGATCGCGAAGATGGGCGGCAATCCGGAAGCCGCCTTCTTCGTCAACATGGCGCCGGACGCCACCGCCGGCGGCTTTGCCGGAGCCGGTGCCCCACTGACGGGCACGCCCAAATACAAGGGCACGCATGGCTATTTCCCCCAGGCGATGAACCTGCGTTCCAGCTTCATGATCATGGGCAAGGGCGTTCCCCAAGGCCGCTCGCTCGGCGAGATCGACATGCGCGCGATCGCGCCCACGCTGGCCGGGATCCTGGGCGTTTCCCTGCCCGATGCGGAAGTTCCTGCACTCAAGCCCCTGCAGCGATAGGACGCAGCGACAATGTGTGGACGCGGCAGGTTGTGCCCGCCGACAGAAGGATTCATACTATTGGAAGCAATTTCCGGCAAATGGGTCACTGAGTTACACCAGTGAAACAGTAATTTTCATTCTATATCAGAATTATAGTTTTAATTTATCTAGATTATGCACTATCTCTCGGGCCGACGGATGCGATCTGTTCGAACGATGATCTTTCCCCGCCCTTTCTCCCAAAATCGGCGCAAATGCTTGGTTTGCCTGTATCGGAATGGTCACGCGCCTGTCGATGCAATCCGGTGATGCAACTTGGCCACAATGCCGTGCTTTTCTGCCTGAGCGCGCAATTAATGCGTCTTTTTTAGTTTTCTGCACCGGTTTCCGCCGATAATTCGACACCGCTGTCGGCTGTCGGGACCGGCGAGCGATGGTCGATGCCGTTCGGGAAGGGACGGAAATCGACGACACGCACAGGGAGAGCATCGAACATGAAATCCGTCTTCTACGCAGGCGCGGCCGTCGCTGCCGCCGCACTGACAATTCCCGGCATCGCCTTCGCGCAATCCGCCGATGAATCCACCTATGGCGATATCGTCGTCACCGCGCAGAAGCGCGAGGAACGCCTGCAGGACGTGCCGCTGGCCGTGAGCGCCGTCAGCGGTGACATGATCGCGGACCGCGGCTTCGCCAATATCTCGCAGCTCAGCCAGATGACGCCGAACGTCAATCTGAGCGAAGGCATCGTGAACCCCACGGTCATCGTGCCGTTCATCCGCGGCATCGGCACGGTCGACAACTCGCCGGAAAACGATACGCCGGTCGCCGTCAGCATCGACGGCGTCTATCTCGCTTCCATCTATGGCGGCCTGATCGACGCGTTCGACATCCAGCAGGTCGAGATCCTGCGCGGCCCCCAAGGCACGCTGCAGGGCCGCAACGCGCCCGGCGGCGCGGTCAACATCACCACGCGCCGGCCCGGCAAGGAATGGACCGGCCGCGCGATGATCCAGTACGGCAATTTCAAGGATACGCGCCTCAATGTCGGCATCGACGGCCCACTGATCGAGGACGTGCTGGGCGTGAAGCTCGCCTTCATGCGCCGCAAGTCGGACGGCTACAGCCGGAACGTCACCACGGGCGAGCGCTTCGGGGGCCGCAACACCTATGCCTTCAAGGGCGGGCTGGAAATCACGCCGGGCGATCGGCTGAACATCTGGCTGGGCGGCGACTACACCAAGGACACCAGCGAACCGACCGCGTTCCGCGACGTGAATGACGGGATCAGCCATCCGCGCCCCGAATATTCGGCGCAGCTCAACACCTATGCATGCCTCCTGTTCGGCGCCTGCACGCCCTCGCCCAGATACACCACGCGCCAGGACAAGTTCGACGACAACTATATCAAGAACTGGGGCCTGGTCTCCAACATCAGCTATGACGCGGACGCCGTCACGCTGACCTCGATTACCGGCTATCGCAAGATCCAGGACGATTATTACCTGGATATCGACGCCACCCCGTTCCAGCTGCTGGAAACGCTGCCGTCCTCCGTGAAGCAGAAGACCTTCAGCCAGGAATTCCGTATCGCGTCCAACGATGGCGGCGCGGCGTCGATGAACGGCCTCATCCGCTGGATGATCGGCGGCTATTACATGAAGCACAAATTCGTCCGCGATCAGGCGCTGTTCGTCTTCGGCACCGAAAGCGGCATCGACTATTCGCAGGACCTGACCGCCAAGGCGCTGTTCGGCCACATCGACATCCTGCCCACCGACAAGCTCACCCTCTCCCTCGGCGCCCGTGAGAACTGGGACAAGAAGGATTTCAAGAACTTCACGTCGGGCTTCGTCGGCACGGCCAAGTGGAAGAAATTCGTGTTCGACGTCGGCGCGAACTACAAGATCACCGACGACCACATGGTCTATGCCCGCTTCGCGCGCGGGTCGCGTCCGGGCGGGTGGAACCAGGTCGGTATCACCTATGAACCGGAAACGGTGGATTCCTGGGAAGGCGGCGTGAAGACCCAGTGGTTCGACCGCAGGCTGACGCTGAACCTCACCGGCTTCTACTACAAATACAAGGATATCCAGCGCCAGACCAGCCGACTGCTCGATGACGGTATCACTTTCGTTCGCGCCACAGCGAATGCCGGCGCTTCGCATGCCTATGGCCTCGAAGTGGAAATGAACGCGCGGCCGATGGATGGGCTGAACATCAATTTCGGCCTCGGCTATCTCAACGCCAAGTACGACAAGTGGATCGATCCCGATCCCAGCGCGCCCGGCGGCTTCTACGACAACAGCACGCTGCCGGTATTCCAGGCTCCGAAATGGACGATCAACGGCGGGATTTCCTACGAAGTCCCGGTCAGCGAAACCGGCATCCTCGGCTCCGTCACGCCGGCCGCGAACTTCTATTACAAATCGTCCCACTACACGAACACGGAAGCCCAGCCGGTCGCTTTCGAGGACGGCTATACGCTGGTCAACGCTTCGCTGAAGTTCCGCGATCCGAGCGAGCGTTTCGCGCTGACCCTGTTCGCGGACAACATCCTGGATCAGTACTACATCAACAATGGCGGTTCGCTGGGCGGGCTCGGGCTCTATGTCCAGGACGCCCCGCCGCGGACCTACGGCATCCGCTTCGAGATGGAGATCCGCTGAGGTCGCCTGTTGAGGGAGCGACAGGACGAGGCGCGCCATCCGGTTTCCGGGCGGCGCGCCTTTTTCTTTCGGCATGGCGAAATGCGGCTAGAGTGATGGGAAACGAACAAGGAGAGGACGCACAATGGACGATCTGCAAAAGCTGCTGGCGATCGAGAGCATCAAGAACACCAAGGCGAAATACTGGTACGGGGTCGACAAGAAGGACTGGGCGCTGCTGGGCAGCACCTTCTGCGAGGACGCCACTTTCGACATCCGCGGCGAACGCGATCTCAAGCCGGGGGAATCCTACGACAAGCTCGTGCCTTACGAACAGGCGCTCGCCGAAGGGGACGAACTGGTCAACAAGGGCCGCGACAACATCATCCGCTTCATCAGCGGCGTGATGCAGCACTGGGTGTCAGTCCACCAGGGCTGGGGCTTCATCATCGATTTCATTTCCGACGACCGGGCCAAGGTGATCATCCCCCAGATCGACTATATCGACGATGGCCAGCACACGATGAAGGGCCACGGCCACTATTACGAAACCTTCCGCAAGGATTCCGACGGGGTGTGGCGGATCGAGCAGTTCGTGCTCTCCCGCACGCGGATGGACGGCGATCATCCGGCCACGTTCGGGCGATAAAACACTTTCCTACAGGGCGGGAAATGTGGCTTGTCCTGCTGGATGAGCCATTGCGCACCAATCTCCGTTCGTCCTGAGCTTGTCGAAGGACCGTCTTCCCCGTCAGCAAGGGGAGAAAAGAAGGGCGGTCCTTCGACAAGCTCAGGACGAACGGGAGGATCACGGAAAGTCACACGTAATACCGGCCTTGCAAGCCCGCAAACCGGCGGATACCTGCTTTCCGCCGGAAATGCCCAAACGCACTTTCGCCCCGTTCCGCGTCAACCAAAACGCCGCTTTCAATTTGTCTCAACGGGCATAGAATCTTTGTCGGTTGCCTTTCGTGCGGCGATGGCGTGATCTCGCCGGGTCGAATGATGGAGAGGTCGGCATGAACACCCAGGTCCAGCTTACCGTGAACGACGCCAATATCTGGCGCACCGAAACCCCCGGCGGCAGCGAGGACTGGGCGAAGACGCCCTATCCCGGCCGCGACAAGGCCAAATATTTCATGGTTTCGGCCGACACCCATCTCGGCCCGCCGCCGACCCTGATCCGCGACCGGATCGACGCGCAGTATCGCGACCGCGTGCCGCGGATGGAGCGGGACGAGAACGGCGTGATGTGGTCGATCATCGAGAACCGGAAACCCCAGCGGATCATCGAGGCGGACCAGGAAGGCGAGGATCTCTACCGCTCGAAGGCCGGCAGCTCGGCAAGCTTCGACGGGTTCAGCTGCGATCTCGACCGGCGCATGGCCGATCTCGACCTCGACGGGATCGACGCGGAACTGGTCTTTCCCAACGGCACCGCGCTCGCCGGCTTCTGGACGGCGGACCCGCATCTGATGCAGGCGCAGTTCCGCATCTACAATGACTGGGCCGAAGAGCTGACCCGGAATTATCGCAAGCGCATGAACGTGGCCGCCTGCGTCTCCACCGGCGATGTGGCGAGCGCGATCGCTGAAGTGCAGCGCGTGGCCGCGATGGGCTATCGCGTGATCACGCTGCCCAACAAGCCGGTCTTCGGCACGGCCGACCAGGACCGCTTCAACTACAATTTGCCGGAATTCGATCCCTTCTGGGCGGCGATCCAGGAGACCGGCATGACGGTTACCTTCCACGTCTCCACCGGGGCCGACCCGCGCGGGGCCAAGGGGCCCGGCGGCGCGGTTATCAACTTCGCGATCCACGGCCTCAGCACCACGGGCGAGCCAATCGCCAACCTGATCATGTCGGGCGTGCTGGACCGCTATCCCCGCCTGCGCTTCGCCGTGATCGAATCCGGCATCGGCTGGATCCCATGGCTGATCGACACGCTCGACGAAGGCTATCGCAAACACCACATGTGGGCCTTCCCCAAGCTCAAGCACGGCTTGCCGAGCGACTATTTCCGCGAACATGGCGGCGCGACTTTCGGCGAAGATCCGTCCGGCCTGATGACGATGGAACGCTACGGCCTCGAAGACAATTTCTGCTGGGCGAACGACTATCCGCACCACGAAGGCACTTTCCCCCACTCGCCCGAAGCGATCGAGCGGCAGATGGGTGGCCTTTCCGAAGAGACGCGCGCTAAGGTTCTGGGGCTGAACGCCGCGCGGATCTTCAATTTCGAAGTGCCGGCGGGCGCCTAGTCAGGGGTGAACAGCAGCGCCGGCGTTTCCAGCAGGCGCTTCACCGCCTGGACGAAGCTGGCCGCGTCCCAGCCATCGACCACGCGGTGATCGCAGCTGATCGACAGGTTCATCAGCT
>CAMLQG010000039.1 GCA_946482075.1 uncultured Erythrobacteraceae bacterium
CCCCTCCCGCTTGCGGGAGGGGGATCGAGGCCAAAAACCGTTTTCCTACACGCGAAGAATCTGGCTTACCCTGCCGGATGAAGCCGCCGACTTCCCTGCTCGTCTCCCCTTTCGTCATTCCCGCGGGAGCGGGACTCCATACCGGGCATCCGCCAAGCGCCCTGGGCTTCCGCTTTCGCGGGGGTGACGAAAGGGTCTCTGGAAAGTCACACGCGTTTTCCCAGCGCGGACACCCGTGTCGTGGCACGGAACATACAAAAACAATTCGGAAAAACCGGACTCTCGGGGAAGCGGGCGGAACCTGGTCGTGCGGCGCTTTCGGGCCGTTCCGTGTAAACCCGATCCCGTCATTGCGAGGCCATCGGCCGAAGCGATCCAGAGCCGTTGTACGTTCCGCTCCGGATTGCCGCATCGGCTTCGCCGCTTCGCAATGACGGCTTGTCGACTCCATGAGCGGCATCGGACCATCCGCATCGGCTTGCGCGAACCTCATCCAGATGCGAGACTTCGCGCAAATGGGAGAGAGTGATGCGCAAGGTCATACTGGAAGCGCGGATCAACGAATATGCCGGGCGCGACCGCAATCCGCATGTGCCGTGGAGCGCAGGAGAGATCGGGGACACCGCGCGATCCTGCGCGGATGCGGGCGCTTCGATCATCCATTTCCACGCCCGCAAGCCGGACGGCGCGCCTTCGCACGACTATGCCGATTATCGCGATGCGGTGACGGCAATCCGGGCTGCGGCCGATGTGATGGTCCATCCCACGCTCGGCGTGGAAGCTCTGCAGGCAGGCCCGGAAGAGCGGCTGGACCACGTGCTGCGCCTGGCGGCGGATGGGCTCGATCCGGATTTCGCCCCGCTCGACATGGTGTCCAGCAATGCCGACATGTTCGACGCCGAGAAGCGCGCTTTCGCGACCGAAGACACGGTCTACATCAACACTACCGGCACGCTGCGCTATTTCGCACAGACGCTGCGTGATGCCGGCATCACGCCCTATTCGCAGATCTGGCATGTCGGATCGCTGCGCCAGATGAGCGCTTTCCTGGAAGCGGGTTATCTCGATCCGCCGCTGTTCCTGTCGCTCGCGATGACCGCGGGCGGCTTCGTGGCGACGCATCCCGGCACCGAGGCCGGCCTGCGCGCCTACCTTCCCTTCCTGCCCGCCAACGTGCCGGCCCACTGGACCACGGCGATGTTCGGCGGGAACCTGCTGGAGCTGATCCCGACGATCGTGGAGAGCGGGGGCCATGTCAGCATCGGCATCGGCGATTACGCCTATCCCGAACTCGATCACCCCGAGAACGGCCGCCTGCTGGCGGAAGCGGCGCGGATCATCCGCGAATGCGGGGCGGAACCGGCCACGGTGGCGGAAGCCCGCGCAATGTTGGGGCGCACGGTGAAAGTCGCAGCCTGACGGACGGAGGCAGAGAGGAGAAAGCGGTGAGCAGCAGCGCGATCACGCAGGATCATGTCCGCGAATATCGGGAAAACGGCGTGCTTTTCCTCAAGTCGATCCTGACGGAGGAATGGCTCGACCTGATCGAGCTGGGCATCCGGCGCAACCTCAACAATCCGGGGCCCTACGCCACGCGCTATTTCGAAGGGCAGCCGGGCGAATTCTACGACGATCACTGCAATTACGAAGCCAATCCCGAATATCGCCTGCTGCTGAAGCTGTCCCCCATCGCCGACATCATGCAGGCGCTGCTGCAGACCGAGAACCTGTGGCTGTTCTACGACCAGATCTTCATCAAGGAAGGCGGCTACAGCGCCCGCACGCCCTGGCACCAGGACACGCCCTATTGGCTGACCGAAGGCAGTCAGCTGGGCTCCATGTGGATCTCGCTCGATCCGCTGACGGTCGACGAAGCGCTGGAAGTGATCCCGGGATCGCATCGTGGCCCGCTCTACAACGCCGCGATCTTCGACGGGAATGGCGCGGGCACGCCATGGTACGATACGGACGAGATGCCCTTGCTTCCCGATATCGAGAAGGAGCGGGACAAATGGACGATCAGAAGCTGGGCATCCGAGCCCGGCGACGTGCTGATCCTGCACCCTTCCCTGCTGCATGGCGGCGCGCAGATGCGCGAAGGCGGACGCCGCCGGACCTTGTCCGTCCGCGTCTTCGGAGATGATGCGATCTATGTAAAGCGTCCGGGCAAGCCGGCGCCGCATTTTCCGGGACTGGCCGAAACGCTCCAGCCGGGCGAAAAGCTGCGGCATGAATATTTCCCGCTGCTGCGCGAAGCGAGCGCACCGGCAGGAGCCAGGCTGGAGGCGGCGGCGTGATGATGAGGACTGCCAAGCCTCTCCTCGCCATGACGCGGCCGGATTGGGAAAAGCGGCGGCGCAAGGGGTGATGCGGCCTTGCGCCGCCCCGGCAGGGTGTCTCGCCGTAGGTTGGTCGCTGGGCTTCCGCATACCCGCAGCACGGGCCGCCCATCGTGTCCGTGCGCTTTATCTCCCAAATGTGAAGTCAGTTCCAATCGATTGTTCTGATGACTTTGATAAGTTAGACTTATCCTCATGAATCTCCGCCAGCTCGAACATGTCATTGCCATTGCCGAGTTCCGCAACTTCCATCGCGCCGCCGATGCGATCGGGCTCACCCAGTCGGCTCTGACCCAGAGCATCCAGCGGCTCGAAGAGGAATATGGCGTCGAGCTGTTCAATCGCTCCAAGCGGGAGATCACGCCCACTGCGTTCGGCCTGACCGTGATCCAGACCGCGCGGCAAACGCTGTCGCAGCTCAAGACGATGCGGCGCGAGCTGGACCTGATGAAGAATCTCCAGTCCGGCCGGCTGATCGTGGGCTGCGCGCCATTCATTGCCGACGCGCTGCTGGAGCCGGCGCTCGCCCGGATGATGAGCGCCTATCCGCATCTGCGCTTCTCGATCAAGGTTGGCCACGGGCAGGGCATGATCGATCAGATGGTTGCAGCCGAGGTCGATCTCTATGTCGGTCCGCCCCTCGAAACGCCGGACCAGCGGATCGCCTGGCGCGAGATCACGCTGCCGCCGCTGGTCCTGGTCTGCAACCCGGACCATCCGCTGCTGGATCTGGAAGAGCCGACGGCGGAGGATTGCCTCGCCTATCCGATCGCTTCGCCGGCCCTGGCCGAATCTTATCGCGCCTTCCTGGAAAAGCAGGTCGGCGCGCCAAGCACGCCCGATGGCCGCGACGTCTATTCTTACGTCATCGAGAGCGACGATTTCGGCCTGGTGCGCCGCCTTGTGCGCAAGACCAACCTGATCTCCGCCATGCTGCCCACCATGATGCAGGACGAAGAAGCCCAAGGGCTGATCCGCAGCTTCCGGATCAGGGAGCTGGATTTTCCCCTGCCCGCGGTGATCGGCTATCCCACGCAGCGCCCGCTGCCGCCGGCAGGCGAGATCCTGCTGGGCGAACTGATGGCGGAAGCCGAGAATCTCTGGGCAGGCTGAGCGAAACTGTTGAATCGCGCCGCGCGACGAGACATTCTCTGCCGACGATACCAAGGAGAAGAGGATGACCGACGCCAATTCCGCGGCCGAGATCGGCCGGCAGTTCTGGGACACGTTCTGCGCGAACGAGCTGGAGAAGACGATCGATCTGCTGGCCGACGACCTCGTTCGCATCGGACCGCACGACAATGTCCAGTCGGACATCATCCGGGGCAAGGACGCCTATGCGGCCTTCCTGCGCGACATCAAGGCGGCCATGCCGGCCCATGGAGGGGTAACCTACGCGGTCGGCGGGTCCGCCGACGGGCGCAAGAGCTTCGTCCATTGCATGGAAATCGTGGCGATCAATCCGCGCAGCACGGAAACCTACGAGGTCCAGGTATCCCTGATCCTCGACCTGAACGACGCCGGCAAGATTACCAGGGTCGATTGCTACTGGAAGCAGCCCAGCACCAATATCGACTGGACCGACGCCACCAATCTGACGGCCGAAGCCCACGCCTAGCTTGACCGCCCCGGCAAGGCCGTGCTGACTGCGCACGGACGGCAGGCGACATTGTGAGGCCCTGGGATGGATCAGATCGAAGCGCTTGAGCGGCTGGCGCGGCTGCGCGACACCGGCGTGCTGTCGGACACCGAGTTCGAGGAGCAGAAGCAGCGCCTGCTGAACGGAGCGGCCGCACCTGCCGCGATCGCGCCCGGCGGCGGCTCGGAACAGCCGGTGGACGATTTCCGCGGCAGCACGCTCGGCTGGCTCTTCGGCAGCGCCATGGGCTGGCTGACGGTCCTGCTGTGCTTCGTGGCGGTCGGCTTCATCGTCCTGCTGGTGAAATGGATCGAGAATATCAGCACCCATTACGAACTGACCACGCAGCGCCTCATCATCCGTTCGGGCATCATCATGAAGCGGGTGGACGAGATCGAGCTGTTCCGAGTCAAGGACGTGCGGGTGGATTTCTCGCTCATCAACCAGTTGACCGGGATCGGCCGGATCACGCTTCGCTCCAGCGATCCGAGCTCGCAAGGGCAGGACTACCTGCTGCGCGACGTGCCCGACGCGCGCGGCCGCCGCGAGACGCTGCGCGCCCTGGTCGACCAGGCCCGCCAGCGGCGCCGGGTGCGCGAACTCGATATCGACGGAACCTATGACTGAGCGGATCAGCGCTTCGGCGCGAGACTGACGGTTCCGAAGGTTTCGGCCAGGATCTCGCCCGCAGTGCCGGCCCCGCGCTGTGCCGCCTTGCCCGCAAAGCTCGCGCCGCGTTCCGCATAGTTCAGCGTATAGATCGTGTCGGCGTCGCGGAAGATGTAGAGGAAGTCCTGCTCCCCCGCGCCTTTCAGCGCCTTGGGATAGGCTCCCGCAGGAAGCGATGCGCAGCCGTTGGACACGATCGAACGCTTTACCCCCGGCGCGAACGGTTTCTCACCGCCATCGGCGTAGAGCGGGCCGATCTTGCAGGCGGCGGGGTAGAAAGCCCGGCGCGCGATCTGCGCGGTCGGTTCAGGCGAACGTCCGAGCCCGCGATAGGCCTGGACCGTCACCAGCTGGGTCCAGTTCGCGACGGTCTGCCCCTTGGGCACGAACTCGATCAGCACGTTGGTGCCGTTGTCGGTGTCCGTGGCCCGCACGAAGCCGGACGGCAGGCGAAAGGCAAGCACGCGATCGAACAATTCGATCCGGGTCTCAACCGCCGATGCCGCCGATGCCGCAGCTGCCGGCTCACCCGCATGCGCAGGGACGACGGCGATGGCGAACAGCAGCAGCGGCGCGACGATCCTCATTGGTCAATAGAGCGCGCATGCGTCGGTAAAAGCAATGCACAGCGTCACGAACGGAAACTATATGCAATTGACTCGCAATATCTTATTGCCTACGCGGCCCTCAAATTCGAACATGAGGGTGATATCATCATGCGCAGATCGCAGCGTTCATTCCTGCCCATCCTGTCCACGACGATCCTCGCAGGCCTGATCGCCACGCCCGCTCATGCCGCGCAAAGCATCGATGCGGCCGATGCGAAGGACAAGCCCGACATCATCGTCAGCGGCGTTCGCGCGAATGAAGGCCAGAACCAGGAAACCGAAGGCGGTGCGTTGGGCAGGAAGTCTCTGCTCGACACGCCCTATTCGATCACCGTGGTGGACAATGAGGACATCCGCGCGCGCCAAGCCACGACGATCGCACAGCTCTTCGTGAATGACCCGTCGGTCTTCTCCTTCGCCACGGCCGGCACGACCAATTGGTGGGGCCTGCAGATCCGCGGCCTGGGAGTGCGCAACTATTATATCGATGATGTGCCGCTGCTGCTCTACTGGGGCGGCGATTTCCCGCTCGAAGGCGTCGACAACGTCCAGGCACTGAAAGGCCTCACCGGCTTCATGTACGGCTTCGGCTCGCCCGGCGGCGCGATCGCCTACAAGACGAAGCGCCCCACCGCCGAACTGCTGATGACGACAGAACTGGGCTACCGCACCAATTCCGTGTTCTTCGGCCATGTCGATATGAGCGGGCCGCTGACCGATGACGGCCGCCTGGGCTACCGCCTCAATATCGCGGCCGAAAAAGGCACTGCCTACAACCAGTCGAAGCCGAACCGCGCCTTCGCCTCGCTCGCGCTGGAATATCAGGTGAGCGACGATCTCAAATGGTATGCGACAGCCACATATGAGGACAGCAAGCTGGAGCGCGAGCCATTCCAGATCTACTGGGCCGACTGGGCCTATCGGGACACCGTCCTGCCCAAGCCGACTTACGAATATCGCAACCTCAATATCGAAGGCAGCTATTACGACGCCCATACGCTGGCCACCGCGACAGGGCTGGACTGGCGTTTCGCCGCGGGATGGAACGCGAAGCTGACCTATGGCTACACGAGCAAGCGTCACCGCTCGAACAAGATGTTCGTGTACATGCTCAACAAGGAAGGCGATTACCAAGGCAACGTCTACAACTTCGCCGA
Source organism: uncultured Erythrobacteraceae bacterium (assembly GCA_946482075.1). The sequence continues at coordinate 6,413 of CAMLQG010000039.1, forward strand.
GACCGACAAGAACCACTTCGCCCAGGCGATGATCCAGGGCGAGTTCAACACCGGCCCGATCCGTCACGAGCTGGTCGCCGGCGCCGCCCTCCAGATCAACGACGCCTTCTTCGGCCTCGATTCCTCCTATTGGAGCAACGATTTCAACGGCAACATCTATCAGGACCAGCTCTTCCGGAACACCCGCGATATCGACTGGAGTACGGCAGGCAGCCCCTACAAGGAACGCCAGAAGGCTCTGTTCCTGAGCGATACGCTCCATTTCGGCGAGCACGTCCAAGCGGTGCTCGGCGCGCGCTACACCAGGTACACGCTTCTCGATCTCGACGGCGATCCGAGCGTGGATTCGAGCTATCGCACTTCGCGCGTAACGCCCACGCTCGCCCTGGTGGTGAAACCCGCACCCCATATGTCCATCTATGGCAGCTATGTGGAATCGCTGGAGCCCGGCTCGCGGGTGGGCGGCGACTACGCCAATGCGGGCGATATCCTGAAGCCGGCCGTCTCCAAGCAGTACGAACTCGGCGTGAAATACCAGCACAATGGTCTCGGCCTGACCGCCGCCGCTTTCAAGATCGAACGCGTCAATCAGATGGACGTCTATGAGAACGACCTGCGTTACCTGCGGCAGGATGGGATGACGAGCTACAAGGGCATCGAGGCGATCGCGAGCTATCAGGTGAACGACAATCTTCGCCTCGGCCTGGGCGCGATACATCTCGATCCCCAGATCAGGGACGTGTCGGAAGACATGGCCTATCTCGTCGGCAACACGCCCGCAGAAGCCGCCAAATGGCAAGTCACCGGCAATGCCGAAGTGGCCGTCCCCGGCGTCCCGGGCCTGACATTGCACGGCAATGTCCGCTATTTCGGCAAGGCGCCGACCGACGACACCAATTTCCTCTACATTCCCAGTCGCACGCTGGCCAATGCCGGCTTTCAATACGAAACGCCGATGGGCGAGCGGAAAGTGACTTTCACCGGCAACGTCAACAATTTGACCAACAAGAAATATTGGGGCCTCGGCAATATCGGCGAAGGGACCAACGGATCCTTCAGCGTGCGCGTGGACTGGTAAGGGATCCGAAGCCCCCTTTCTCCCGGCATCGAGCCCTAGTCCAGCGCCACCACCTGCGTCGCCAGCCGGTCGATCTCCGCGCGGTCATGCGTCACGTAGATGATCGGAAGCCTCATCTCGTCGCGGATATGCTCGATCACGCGCATGATCTCCTCGCGGCGGGGGCGATCGAGGGAGGAGAGGGGCTCGTCCATCAGCAGGCAGCGCGCACCGCTCAGCAAAGCGCGCCCGATGGCGACGCGCTGCGCTTCACCGCCCGAAAGCGTCAATGGCCAGCGATCGAGCAGATGGCCGATGCCGAGGAACTCCACCGCATCGTCCAGCGCCATCCAGCGATCGGCGTCCGAAACACGGGCGTGCCCGTAAAGCAGGTTCGCGCGCACCTTGCGGTGGGGGAAGAGCCGCGCATCCTGGAAGACATAGCCCAGCCGGCGCTGTTCGGGCGGTAGGTCGATACCCTCGGCGTGATCGAACAGGACGCGGCCGTCCACACTGATTCGGCCGGCATCCGGCCGCAGCAGGCCAGCGATCATGTTGAGGATCGAACTCTTGCCCGATCCCGAAGGGCCGAACAGCCCGGTCAGCCCCCCGCCCGCGATAAAGCGCCGCGCCACGACCGCGTCTCCCAGACGGCGGCTCACATCGACTTCAAAAGCCATGGACGCTCGCCCTTCCCCGGGCCGCGCGCCGCGCGAGCCATTCGGACAGCACCAGCGAACCGAGCGACAGGGCAACCGAGATCAACGCGAAGCGCGTGACCATCGCTTCGCTCCCCGGCACCTGCAGCGCGGAATAGATCGCCAACGGTAAGGTCCGCGTCTCTCCCGGAATGTTGGAGACGAACGTGATCGTCGCGCCGAATTCGCCGATGGAGCGTGCGAAGCCCAGCACCGCGCCTGCGACCACGCCGGGCAGGCTCAGCGGCAGGCTGATCGTCCAGAAGACATGGGCCGGCGATGCGCCGAGCGTACGCGCAGCCCCTTCCAGCCGGCGGTCGACCGCTTCGATCGAAAGGCGCATCGCGCGCACGACGAGCGGCAGCGCCATGACGGCGGCCGCCAGTGCAGCGCCAGTCCAGCGGAACATGAAAGTGACGCCGAACCATTCCGACATGAAGCGGCCGATCGGGCCATTGTTGCCGAAGGCCAGCAGCAGCAGCCAGCCGGTCACCACCGGAGGCAGGACCAGCGGCAGATAGACCAAGCCATCGAGCAGGATCTTGCCGGGGAAACGCCCGCGCGCAAGCAGCCAGGCGAGCGCGAAGGCAACAGGCAAAATCGCCGCTACCGCGACCGCGCTGACCTTGAGCGAAAGCAGAAGGACTTCGATTTCCTCAGGCGTCAGCATGGCGGCCTATCGCGCGATGAAACCATGGCGCGCGAAGATGCGCTTGCCGGCAGGCGAGGTGAGAAATCTGCGAAAGGCTTCCGCATTCTTGCTCGTCGCGGTTTTCAGTCGTGCGATCGGATAGGTTATCGGCGGATGGCTGTTCGCCGGGAACGTCCCGATCACCTTGACCCTGGCGGAAGCCTTCGCGTCCGTTGCATAGACGATGCCGAGCGGCGCTTCGCCCCGTTCCACCAGGGCAAGCGCGGCGCGGACGTTCTCCGCATTCGCGATCTTGGCCGAAACGCCCTGCCAGACCCCCAGCTTCTCCAGCGCCGCCTTGCCGTATTTGCCCGCCGGTACCGCATCCGGATCGGCCATGGCGAGACGGCCATTGCCGAGGGCGCGAGCGAGCGGGAAGCCAGGGCGGATGGCAAGATGCGCCCTGCTGGCGACCGGCGCGACCAGCACGAGACGGTTCGCGAGGAACGAGATGCGGCTCTTCGGAGCAAGCAGGCCCTTCTTCGCCACATCATCCATCCAGGGTTCGTCGGCCGAGATGAAGAGATCGGCCGGAGCACCGGATTCGATCTGGCGGGCAAGCGCGGAAGAAGCAGCGAACGACAGGACCGGGGGCGCATGGCCGGCTTTCGTCCAAGTATCGGCAGCTTCGGTCAGCGATTCCTGGAGACTGGCGGCCGCAAGCACGAGCGGCCCCTTGGCCTGGGCGAACGCAGGTCCGGCGACCATGCAGAGACAGATCAGCCAAGCGGCCAGCAGGCGTCTACCGAGACTATGCATCCGAATCCTCCATGCCGGCTATATATCGTGCGATATGGCGATAGAATGCGTCGGCGGCCCGCGCCAGCCGTTTCCTCGATCAGCCGGTCTCGCGTTCCTGCTGGCTGGCGCGCGGTTGAATGCGCAGGCGAGCCTGGAGAGCCTGCCAATCCGCACTGTCGTTCAAACCCCCGGCCACGGCCTGCAACGCGCGGTACCCGGAGAGGACCGACTGGCCAAGCGCCGTGACCCGTGCTCCGCCGCCCACCTTCCCTCCCATGCTGGTTGCGACCAGCGGGCCGTCCCAGCAACGGTTCATGACGTCGACCAGCAGCCAGGTCCGTCGGTAGCTCATCCCCAGAGCGCGTCCCGCCGCCGAGATAGAGCCTTCGCGGGCGATCGCGTCGAGCAGGTCCGCCTTGCCCGGTCCCATGGCGATCTCATCGCCGCAATAGAGCCGCAGCGTGATCTTCAGAGCAGGCGGACGGTGGGCTGACATCGCGCTCTTGTAGCGCGGCATCGGACCATAAATCCACTCTCGCAGGCGCTCCGCCCCGGCCACCCCGCAGCCATTCCCGGAAAAATTTCCCTTCGCGCCCGTTTCGGGCCCGCGAATACCTATAAAATCCCGGTGTCCCGCCGTTCAGTACGCCATGACTGCTTATGATCGCGATCTCGCCGCTCCCAGGAAGGGAGTTCTCAGCTGGTTTGGCTTCGGACGCGAAGCCGAAGAGGGCGAAGGCGCGCAACTCGCGATCCTCTTGAAGGAACTGCGTGCAACCTGTCCGGGCTCGAGAGTGGAGCGGTTCGCCGGGATCATGGAGTTCCTGATCAAGCACGATCTGGAAGTGAATCCGTTCACGCTGGCGATCGCCTACGACTACCTGACCGATTCCGATCCGATGCTCGTGCGCCTGATCGACGAACGCGAAGTGATCGGCGAGACGGTCACGCTGGAATGGCTCGAGAAGGTCAGCCGCGAAAGCAGCCGCGATCCGCGCCGGGCGATGCTGACCCAGATCATCGAGAAGCTCGAAAGGAGCCTCGACACTTTCGGCGAAACCACCAGCGCCGCGCGGACCGCCACGCGCGAATACAGCACGGCTCTGGAAAGCCACGCGGAAAAGCTCGAAGGCGCTCGGGGTCCGGATGTCGCGATCGCGGATATCCTCAAGCTGGTGCGTGACATGGCCGAACGCACGGTGGACATGGAACGGGAGCTGAGCCGCAGCGAACGCCAGACCGAAGCGCTGCGCGCCAACCTGGAAGCGGCGCGCCGTTCGGCGGAAGAGGATTACCTCACCGGCCTGCCCAATCGCCGCGCATTCGAGAAGCTCTTCGTCGCCGAACACCGCGACGCGCGCAACGCGATCGAGCCGCTGGTCGTCGCCTTCTGCGACATCGATCTGTTCAAGCGGATCAACGACACGCACGGCCACGATACCGGCGACCGCGTGCTGAAGGCCGTGGCCGAGAAACTGTCCTGCATCTCGAGCGAGCAGTGCTATGTCGCCCGCCATGGCGGCGAGGAATTCGTGATCCTGTTCCGCAACAAGAGCATCCAGGAAGCGTCCGATCTGCTCGACGCCGCGCGCGAGGAGATCGGTTCGCGCCGGATGATCAACCGCAAGACCAAGGTGCCGATCGGCAACGTCACCTTCTCTGCGGGCATTGCCGATGTGTTCGCCTATCCGAATCCGCGAGATGCCCTGAAGGCAGCGGACCAGGCGCTCTATATGGCGAAGGAACAGGGCCGGAACCGGATCATCCACGCTGCCGCCTGATCCAGGGGCCCGGATTCCAAGGATGCCAGGAATACGAAATCATGCTGTACCCGCGCTAACGGCGTGGTAATTTTCTACCTCTAGCACACAACTGTCGGGCGCCGCGATTGGATCGAGCCTCGCCCCACGGGAAAGGCCGAGGAGACGGTCGGTGCAAACGCATGATGCCGAGCCGCTTCCTACGGGTCTGTGGCTTCGCGAGATGATGGTGCTGGCGGATGATTGCGCCGGCATGCCGCTGATGGCGCCGGACCATGCCGTGCGGCGCGCCCATTATCTTTGCTGCCTGTGTCCGATACCGCTGCGGACACTGCTGTTGCCCAAATTCTCCGAAAGCGATCTCGAATCCCTGCTCGTCGAAGGCAAGATCGAAGCAGCGGCGGCGCTGGTGATCGGTCAATCCGGCGAGATCCTGGTCGTGCAGCTGGACGACATGTCAGGCTATCAGGCCCGCTTCGGCACCGGTGATGATATCCAGACTGCGCTCGATGCGCGCCTGCCGGTTCTGGCGATGATCGGCGCGTGGGCGCGCTTCTTCAGCGAACCGCGTAGACCTTGATGGCGACGACCGTATCCTCGGAGCGCTCGCTCGCGCCCAGGCCGGCCTCGAGGCCGATGCGGATCGCCGCGCTCGTCGAAGTGACGCCAAGGCGCTGGATCAGGCTGAAGCGATAATCTTCCACCGTTCGCGGACTGAGGCCAAAGGCCTGGGCCATGCTCTTGTTGGAGTGGCCTTCGATCAGATGGTGCAGCACATCGCGTTCGCGATTGGACAACTGGCCGACAAGCAGGCGCGCACGTTGCCGGCGAGCGATGACAGTACCGCGTTCCTGCTGGAACCTCTCGCAATAGGAAACCGAATCCAGCAGCTGGTCTTCGGCGAAGGGCCAGGCGAGATAATCGGTCGCGCCCCAGTGGACGGCGCGCACGATACCCGACGGGCTTGGCTTGTCGGAAAAGAGCACGACCGGCAGCCAGACGTCGCGCGCCTGCAGTTTGTCGAGGATCTGCTCCGCGCTGTCGGCCATATCCTTGACCAGGATAACGCCCTGGCGGGGTTCGGCCGCGATCAGCTCCTCGAGCGTCTCGTAGATTTCCGCATGGCCATCGCCCTGCATGAACATTCTGGCGATCTGCGCCCTGGTGCGATGATCATCATCGACCACGTGCAGAATCTGCGCGGCTCGCGCCGCCGAACCAACTTGCATGTGCCCCCCACGAAACAGCGCACATGCAATGGAACGCGAGCTGATCCGTTAGCCCGACTTGTCACGAAACGCCCCAGTCGCGTCGCCTCAAGTCAGCAAATCAACCCCAGCAGCGTGTATCTTTGTGCGTGAGCCGTGTTTTATTATCGATGAACCGTGCGCGCAAGTAAGTTCGTTAGCTGTGCAACATTAACTCACAAGAAAACTAGCAGACCATATCGGATCGATAAGACCAAACCGGCATGTCCTGCCCAATCGCCGGACACGGCTCCATCTCCAAATGGAAAATGTCAGATCAGCTGCTCGCGGATCTTCTGCAGAGCCTGGTCCTTGAGCTGATGTATTCGGGGCACGCTCACTCCCAGGATGCCAGCGATCTCGGATAGGTTGAGCTCCTCGACGAAGTAAAGCTGGATCACAAGCTGCAGGCGTTCGGGAAGATCCGAAATCGCAGCGATCAACGCTTCGCGGTTCTCTTTCGTGGCCAGCACGGCAAAACCGTCCGGCGACGGATCGCGAAAGGCGATATCGGTGTCCGAATAGGCATCCTCGATCGATTCGAAGCGCATCGGTTCGCTCGACGCTCGCAGCGCTATCAGTTCATTCATGTCGATTCCCATCGCTTCGGCCAGTTCGGACGCCGTCGGCGTGCGGCCCAGCCGCACCCACAAGCGGTTCTCCGCGTCGCGCAACTCGCGGCGGCGCTTGATCGCCCCGCGCGAGAGCGGCGCGGACTTGCGGAACAGATCGATCATCGCGCCCCTCACGCGGGTTTTGGCGTAGGCGGCGAAGCCTTCCGCATCCGGGCCGGTATGGCGCTGGGCGCACTCGGTCAGCGCGACGAAGCCCGCCTGCATCAGATCCTCGGGCTCGATCTCGGAACCCGCGGAACCGTGGAGATGCCAGGCGAGACGCCGGACCATCGGCGTGAAGCGCCGAACCACGTCAGCCGCGCCGTCACGATAGGCCCTCGCAGCAGCGAAGGATTGTTGGTCGTGTATCATGCAGCAATACTTTCCATTGATGCCGGATTCTGATGATGAGCGCCGTTGTCCGCCTCGCCGCCCACGACGGAGAGGACTTCGATCGGCTGGGTGGGCGGAAGCTCCGCGATGGACAGGACGAGGCATGTCGGCGCCCGGAGCTTGAGGAGGCTTGCGAGCGAGCGGCGAGCGGCCGGCTGGACGATCAGCACCGGCGGGCAAGCGCCCGGATCGCGTTCGGCCGCGAGCTGCGCCATGCGATCGCCGATATTGCGCGCCAGTTCCGGTTCGATCACCGGCTCCCCGGTTGCCGGATCGCGCAGGCCCTGCAGGATCATCTCCTCGAGTCTGGCGTCCAGCGTGACGACCGGCAGCTTCTGATGCGGGCCGCATACGCGACCGATGATCATCCCGCCGAGATCGGCACGGATCAGATCGATCATGCGCTCGTGCTCCAGCGTGTACTGGACCGCATTGCTGATGCTGGAGAGGATCGGCAGCGGATGGCCGAGCGAGATCCCGTCACGCAGCAGCGTCTTGAGCAGGCGCGTGACCGCGGCGAGCGAAAGCGGCTGCGGATAGATCGTCTCGACCAGCTGGCCCGCACGATCCTTGACTCCGTCGAGCAGTTCGCGGACTTCATCGGGACCGAGCAGTGCTTCGGGATGCTGGGCAAGCAGCTGGTTCAGATGCGTGGCGATGACCGTGCCGGCATCGACCGTGAGATAGCCCTGCGCGATCGCGTGGTCCTTCTGGGCCCGTTCGATCCACAGCGCGGGGCAGCCAAAGCTCGGGTCCCGGGTTTCCTCGCCCGCCAGCGAGTTGCCGGGCAACACGTCGCCCGCATCGATCGCCAGCACCTTGTCGGGCCGGATATTCGATCCGCCCAGCGGCACGCCGCCCAGCAGGACGCGGTAATCGTTCGGCGGCAGCTCGATCGCATCGCGGATGCGGAACTGCGGCACGATGAAGCCCAGATCCTGGCACAGCTGCTTGCGCACGCCGGTGATCCGGGAAACGAGCGGCGAGCCCTGCCGGTCGTCGATCAGATGGACCAGGCCATAGCCGACCTCGATCGTCACCAGAGTATGGTCGCTGACTTCCTGCAGGCTGATCCGCGCGGGATCGATGACCGGTTCGGGCTCGATCTCGACGAACGGCTGCCCGGCGCGCTTGTGGAGCCGCCACCAAATCCACGCGGCCGCAACGGCGGCGGGAAGGAAGATCGTCTGCGGCATGGCCGGGATCAGGCCGATCACGAACAGGATGCCGGCGACCGGCAGCCAGGTGCGCGGATCGGCGAACTGGCCGCCGATCTGGCCCGATAGGTCGCGGCTGTCGGACACGCGAGTCACGATCACGGCAGCGGCGATCGACAGCAGCAGCGCGGGAACCTGCGCGACGAGCGCGTCGCCCACCGCCATGGTGATATAGCGTTCCGCCGCCACCGAGGCCGACAGGCCGTGGCTGATCATGCCGAGGCAGAAGCCGGCGATGACGTTCAGCGCGAGGATCAGCAGCGCCGCGATCGCATCGCCTTTCACGAATTTGCTGGCGCCATCCATCGAGCCATAGAAATCGGCCTCAGTCGCCACTTCGCGCCGGCGGGCCTTGGCTTCGGCGGGCGTCATCAGGCCGGCGGCGAGATCGGCGTCGATCGCCATCTGCTTACCGGGCAAGGCGTCCAGCGTGAAGCGCGCGGACACTTCCGACACGCGGCCCGCGCCCTTGGTCACGACCACCAGATTGATGACCATCAGGATGAAGAACACGAACAGGCCGACAGCGAAATTGCCGCCCACCAGGAAAGCGCCGAACGCCTCGATCACGTGGCCGGCGGCCGCACCGCCTTCATGACCGTTCACCAGCACGACGCGGGTGGAGGCCACGTTCAACGCCAGGCGAAGCAGGGTGGCGAACAGGAGGACCGAGGGGAAAGACGAGAAATCGAGCGGCTTTTCCGCGTTCATCGCCGCCATCAGCACGGCGACGGACAGCGCGATATTCAGCACGAAGAATGCATCGAGGACCAATGCCGGGATCGGCATGATCATCAGCATGATGATCGTCAGGATACCGAGCGGCAGGGCCAGTGCCGTGGGCTTGAGGAAGGACGAAAGGTTCATAGCCCATATGCTTTCAGCTTGGTGTAGGCGGAGCGAACGCTATCCGGCAGCGCGGCGGGCTGGCTGCCGGTCGCGGAACCGGCGCCGGCGAAAGCCGTGCGCAGGGTTTCCGCCATCGACAGGCGCGGGGAAGGATGGTTCGCGGCGACTTCCTGGAACTCGCGCGCGACCGGGCCCAGCGCCCGTGCCGGAGCGGGCAGGGGGATGGCGGCAGGCGGATTGGCAAAGGAAGCCGCGGCCGTGTCGAACGATTCCGCGAATGCACCGCCGGGAATGTAGACATTGCCGTCCTGCGCCATCGCGCGCTGCACCTTGTCGCGCAGCAGGGTCATCACCTGGCCCATCGAACGCGGGGAGCCGTCATCCTCGAAGAAGATGGTGCGATTGGCCGAAGCGGGCTTGGGGAACAGGCTGGCCGCCGATTGGCCGGGGTTCTGCTGAAGCGCGGTCAGGAATTTCGTCGCGCCGTCCTGCCCCATGAAATGGGCGAGATAGAGTTCCGCACTATCAGGCTCGCGCCTGAGCGTCCCACGCAGCGCTTCCTGGTTGTCCCTGGCGAGTTCCGCCGCCATCAGCGAGGAAGCGTCGGCATCGTAGCGCAGCGACATGATCTGGCTGCGCAGCGCCGGGTCCGTGATCGAAGCCCTCGAACCCTTATTGGCGATGGCATTGCCGGCCCAGCCCAGGCCGTGCCGGTCGCCATGGCGGTCCAGCGTCTCGAGCCAGGTGCTGCCGATGAACTGATAGAGGCCGGCCGCGCTCGAAGTCGGCGCGCGCGCTTGCGGGTCGAGACCGGATTCCAGCCTCGCTTGCGCAAGAAGATATTTGAAGTCGACACCTGTAGCCTGCGACGCGCGGGCGATCGCCATGCGGACGTCAGGAGTGCCGACTGCCTTTACCTCGCTCAATGTGACCTCCGGTTCGTTTGAGCCGGAAACCTAAGAGCAAGGACTGTGCCAAATTAACTATCAGGCGTGGGGAGCGGCCCCGTAGCGCGAATATCCGGCGCGTACGCCATGCGCCTTGTAAACCGGCGCAGCGCCCGTCAGCGTGTCGAGCCGAGCCGATACATTCGCGGCGATCAGGTTGCGAACCTGGCGGTTTACCTCGTTCAGGCGGCGCATGGATTCGATCAGGCCGAGGCATTCCTCGTCCAGATTGTCGTTCGACGCCTTGCTAAGCTGGTCGCACAGGGACGTCTTGTCCGAAGCGCAGCCCATGATCGCATCCATGTCGAGCCCGGCAAGCGCCTGCCGTTCGGCTTCCATCACGGCAAGCATTTGCCGCAGGATATCCTTCATGACGGAATTGGCGTTCATTGGACGCTCCTGAGCATGATCCCCGCAGCGATCATCGCATCCGCGATCTTGGCCGGAACCAGGGGATAGCTGCCCTGTTCGATCGCCTTGCGGATCGTTTCGATCCGTTCGGCATCGACCGGAGGTTCACCTGGTTGCAGCGACACGCTGCGAGCGACCTCGATCTCGTCTTCGCCGTTCGCGACGGCAGGCGCGGGCCCAACAGGAGCCGTGGCGGCCACCTTCTCGGTCGCGCGCGTCAGTCGCGCTGGCTGGATTTCGATTGGCATCTTGCCGCTCCGTGGTGTTCTTGTGAAAGAACGGCAGCGATGCGCGGAATTTAAGGGCGGCGGCGAAAATTTGCCGCCGCTGGACGCATCACGGCAAATCCATTCCGACAGCGCCGGGACGCAGGATCTGCGCGCGCACTTCGCCTTCCTTGCCGACCTTGACTCGAATCCACTCGCCGACAGCCCCCGCATCGAGCGCTTCACCGGCCTGCGACACGCTGAAACCATTGCCCTTGACGGTCACGGTGACGGCATCGCCTTTCATCACGACGGGCGGCGCGACCATGGTGCCGGCGCTCGCCATGAAGATGGGGACGTAGAGCTTCCAGCCGCCCGCCACAGGACACTGGACCAGCACGGTTTCCCGCCGGTTTCCGTTCCAGGCGAGGCTCAGCGGCCGGGTGCAGGCATTGAGCCGCAAGCGCCGGTCGACGGGCGCGAAAGCGCCGGCCATCCGGGCGGGATCTATGCCGATGAACGCGGCGACCTGACGGTCGATCGCGTCGAGATCGGCGAAAGGCTGCGCCAGCGCCGGCGCGGCGCCGGATGCGAGCGCTGCAAGCGCTAGGGTGAGGCGGAGTTTCATCGGGTTTCCCTTGACTGGCCGGCGGTAATCGCCTGTTTCGCTTCATCCTGAAGCAATTGGCGTGCCACCTTCGCCGGCGACGCATCATAGGCGAGGAAAGCGGCGACTTCGCTGTGCTCGCCTTCCTCGACGACGAGCCGGGCCTCGCGTCCATCCGCCTGCGCATCTTCGAGCAGGGCCATGCCCCTGCCCATCTGCGCGGCCTGATCCCCCTGCTTGTGGCGCACGAGGATGGTGAGCTGCTGGCGCGGATCGGCGGGCTGGTCGGCGAGCCAGCTGGCGAGCGTGCCGGCATGCGCGCCGGGGCGATAGATCGCGACCGGCTCGGAAGTGGCGACGGCAGCGGCGGACTGGGCCGTGGCTTTCACCGAAGCGTCCGCGCGCGAAAGATCCGCCGCGGTGATGATGAACAGGATGATCGTGAGATCCGCCAGCGTCATCAGCCAGCTCTGGCTGGCCTTCATCACGCGGCGACCTGAGCGAGGGGACGTTCGCGCGGGGCGCATTCGGCGGCGAGCTCGCTCGCCAGCCAATCGACCAGCTTCTGGCGCTCCGCCTCTTCCTTGGCCGCGCGGCGTTCCACGAAGCGCGCGAGCGGCGCGAACAGGAGATGGGCGGCGATCAGGCCATAGAAGGTGGTCACGATGGCCATCGGAATGCTGCTCGACAGCATCGTCTCCGGCCCGGCATCGGCCGCCATCTGGCTCAAGGCGACCAGCGTGCCCACCAGGCCGAAGACCGGCGCCATCTCGGCTGCCTGGTCGATGGTCCGGATAGCCGTCGCGCTGCGCTCGATCCGATGGTCCCTGTGCGCCCGGTGCTTCTCCAGCAGCGCGCCGACCGAGCGGCGCTCGATCAGCGTGTCGGTCACCTCGTCGAATTCCCGGTCGCCGAAATGGTGCGGCTCCGCACGCAGGAAACCGTCGCGCTTGATCTCCCGGATCTGGACCGCGAGCTCGGCCCGCGCCCTGTCCGCGTCGAAGCGCGGCTTCAGGCTGCCGAACAGGCTGCGCACCGCGAGATAGCACCCGCGCGCGCCGCAGCGCAGCAGAGTCGCGACCAGCGCCCCGCCAAGGACGATCGCCGCCGAAGTCCCGTCGATCAGGATCATGTAGTTCATCGCGAGGGCCCCCTTTCACCACCGTAGAACGGCGGTCGCGGGAGAATTTCAGCAAGCGGCCCGCATTTGCCGCAACCGGCAAGAGGTTGCCGCCCCTGCCCCGGCAAGCGCCTGCCGCCCATCCGGCAGTGCGGTGCTGGAATTCATCATCACGCTGTAATTATGTGATTTTCTTAAATTGGCATATCCCTTGCTTTTATGGTCGCGCATATTTGGAGCAAGTCGATGAGCGACACGATCTTTGGAATTCATGGCGCAGCCCTGGAACTCCGTTCGCAGCGGATGGGATTGCTCGCCTCCAACATCGCCAATGCCGGCACGCCGGGCTACAAGGCCAGGGACATCGATTTCGCCGCCGCGCTGAAATCCAGCATGTCGGGCGCCGGCACCGGCCAGGCCGCGAGTGCCGCCACGCTCTATCGCGTGCCGGTGATGCCCAGCCTCGACGGCAACACGGTCGAGATGGCGACCGAGCAAACCGCCTTCGCGGAAAACGCGGTCGGCTACTCCGCCACCCTCTCGTTCATCCGCGGGCGCGTGGAAACGCTCACGCGCGCCATGAAGGGCGATTGACCATGCCGGGCCAGATGAACCTCTTCGATGTCGCCCAGCGCGCCATGTCGGCCCAGCTCGTGCGGATGAACTCGGCGGCGTCCAACCTGGCGAATGCCGGCAGCGTCTCCGCCACGCCCGACAAGGCCTATCGCCCGCTGCGCCCGGTTTTCGCCGAGCAGCTCGACCAGGCGACCGGCCTGTCCACCGTGCGCGTCCAGGGCGTCTATCGCAGCGATGCGACGCCGGTGCAGCGCTACGAGCCCGGCAATCCGCTCGCGGACGAGGAAGGCAATGTCTTCGAGGCTCCCGTCGATGAAAACGGCGAGATGGTCGAGATGATGGAAAGCGCCCGCCAGTACCAGAACATGGTCGAAGCGCTGCAGACCGCCAAGCAGCTCATGCTCGAGACGATGAGGATCAAGTAATGGTCACCACCACCAACGCCTATACCGCCGTCACCGGCACTTCGAACCCCACGACGACCACCGAGAAGTCGGGCTTCGCCGCGCTTGGCCAGAAGGACTTCTTCCGCCTGCTGACCACGCAGATGCAGATGCAGGACCCGTTCGATCCGGTCGACAACAAGGAGATGCTCGCGCAGATGGCGCAGTTCTCCTCGCTCGCCGGCATTTCGGACATGGGCTCCACGCTCACCAGGATCGCCGAGATGCTCGACGCGCTGATCAACCAGCAGCAGGCCGCGAGCGCCACGACGACCGACACATCGTCCACTGGCGCATCCACCGATACGACCGCCGGTGCCAGCGACGCCGCGGCCGCTTCCGCCCAGACCACCACCGGAACCCAGCAAGCCGCCTGATCGGCTTGAGAAAATCAAAGGAGACCTTCGATGTCGTTCTACACTTCTCTCAATGGCATGAAGAACGCCCAGACCAATCTCGGCGTCATCGCGCATAACATCGCCAATTCGGAAACCACCGGCTTCAAGAAGAGCCGCACGGAATTCGCCGATGTCGTCGCCGGTTCGGCCTACAGCAACCCGCGCATGTCGCAGGGCCTGGGCGCGACGGTGGAGGCGATCAACCAGAACTTCACGATCGGCCCGATCGAGCAGACCGGCTCCGCGCTGGACGTCGCGATCAATGGCGACGGCTTCTTCACCATGCGGTCGAACACCGGCGACACGCTTTATACCCGCGCCGGCAGCTTCACGGTCGACGAGAACGGTTATGTGACCGACAGCGAGAAGAACAGGCTGCAGGGCTATCCGGTGGACGCTTCGGGCGTCGCCACCTCGACCACGCCCGGCGATCTCCAGATCCCGGCCACCAGCACGGGCGGCGGCACCTTCGCCGGCGTGACGATCGGCGATGACGGCAATGTCGTCGCCTCCTATGCCGATGGCACCACGATCAATGTCGGCAAGGTCGCGCTCGCGTCCTTCATCGCGCCGCAGGGCCTGAAGCAGGTCGGTTCGTCCAACTGGCAATCCACCGGCCTGTCGGGTGCCGCGACCTACGGCAATCCGGGCGAAGGCAGCTACGGCAACCTTCTGTCGGGCGCTCTCGAACGCTCGAACGTCGATATCGCCGAGGAACTGGTCGGCCTGATCACCGCGCAGCGGAACTTCCAGGCCAACGCCAAGGCGATCGATACGGCGACTCAGATCGCTCAGACCGTCATCAACCTGCGGACCTGATCCACAGGCCAGCCCAGGACGATCGGAGATATAGATGGACCGGCTGATCTACACCGCGGTTTCCGGCATGGCGGATTCGATGATCCGGCAGGGCGCGATCGCCAGCAATCTGGCGAACGCGCAGACGACCGGCTTCCGCGCGGAAACGTTTCAGTCCACCCCGGTGACCGTCAAGGGCCCTCAGCTGGAGGCGCGCTCGATGGTGACCACGGGGGTCCTGGGGGCGGACATGACGGCCGGTTCCATCGTCGCCACCGGCAACAGGCTGGACATCGCGGTGAATGGGGAAGCTCTCATCGCGGTCCAGGCTCAGGACGGCACGGAAGCCTATACCCGCCGGGGCGATCTCTCGATCTCGCCGAGCGGCCTCCTGTCGAATGGCGATGGCCGCCCGGTTCTGGGCGAAGACGGCCCGATCACGCTTCCGCTCAACGCGGAAGTCTCCATCGCGGAGGACGGCAGCGTGATGGCGGCCGATCCGGAAAAGCCGGAACAGAAGCCCACCGTAGTCGGCCGCATCAAGCTCGCCAGCTGGCAGGGCAGCCCCGTAGCCAAGGGAACGGACGGGTTGTTCCGCGTGCGCGGCGGCGGCGTGCTGCCGACCGACGAGGAAGCTCGCGTCGTGTCCGGCTCCCTCGAACAGTCGAATGTCGATGTCACCCAGATCCTGGTCGAAATGGTCGAGGCTCAGCGCCTGTTCGACATGCGCACCAAACTCGTCGCTACCGCCAAGGACATCGACGAAGGCGGCGCGTCACTCATGCGTCTTTCCTAAGGAGTTTCACCGATGCCCAATTCCGCACTTCAAGTCGCCCGCACCGGTCTGGAAGCCCAGGACACGCGGATGCGCGTGATCGCCAACAACTTGGCGAATGTCGGAACCACCGGTTTCAAGCGCGACCGGGCGAACTTCGCCACGCTCGCTTACCAGAACCTGCGCGTGGCCGGGCAGCAGTCCAGCTCGGAAACGGATTATGCCACCGGCCTCAATCTCGGCACGGGCGTGGCGGTCCAGTCCACCAGCCGGATCGTGACCCAGGGCACGCTCAACAACACCGGCAACGCGCTGGACCTGGCGCTGGACGGCGATGGCTTCTTCCAGGTGGAAATGCCTGGCGGGAAGACCGCTTATACCCGCGCGGGCAATTTCACGCGTTCGGCCGAAGGCGAGCTGGTGACGGTCCAGGGCTACAAGCTGGTCCCGGGCATTACCATCCCCGAGGATGCGACCGCGATCACGATCGCGCCGGACGGCACGGTTTCCGCCACCACCGCATCGAGCGGCGAAGCGACGGAGCTCGGCCAGATCCAGCTCGCCTCCTTCACCAACCCCGCCGGCCTCGAGGCCGCGAGCGACAACTTCCTGATGGAAACCTCGGCCAGCGGCGCGCCGCAGGTGGGTATCGCCGGCGAGCAGGGCCGCGGCAATATCCGCCAGGGCATGCTCGAGGGCTCGAACGTCAACGTCGTCGAGGAGCTGGTCGACATGATCGAATGCCAGCGCGCTTACGAGATCAGCTCCAAGATGATCTCGGCCGTCGATGAAATGCTGCGCAACGCCAACCAGACGCTGTGATCGCCATGACCCGGATCTCTCTCCTCCTCGCACTGACGCTGGCCGGTACGGCAGCGGTCCCGACGGCGGCTTCGGCCAAGCTGAAGCCCTCGCCGGAATTCGCGCCCGCCATGCCGGTCGCCCCGCCCCCGCCCGCTGCGGATGGCAGCATCTTCAACGTGGCCTCCGGCTATGCGCCGCTACACACGGGCAATCGCGCGCGCGCCGTGGGCGATCCGCTGACGATCGTGCTGGTGGAAAGCACCACCACATCCAAATCGACCAGCGGCAAGACCGATCGCAATGGCGGCTTCTCGCTGACGCCGCCGACCGCCGGCCCGCTCGATTTCCTCAACCCCAACGCGCTCAAGGCGTCCGGTCAATCGGCGTTCAAGGGCCAGGGCAATGCCTCGCAGACCAGCAGCATTTCGAGCCAGCTCGGCGTCACGATCTACGAGATCCGCCCGAACGGCACCGCGCTGGTGCGCGGCGAGAAGCGCATGATGCTGAGCCAGGGCGACGAATGGGTTCGCTTCTCGGGCATCGTCCGCCTGGCGGATATCGACGAGGACAGCCGCATCGTCTCCACCCGCGTGGCCGATGCGCACATCGTCTATTCCGGCAAGGGATCGATCCAGCGCGCCGGCCGCGAAGGCTGGCTGCAGCGCTTCTTCAACGTCATCAGCCCGTTTTGAGGTCTTCCACGATGTCCCGCATCCTCTCCGCTCTGTTCGCCGCCCTCGCGCTTCTCCTGGCGGCCACGCCCGCCCATGCGGAGCGCGTGCGCGATCTCGGCAATTTCCAGGGCGTGCGTTCCAACCAGCTGACCGGCTACGGCATCGTGGTCGGCCTGGAAGGCACGGGCGATGACAATCTGGAATATCTGACCCAGGCGATGCGCGGCGTCTCCGGCCGTCTCGGCCTGCAGCTTCCCCCGGGCGTCAGCCCCGGCCTGAAGAATGCGGCTGCTGTGATGGTGACGGCGGAACTGCCGGCCTTCGCCAAGCCCGGCCAGCGGATCGACGTGACCGTCTCCACCATCGGCAAGGCCAAGAGCCTGCGCGGCGGTGCGCTGATCCTCGCTCCGCTCTACGGTGCGGACGGCCAGATCTACGCCATGGCGCAGGGCAATCTCGCAGTGGGCGGCCTGGGCGTGTCGGGCAAGGACGGCTCCAAGCTTTCCGTCAACGTGCCCACCGTCGGCCGCATCGCCGAAGGCGCCAGCGTGGAACGCGCGGTCGCCACCGGCTTCGACAATTCCGACATCCTGCGCTGGAACCTGTTCAACGCGGACTTCCTGACCGCCACGCGCGTGCGCGACGCGATCAATGCCCGCTACCCCGGCACCGCCTCGATCGAGGACGGCGTCACGCTCGCGCTGCGCATGCCGATGGGTCCGGACTACCGCAGCACGATGATGGCCCAGATCGAGATGATCGACGTCACTCCGGCCGAAAGCCGCGCCAAGGTGATCATCAACAGCCGTACCGGCACGGTGGTGATCAACAGCGCGGTGCGCCTGTCGCCCGCCGCGATCAGCCACGGCAAGCTGGTGGTGCGCGTGGACGAGGACCCGCGGGTGATCCAGCCCGCGCCGTTCAGCCGCGGCCGGACGGCCACCGAGCAGAACAGCACGATCAATGTGGAGGAAAGCGGCGCCCATGTCGTCAACTTCCAGCCCGGCGCTTCGCTCGCCCAGCTGGTCGATGCTCTCAACATGCTCAACGTCTCGCCTTCCGACCTCGTCGCGATCCTGGAATCGCTCAAGCAGGCGGGTGCGCTCAACGCGGAGATGGTGGTGATATGATCGCGATCGGTTCCTCTTTCCAGATCACGCCCGACAAGGCGGACGATCGGCAGAAGCTGGCGGATGCGGCGAAGCGCTTCGAAGCGATCTTCGCGCGGCAGATGCTCGCGTCCGCCCGCAAGGCGAGCTTCGGCGAGAGCATGTTCTCCAGCCAGGCGAACGACACGTTCAAGCAGATGATGGACGAGCGTTTCGCCGACATCCTGGCCGACAGCGGATCGCTGGGCCTGGGCAAGTCTATCGAAGCCCAGCTCGCCAGGCATCTCGGCATGGAAAGGGGCGCCTGAGCCATGGCTTCCGATCTGCTCTCCATCGCATCCAGCGGCGCCAAGGCCGCGCGCTCAGCGCTCGACATCACGGCGCAGAATATCGCCAACGCATCGAGCGAAGGCTATGTCCGCCGCACGGTGAACCTTGCCGAGCTCGCCCCGCCGAATGCTTTCGGCCAGATCGGCGATGCCTCGCTCTCCGGCGTCCGGCTGAGCGGCGTCACGCGCAACGCTGATCTCTTCCGCCTCGCCGAAGTGCGCCGTACCGGCAGCGATCTTGCGCGAGCCGATGCGGAGCTGGCCGGCCTCGAGAATATCGAAGCCGCGCTCGACAACGCGCAGATCTATCCCGCGATCGTCGATTTCGAGGGTTCGCTGGAAAGCCTCGCCGCCGATCCCACCAATCTTTCGATGCGCGCCGCCACGCTGGAAAGCGCGCGCACGCTGGCCCGCAGCTTCAACGTCGCGGCCACCGCGCTCGATTCCGTGCGCGACGGGCTGCAGTTCGATGCCAATGCGAGCGTCGGCGACGTGAACACCTATGCGAACGAGCTCGCCCGCATCAACCTGCGCCTGTCCCGCGCGCAGAACGGCAGCACCGACCAGTCCGCATTGCTCGACCAGCGCGACCTCATGCTCCAGAAGCTGAGCGGGTTGGGCGACATCTCGGTCACGATCAACGCCGACTACACCGCCGAAGTCCGCCTCGGTTCGGGCGGCCCGTCGCTGGTCCAGGGCGGCACGGTCAATGCCCTCAGCATGGCCACCGCCGCCGATGGCACGATCGCCTTCGATCTCGGCGGCTCGCCGATCACGCTTGCAGGCGGCAGCCTCGCCGGCAAGGCGCAAGCGCTGACCCATGTGCGCGACATCCGCGCCCAGCTGGACGCGGTGGCCGACGGCATCGCCGCTACCGTGAACGCCGTGCAGACGGGCGGCGCGACGCTGGACGGATCGGCCGGCCAGCCCTTCTTCTCGGGCGGCGGCGCGACCGGCATTGCGGTCGCGCTGACCAGCCCGGCCCAGATCGCCACGGCGCCCGCCGGATCTCCCGCCGGATCGCGCGATGCGAGCAATCTCCAGGCGCTGCGCAATGCGCTGACGTCCGGCGACGTCGCCGGCGCGATGAACGCGCTGCTGTTCGACGTCTCCAGCAAGGTCTCCGGCCGCACGACCACGCGCGATGCGCTGGACACCATCGCTTCCTCCGCCCGGATCGCGCTCGCCAGCCAGGCCGGCGTCGATCTGGACCAGGAAGCGGTGAACCTGCTGCGCTACCAGCAGGCCTTCCAGGCCTCGGGCCGCGCGATGCAGGTCGCGAGCGACATCTTCGATACTCTGCTGGCCATCAGGTGAGGCGATCATGACGGTACTATCCACTAGTGCATTTTATGAACGGGCGACCCAGGATCTCGGCATCATGCGCAAGCGCGCGCAGGAGCTGCAGCAGCAGATCTCCAGCGGCGAACGCCTGGCGAAATCCTCCGACGATCCGGTGGCGGCTGCGCGCCTGCGCACGCTCGCGCGCGCCAGCGATCTGACCGCGGTCAACACGACCAACGCCAACCGCGCCAATTCCGACCTCTCGCTGGCCGACGCCGCGCTGTCGGAGATCGCGGACAACCTCATCACCGCCAAGGAGCTCGCCACGCAGGCCGCCAACGGCACGCTGAGCGACACGGAACGCGCGGCGATCGGCGAACAGATCGCCAATATCCGCCAGAACCTCATCGCCATGGCGAATTCGCGCGACAGCGCAGGCCATGCCCTGTTCGGCGGCGAGACTTCGGGCCCCGCCTATACGCTCGACGGCAGCGGCGACCCCGTCTATTCCGGCACGGCCAGCACCACCGAGCTGTCGCTGGGCGACGGGCAGTCGGTGCTGCGCGGCGTCACCGGGCCGGAAGTGTTCGACTTCACCCATAATGGCAGCCCGACCGATATCTTCGCCGTGCTCGACACTCTCGCCACCGCGCTCAGGAGCGGGACGGGCGATCCGCAGGGCGCGGCCAACGGCGCGCTCGACGCGCTGAACGCGGGGCTGGAGCAGATCACGACCACGCAGACCGTGATCGGCGGCCGGATGAACTGGGTCGATCTCAATCTCGCCCGCTACGAAAGGCTGGGCGCAATGCGCACTTCCGAGAAAGGCCAGATCGGTGGGGTCGATCCCGCGGCCGCCATGACTGAACTTCAGGAGATGATGACCGTCCTAGAAGCCAGCCAGGCCAGTTTCGTGAAGCTCGCCAATCTTTCGCTTTTCGATCTGCTTCGCTGAAGCACCGGAAACCAGACAGGGGATTTGGACATGTTTGCAGTCATCGGGATCGTCATCCTGATCGTCATGGTCTTCGGAGGGTTCGCGATCACCGGCGGCGCGCTCGGCCCGGTGATGCACGCCCTGCCGCACGAAATGCTGATCATCGGCGGCGCCGCGATCGGCGCGCTGGTGGCCGGCAACTCGATGCATGAGCTGAAGGCGGTCGGCTTCGGCCTCGCCAAGGTGTTCAAGGGGCCCAAGCACACCAAGCAAGACCATGTGGACGCGATCCTGCTGACCACCAAGCTGATGCGCATCCTGCGCAGCGAAGGCCCGGTGGCGCTGGAAAGCCATGTGCAGGAGCCCCAGAACTCCGCGATCTTCGCCGAATTCCCCCGCCTCCTGACCAACAAGCCGCTGATCGCGCTGATCTGCGACACGCTGACGCTGATCGTCGTGTCTTCCGGCACGCTGGAAACCCACGCGGTGGAAGAAGTGATGGACAACGCCATCAAGACCCATTTCCACGAGATGCACGAACCGCAGCACGCGCTGCAGGGCCTGGCGGACGCGCTTCCCGCGCTCGGCATCGTCGCCGCCGTGCTCGGCGTGGTGAAGACGATGGGCTCGATCGACAAGCCGCCG